>JBKQRC010000091.1:0-39866 GCA_052326105.1 Candidatus Sulfotelmatobacter sp. | reverse complement strand
AAAGCCGGATTGTTTTTGTCCGTGTCGGCGCGGCTGGAAGCCGCGCCCTTTCAAAACACCTCATGAATAATGCAGGTCAGCGCATTGACTCTTCGATTTCCGAAATCCAGTCTGGCCGCTTGAGCACTTCGCGGGGCTTGGGGCCGTCGGCGGCGCCGACGATGCCATCCTGCTCCATCAGGTCAATCAGGTGGGCGGCGCGGCCATAGCCGATGCGTAGACGCCGCTGCAGCAGGGAAGTAGATGCCTTGCCGAACTCAACCACCAACTTCACCGCATCGCCGTACAGGGGATCACTTTCCGCTTCCCCGTTTTCGCCCGGTTCTCCTTCGCTGATGCCCGCGGCGGCATCGCGCTCTTCCTGGGGTACTTCGAGGAAGTGCTGCTGATATTCTGCAATCCCTTGCGCCTTCCAGAACTCGACCACTGCGGCGATTTCTTTCTCGGTGACGAACGGAGCATGCAGCCGGTGCACGCGGGCTGAGCCTGCCGGCAGATAAAGCAAATCGCCTTTACCCAGCAGGGCCTCGGCGCCGTTGGCATCGAGAATGGTGCGCGAGTCCACCTTGGTCGCGACCCGGAAGGAGACGCGGGCCGGGAAGTTCGCCTTAATCAATCCGGTAATCACGTCGACCGAAGGCCGCTGCGTCGCCAGCACCAGGTGAATGCCGACGGCGCGCGCCATCTGCGCCAGGCGGGTGATGGATTCCTCGACGTTGTGAGAATCGAGCATCATCAGGTCAGCCAACTCGTCGATTACGATGACGATGTAGGGAATTGGCACTTCGTCGGACTCTTCCGCGAACAGGCTGGGCGTGCCGGCTTGATCGAACAGGCGGTTGTACTGATCGATATTGCGCACGCCGCGGGAAGCGAGCAGTTTCAGGCGACGCTCCATTTCGCGCACCGCGTTGCGCAGCGCGTTGGCGGCGACTTTGGGCTCGGTAATGATCGGCGTGTAAAGATGGGGAACGCCCTCGTAGTTGCCCAGTTCCAGCCGCTTCGGGTCCACCAGGATCAGACGCACCTGGTCGGGCGTCGCCTTGTACAGAATGGACATGATCATGGCGTTGATGGCCACGCTCTTGCCGGTGCCCGTTGAACCGGCGATCAGGAGATGCGGCATGCCCGCCAGGTCGGCGGTGACGATGCGACCGTTGATGTCCTTGCCCATGGCGACGGTGAGCTTGGACTTCGAGCCCATGAACTCCTGCGACTCGATGTTTTCCCGCAGCCAGATGATTTCGCGCTGGCGGTTGGGCACCTGGATGCCCACCGTGCTCTTGCCCGCCATGCGCTCGATCAGGATGCTCTCGGCCTTGAGCGCGAGGCAAAGATCGTCCACAAGATTGGTGATGCGCGTGTATTTGATGCCGGCTTCAGGCTTGAATTCGAACGTGGTGACTACGGGGCCGGGGTTGATCTGCGTGACTTGCCCGTGAACCTCGAACTCGGCGTACTTTTCGGTGAGCACTTGCGCCAGCAGCTTGAGTTCGTCGGCATCCACCGCTTGTTGCTCGTCGGGACGCTGCAGCAGGCTGCTGGAGGGCAGCTTGTATCCGCCGGCGATGCGGGGCATGGTGGTCTTGGGCTTGTGGCCACTGTCGGCGCGGTCATTGACTTCAGGATCGGCGACTGCGGGACCGGCGGCTGATTCCGCGGAGGAATCGGAGGCCAGAGACTCGGCCAGAATTCCGCCGCTCGCGGGCCTCGCCGCTGCCCTCGATCCATTCTCTTCCGCCAGCTTGCGCTCGATCCCGGTGCGGCGCGAATCGGGGTCGGCAACGGATTGCGCTCCGGGCTGCGGCGGGCGCGAGGGGATCAATTGCGTCTTCACCACCGGCTTCGAGATTCGCCGCTGCTCCAGTTCCTTCTGCTGCCGCTTCTTGGCGCGTTCCTCCCGCCAATCCTTGTAACGGTTCCACAGCGCGGTGACGAACGCGAACCTAGTCGGAGCCCAAACTTGCAGGGAGGAGAAGGAAAACGCCGTCGAGAGATAGAGCGCGGCCGCCAGAATGCTGCCGCAGACAATGTAGGCGCCCACGAGATTCAGGTAGTGAATGAGGAAGTCGCCCACAACGCGTCCCAGCAGGCCTTCGATGGGGATGACGTGCAGCCAGCGCAACTGCCCCGGCAAAAGGGCCAGCAGCGCCGGAACAAACATCATCAGCCAGATTCCGCCCAGGCTCTTGGCGATGGGCGATTGCACCTTGCTGGAGCGAAACCATCGCAGGCCGAGCAGTGTGGGGAAGATCACCAGCAGGAAAGCGCCGACGCCGAAGAACTGCAGGATCGCATCGGACACGTACGCGCCGACCACGCCGATCCAGTTGCGGGCGGCATGCGAACCGGTCAGCACCGAGGCGCTATTCCACGAAGGATCCAGAGGAGAATACGACGCCAGGGCGAGGAAGAGGAGGAGCGCGGAGACGCACAGGAGGAATCCAACCAGCTCGTTGAGCCGGCGGTTGCCCGTGGGCGAAAAAATGGTCGCCAGATAATCCATGAGGCCGGATTTACACACCGGGGAATGCTGCGACTTTCCGGTGCCGCAATCGGCCAGAGCTCTTACATTATGACAAGAACCGCAGGTTAGGGCAATCGAGGAAATAGCCCATAGTATTCATGCGGTTTCCCGCCGGGGAAGCCGGAAATCGGCACGGTGCCGTCGCTGAGAGCCTTTCGTTCGCCCCCTCGACCTATCGCAGGTGCCAGACCAAGGCGAGGGCAATCACCACCACGCCCGCGATGATGCGATAGACGATGAAGACGCGCAGGGTGTTGGTTTGCAAGTAGCGGATCAGCCAGGCGATGGCCGCGTAGCCCACCACAGCGGACACCAGGATGCCCACCAGAAATGGGGCGTGCATGGCCGCAGGGAGGCCCTCTTTGTGCAGTTCGTGGGCCTTCACCAGAGCAGCACCGGCGATGATCGGGGTGGAGAGCAGGAAGCTGAATCGGACGGCGGCTTCCCGCGTCATCCCGCGGAACAGGCCGGCGGTGATGGTTGACCCGGAACGCGAAACCCCCGGGATCAGCGCGAACGCTTGGGCCACGCCCACGATCAGCGAATCGGCGAACGAGATACGGGTCAGGGGCTTGTTGAGCGAGCCGGCTTTTTCTCCCAGCCACATCAAGAGCGCGACGACAATCAAGGCTGTCGCGATGAGGAAGAGATGCTCGCGGAAGTAATCCTCGGCGGAATGCTCCAGCAGCTTGCCGGCAATGGCTCCCGGAATCGTGGCAATGGCCAGAAACCAGAGAAGCAGGCGTTCTTCCTTCTGTTCTTCGACGGTGAGGCTGGCGTCGGAAGCGCCGGACTCGGAGAAGCGGACCACTTTTCCTCCCAGCGCGGCCCGGACAATCTGAAACCAGGTGCGCCGAAAGTAGAAAAGCACCGAAAGCAGGGTTCCGAAATGAAGGGCAACGTCAAAACTGAGCTCGTGGGCGGGCGAGAGTTCGTTCCAGCCCAGCAGCCGCCGCGCAATGATCAGATGTCCCGAGCTCGAAACAGGGATGAATTCCGCCAGTCCCTGAATGACTGCAAGAACTACCGCTTGATAGATGGGCAAGGTCAGTCCGTCGCGTTTCCGTAGGTTGGCACGCCTTGTTGAATGTAAAAGATCAGCCGCTGCGCGCGCAAGGCCCAGTCACTTTGACCGTATTGACTGACGATTTTCTCCGCCAGGCCGAGAGCGCGGGTTTTCGACTCTTCTGATTTTTTCAGGTTGGCTTCGGTTTTGTAAATCTCGATCAGCGCGGAGCGGCGCCACGCCGCCTGGTAAAGCGCGTCGGGCGCTGCCGGGGACTGCCCGTGCTCATTGGCGTACTTCTCATAGATGTCGGCTTCCTTTTCCGGGCACTTCGACGCGCCCTGCCAATCGCCGCAGAGTTTGTTTTCGATGAGATGGAAAGCGGCAAGATCGCCCCACTTGGTGCCGGGGAATTTCTTGATCACGAGCTTCATCCATTCTTCGTCAATCTGGCCGCGCATGTAGGGATCGCGCTCACGGGCGGAAGGACGCGTCATCACGTCGGAGCGCTCGATCTGCCAGCGGATGTCGGCGGCACGGTACAGCCCCTCGCTGGCGAGCGGCGACGTGGGGAAAAGATCGTAAACGCGATAGTAGAGGCGCATGGCGTCCTGGGCAGCGTCGCGGCGTCCGAGGCGGCGGCTGGCCTGATCTTCGGAATCGGCGGCTTCGCCGAACACGATCTTGTCGCCGTTGGGCGTGGTGCTGGTCACGAGCGCTTTTCCGGGAACCCATCCGGTGATGGTTTTGCCTTCGGCTTCGGGGTCATCTTCGTCGGCGTCTTTCTTCGGCTCCCGGATGATCGCTTCCACGTGGGCCCAGTCGCGGCTGGTATCGAGAATCACGAGTTCGTGTCCGCGTCCGGCCTCGCCCAGTTTTGCCGCATCACTGGCGGGAGAGACGCGAATAGCTTCTTCGTGAACCAGGGTTCCACGCGGGGCCTGGGCCGAGGCGAGGTTCGTAAGAAACAGGAATGCAGCAGAAAGTAATATCAGGCGCAGCTTCATATCTAGATTATTCGCTGTACGGGCATTGCTTGCAACGTCGGCAGCAGGCTACTTTGAAACGATGACCAGCCGGATGCCAAGAAACAGCAACAAAAATCCCGCCGCGCCGACTAGCAAGCGTACGTGCCGCTTTACGGGAGGCTTGCCATAGCCGATGCAAGCAGAGGCGAACATAAACACACCCAGCAATATGGGGATGTAGTGGACGAGTGCCTTACTAACCACGTAGATGGCCCTGTCCATCGGGCTCACGCTGCTCCTTCCGCCCTCCCCGCTCATAGGATTCCCAGACAGGGAGGGATCAATTCCGCTAGTATGCCACGTCGTTAGGTCGCACCCAAATTCACAGTATCCCACTACCTCCAACGTCTTATGGTTGCCCGAGTTTCTCCAGCATTTCCGGCTCGATGTTGCCGCCGCTGATGATGGCAACGTTCAGCTTTGTGTTGGGCAACTGGTCGAGGTGGAACAGGAATCCCGCAGCAGCCACGGCGCCGCTGGGTTCGGCCACGGTGGCGGGACTGGCGGCCAGCAGTTTCATCGCGTGGCGAATTTCGTCTTCGCTGACGGTAATGATGTCGTCGACGTACTTCCGCATGTGTTCGAAGTTGATGGGGCCGATGCTCTGGGTGCGGAGTCCGTCGGCAATGGTGCGGGAGACCTGGTCGGCGGGGAATTGGACGATTCTTCCCGAGCGCAGGCTGGCTTGGGCGTCGGCGGCAAGTTCGGGTTCGACGCCGATGACTTTCACTTTTGGATTGGTCAATTTGATGGCGGTGGCGACGCCGCTGATGAGGCCTCCGCCGCCGACCGGCGAGAGGACGGTTTCGACTTCAGGCAAGTCTTCGAGAATTTCGAGGCCGATGGTGCCCTGGCCGGCGATGATTTTTTCGTCGTTGTATGGCGGGACGATGACGTATCCGTGCCGGGCGGCGAGGTCCTCGGCTTTGGCCTTGCGCTCGTCGCTGGCCGGGCCCACCAGCACGATCTCCGCGCCCAGTGCGGCCGTTGCTTCGCGCTTGATCGTTGGGGCGTTGTTGGGCATGACGATGACCGCCTTCACGCCGAGCGAGCGGGCGGCATAGGCCACGCCCTGGGCGTGATTGCCGCTGGAGTAGGAGATGACGCCGAGTTTGCGTTCGTCTTCGGAGAGGGAAGCGATTTTGTTGTAGGCTCCGCGGAGCTTGAACGCGCCGATGGGCTGCTGGTTTTCGGGCTTGAGGAAGAGGCGGCGGTCGGGGCAGGCAGCCGCCGGGCTTTCGCCCGGGCGAACAGCCGAGGGCGGCTGTCCCCACATGGTCTGTGGGAATTCGATCAGACGGGTGCGGACGGTGATGCCGTGGAGGCGGGATTGGGCGGAGTGGAGGTCGGAGAGGGTGATCATTTGATCCAATGTTCGGGTTCGCTACGCGGAGGCAAATGCTCCGCTCAGGATGACAGCTACCTCAAGGACCCATGAAAATCCGTGGCCGATCAGATCTCCAAAATCACCGGCATGATGAGCGGGCGCTTTTGGGTTTGCTTGGAGATATAGCGCTTGAGGTCGGCGCGGATCTTTTCCTTGATCACGCCGTAGTCGCCCTTTTCCTCGTCGCTCGAATGCGCCAGCGTGTCTTCGACAATGCGCTTGGCTCCGTCGAGCAGGCCGTCATCGCCGGGGCTGAATCCACGGGTCACGATTTCCGGAGCCGACTCGGCCTCTCCCGACAGCTTGTTAATGGCGATGATGGGCAGCACGATGCCGTCTTCGCTGAGGTGCAGCCGGTCTTTGATGATGAGGTCCTCGACCACGTCGGTGCGATTGCCGGAGTCGATGCAGACGCGGCCCACCTTGACGCGGGCGGCCTTGCGCGCGCCCAGTTCGTCGAATTCCAGAACGTCTCCGCTTTCGATCAGCATGACCTTGCCAACCGAGCCGTGCATGGCGGCGGCCATTTCCGCGTGCAGCTTCAGTTGCCGGTACTCGCCGTGGATGGGAATGAAATAGCGCGGCTTGACCAGGTTGATGATGAGCTTGAGTTCTTCCTGGCTGGCGTGTCCGCTGACGTGGACCGGCGGCGAAGTTCCGTCTTCGTAGATGACGTGGGCCTCGCGGCGGAAAAGGTGATCGATCATGCGGTAAATCGTTTTCTCGTTGCCGGGGATGATGCGCGACGAGAGCACGACCGTGTCGCCTTTTTCGATTTTGGCGTGCTTGTGGTTGTCCACGGCGGCGCGCGACAGCGCCGACATGGGCTCGCCCTGCGTGCCGCTGATCAGGACGCAGACCTTTTCCGGAGGGACGTTTTTCATCTCCCCGGGACTGATAACCAGGCCTTCGGGGACTTCGATGTAGCCGAGATCCTCGGCGATCTCGGCGGAGTTGTTCATGGAGCGGCCGATGAAAGCGACTTTGCGGCCGTGTTCGTGGGCGAGCTCCACGGCCAGCTTGATGCGGTGAATGGAGGAAGAAAAGCAGGAGATGAAAAGTCGGCGCTGGGTGCGGGTGAAGACTTCGTCGAACTTTCTGCGCACGGCGCGCTCGCTGGGCGTGTATCCCTTGCGCTCGACGTTGGTGGAGTCCTGAAAGAGCGCCAGCACGCCGTTTTTGCCGTATTCGGCGAAAGAGTGCAGATCGAAGAGACGGTTGTCGGTAGGCGTGGGGTCAACTTTGAAATCGCCGGTGTGAATGACCACCCCAAGCGGCATGTGGATGGCCAGCGCCACGCAGTCCACCAGGCTATGCGTCACCTGAATGGGATGAATGGTGAAAGCTCCAACTTTGAAGCGCTCGTTGGGACGCATCTCGCGCAGGTCAGCGTCGTCGAGCAGGCCGTGCTCGTCGAGCTTGTCTTCCACGTAGGCGAGCGTGAACTCCGTGGCCCAGACGGGAACGTTGAGTTCGGAGAGGATCCAGGGCAGCGCGCCGATGTGGTCTTCGTGGCCGTGGGTGAGGATGATGCCGCGGATGCGCTGGCGGTTTTCGGTGAGGTAAGAAATGTCAGGGACGACGATGTCAACGCCCAGCAGTTCGGCTTCGGGGAACATCAGGCCGGCGTCAATGACGATGATGTCGTCACCCCAGCGGACGGCCATGCAGTTCATACCAAACTCGCCCAGGCCGCCGAGAGGGACAACTTGCAGTTTTCCAGTTGTCATGAAGTAAGGAGAATGCTAGCACATAGTTACGAGCTTCGAGCTGCGAGCGGCGAGCTAACGCCGATTTTCCGCTGCTAATAACTCGTAGCTCAAAGCTCAAAGCTGGCTGATGGCATTCTGACCGCCCGTGCGGTAAGGTGAGAGTAATGGCGGAGCGGCGCAAATCGTGGCTTCGGCGGCGGGTGGAGACGGCGCTGGTGAAAGGGCTGACGCGCGCCTATTCCACGGTGCGGGTGGATCCGGCAAGATTCCTGCTGCAGTTGCGGACGGCGTACCGCGTGCCGATCAGCGGATATCACGGCGTGTTCTCTCTGGAGATTGGGGAACTGGATGCAGTCGCAGAGTCGATTATTCGCAGCGGAATGAAGTTGGCGGCGTTGGAAGGCGCGGGATTGGGGCTGGGCGGGCTGATGACGATTGTGCCCGATCTCGGGATTCTGTCGGCGATCACCATGCGAACGATTCAGAAGCTGAGCTTGCTGTACGGATTTGAATTCAACACCGACGACGAGATCGCGGAACTGTGGATTGCCGCGGCTAGCGCGGCCGGAGTGGACATCAGCCGCGAGCTGCTGGAAAAAGAAGTGGTCAATAAATTTGTGCCGCGAGTGATTCAGCGGATTGCCACGGAGGCCGGCGCGGAAGTGGTGGAGAAGTGGGCGGGGCGCGTGATCCCGCTGGTCAGCGCGGCCCTCGGCGCCGGGCTGAATTACTGGTTTGTGCGCGCCTGGGGGGAACGCGCGCGGGCGCACTTCCGCCAGCGGCATCTGCTGATCAGGCAGCGGGCGCTGGAGGCGGCGCCGGTTGCGGGGAATCAGCCGAGTTTACCGGCAGGCACGAGTTAGCCACTTCGAGTCTGGTGTCGGGCTCTCAGGAATTAGCCCCTATAGCGGATTGTCATCTTGTGCGAGGCGAAAGACCTATGCAGGCTGCTGGCATTGAGGCGCTGCCGGCATAGTGCGTAGGTCCTTCGCTTCGCTCAGGATGACAGAGTTGGTGGACTGCACGAATTCGAGAACGCACCGGTCTTCCGAAATCCATGTGGTTAAATATTCGAGATATGCCTACCTTTTACTGCGCTGCCATTCTTTTTGATCTGGACGGAGTTCTCGTGGATTCGACCGGTTCGGTGGGCCGGGAATGGCGCGAGTGGGCGCGGCGCAAGGGAATTGACGAAGAGACGGTCATCGCCATCGCCCACGGAGTGCGTGCAATCGAGGTGGTTCAGCGGGTCGCGCCGCACTTGGACGCCGCAGCGGAAGTCCGGGATCTGGAAAGACGCGAGGCTGACCATCAGAAAGGTGGCGTGCGCGTGATGCCCGGCGCGGCGGAACTGGTGCGTTCGATACCCGAGGGACGCTGGGGCGTGGTCACGTCGGGCACGGGTTATCTGGCGAAGGCGCGGCTGCGCTTCTGCGGACTGCCGGTGCCGAAGGCGCTGGTTACAGCCGATGACGTCACCAAGGGAAAGCCGCATCCCGAGCCATATTTGAAGGGGGCGGAGTTGCTGGGGTTCAAACCGGAGGAGTGTCTCGTGATCGAAGACGCGCCGGCGGGAATTCAGTCGGCGCACGCGGGCGGGATGAAAGTGATTGGAATTACGAGCACGTATCCGGCAGACGCTTTAGGGCACGCGGATGCTGTGATCGGGAGGTTTGGGCAAATTCAGGTTACGTCCAACCGAGCGGAGAAGTTGGCCGTAGAAGTTGGGTAGAATCCAGCCGCTGAAGGAAGACATTGACTTACATGACTCTAGGAAACTTGTGCAAGGTTGTAAAGCGAACGTGGTTGAGATTCTGAGATTTCTCCAACTCCTCAGCAATAACTATAAGCTCATCAGAGACGTTGGACGCGTCCGAAAACAGAAAGACATCTTCCACATCCACGACCTGAAGGCGGTAGTGGTCCATGGCGGCGGCTACCTTCGTCCGGCATTCTGTTTCGTTGGTTGCCAACGTTAGCACGTTGACGTAAGCGCCCTTGTCGCCCTCCAGCAAGTCACATTCCTCGCTTGGCGCCACGACAATGCGCGTCATCCATACCTCGAGTTTTTCATGTTCATCCAAGTCGCTGTAGAAACTCTGCGGTAACTACCGCAGCCAGTCTTCCAACTCGATTCCGCGGTCGGTTTTTTCGTCACGGTACTTCACGATGACCGGCGTGTAGAGGGAGAGATTCCAGTTCCAAGGGCCCTTCTCCTTCTTGACTGCGCGCGATCCTGGAACCACCACCGCGTTCTCCGGAACCTCTAACGGCGCTTCGGCTGTGGCGCGGTAGACTTCACCTTTGACTAGATCGTAGAGCGGAGTCGATCGCGTCAGGATTGTTCCTGCTCCCAGCACCGCGCGCGCTCCCACCAGCGTCCCTTCAAAGATGCCGCAGTTGCCTCCCACCAGCACGTCATCTTCGATGATGACGGGTGCGGCATTCACCGGCTCGAGCACGCCTCCGACCTGCGCGGCGGCGCTCAGGTGCACGCGTTTGCCGATCTGCGCGCAGGAGCCGACCAGCGCGTGCGAATCGATCATGGTGCCTTCGTCCACATAGGCACCCACGTTGATGAACATCGGTGGCATGCAGATGACCGAAGGCGCGACGTAGGCGCCCACCCGCACCGACGATCCACCGGGAACCACGCGGACGCGATCGGCGATGGTGAACTGGCGGGCTGGGAAAGTGTCTTTATCCACGAAGGAGAGGCCCGCATTCATTTCAGTGAGCGCTCCCAGCCGGAATCCGAGCAAGATGCCTTGTTTGACCCACGCGTTCACGACCCAGCGGCCCGGATTTTCCGGATCAAGGCCTTTCTCCGCTGCGCGAATCTTGCCTTGGGTGAGCTGGTCGCGGAATTCGAGGAACGTCCGCTGCGCCGCGGGATCGTGCTCGGGTTGGGCCAGGGCGGCCAGGCGCTCGATCGAGGATTGGAGAGAGGACATGCGGGAGCAGTATAAAGGAATGCAGAAGGCAGAAGTTAGAAGTAAGAATGCAGAAGTAAGAAGCAAGACGATTACAACGCAGGGGTTACTTCTTCATTCTGACTTCTAACTTCTGACCTCCTCTACACGCACTTGCATTCGCTGCGGATCAGCACGCCGGTCATGGCGTGGGCGGCGGCGCGGCCTTCGGCCAGGGTCGAGTAGGGGCCGTGCCAGCGCGCGTGATTGGCGTCGTGACCGGAGGGGCGTCCTTTGCCGTGGCTGCATTGCCCGCAGGAACCGCGATGCAGAACAATTTTGTGTGGTCCGGCGGCCCAGTTCTCGTAAATAAAGAACTCCGAAACCTCAGGCGCGGGTCCGGCAGGCTTCGAGATCAGTCCGACTTCAGCGACGACCTTCTGCAGCCGCGAACGAGTGTCGCGCCGCATGGGCAGCAGTGGCAAGCGGTAGACTTCTTCGATCTTGCCCATCATGGCCAGCACGGCCTTGACCGGCAGCGGACTTGACTCGAGGAAGTTGGCCTGCATGAGCGGCAGATATTTGCGGTGCAGGCTGCGCGCGGTGGTCCAGTCGTTCGCCAGCGCGGCGCGGGTGAGCGACGCCATCTCGTGCGGGATTTCGTTCCCGGCGACGGAGATGACGCCGACGCCGCCCAGCGCAATCACCGGCAGCGTGTATGTGTCGTCTCCGGAGAAAACCAGAAACGTCTCGGGCACGGCGGTGATGGCCTCGGCGATCTGGGTCATATTGCCGCTGGCTTCTTTCACGCCGACGATGTTCGGAATCTCGGCCAGGCGCGTCAGGGTGCTAGGCTCGAGGTTGGTCCCAGTGCGGCCGGGCACGTTGTAGAGAATGACCGGCTTGTCGCCCACGGCCTCGGCGATCGCCTTGAAATGGCGATACTGGCCCTCCTGCGTGGGCTTGTTGTAGTAGGGCGAGGCTGTCAGGATGGCATTCACTCCCGGGCGCGCGGCAACTTCCTTGGCTTTCTCGACTGCTTCGTGGGTCGAGTTCGAAGTCGCGCCGGCCACGATGGGCACACGTCCGGCGGCGACCTCGATGGTCGTGTCAATCACGTGCAGCCACTCGTCGTGAGTGAGCGTGGGAGTCTCGCCGGTGGTGCCGCAAGGAACAAGAAAATCGATGCCGGATTCGATTTGCCATGAGACCAGATTGCGCAGGGCAGCATCGTCAACGGAACCGTCTTGATGGAACGGAGTTACCAGTGCAGTACCACATCCTCGGAGTTGCATGGCTATAAGATAGCGCGAATGGGGGTGAAGGGAAAACCGGGGAGCGGTCTTTCGAGCTAAGAGTGCTGATACGATTTCCCACGTGAACCCTCTCGTCCTGTACTTTGCGTCCGGTGAATCGCTTTATCCCGGCGCTGCACTGCTCCTGATGACCGTGGCCACTTCACCATACCTGAAGCGGCGCTGGCTCATGTGGCTGCGGAGTTTTGCGACTTGGCTGGCGTTAGGTTTGATCGTGATGGCTTGTCCGCCATTTGCGTGGATCATTGACGTGGTTTTTGCAGCCGCGTTCTGGCTGTGGCTCATTGCGTGGAACCGGACAGCACCAACACTAGCGTGGTCGAAACTACAGATTGTGTCTGCGCCACTCCTGCTGGTGCTATTGCTGACGCTTCCGATTGTGGAGCTTTCCTACCGTAGAATGCCGGTAATCTGCGGCCAGGCCAGCGACCATCTCGTGGTTATTGGAGATTCAATCTCCTCAGGGCTTGGCCCGCGGGGCGCGCCGTGGCCTGTGGTGATGCAGCACATTACAGGAGTGGAGATCAGGAATCTTTCAATGCCGGGCGCGACCATGACAGACGGACTGGCTATGGCTGACCGAGTCTACCCGGAAGATCACCTGATACTGATTGAACTTGGCGGGAACGACCTGATCGCAGGCGAACCGTCGGACACGTTCGCGCGGGCGCTCGACGGAGTCCTGGCGAAACTGGCTGCGCCCGGACGCACGGTGGTCATGTTCGAGTTGCCCTTGCTGCCGCAACGAGTGGCCTATGGCCAGATTCAGCGCCGGCTCGCAGCAAAATACGGCGTTGCCCTGATTCCGAAGCGTTACTTCACCCGAGTAATCGCCGGTAGGGACGCGACTTTAGACGGATTACACCTCACGGAAGTCGGAACTCATCGGATGGCGTCGCTGGTCGCGCAGATTCTCTTACCGCTCCTGAAGACAAAGCCGGCTGCCTCTACAACTCCCGCCAGACATCCTTGAAATCGTAGAAGCCTTTTTTGCCGGCGAGCCACTCGGCGGCGCGGACGGCGCCCTCGGCGAAGCCGCGGCGCGATTTGGCGTCGTGGCAGAGATAAATGCGATCGTTGGGAGATTCGAGCACGACCTCGTGCAGGCCGACGACCTCGCCCTCACGAAAGGAAGTGATCTCGATACTCTCGCTCTGGACGCCGGCTTCGCGGATGACGCGCTGGATGGCTAACGCGGTGCCGGAGGGCGCGTCCTTCTTGTGAACGTGATGACGCTCGAAAATCTGGCCGGAATAGCCCTGGCGCAGCGCTGCGGCGGCAGCGCGGGCGACGTCGAAGAACAGGTTCACTCCCACGGAGAAATTGGCGGCGTAGACGAAACCGGTGCCGTGCTGCTCGACCAGAAGGCGAATGCGGTCGAGTTCTCCGTGATCTTCTCCGTACCAACCAGTGGTTCCGACGACCATGTTCTTGCCCGATCGCACGCAGGCTTCGATGTTGGCGATCACACAATGAGGCGCGGTGAAGTCGATGACGGCGTCGATGTCGTTGAGCTTTTGGGGAGTGAGCGCGGCGCAGGCGGAATTCTCTTTGGCGCCAGCGATCTGGATGTCGTGCAGGCGCTCGGCGGCGACTTCCGCCACCAGCGATCCCGTTTTGCCTCGGCCGAGGATTAGAAGTCTCATCACAGGTTCAACACCTAAGACCTTTAACCGCGAAGGTCGCAAAGAAAGGCCGCAAAGGACGCTAAGAAAATCCTGAGCGCCTTTCTTCGCGATCTTCGCGCTATCTTTGCGTTCTTAGCGGTCAAAGGCTGTTAATTCTGTCCTACGCGAAGATTTCCGCGTCCAGTTCCGAGAAAAACGTTTTGTGCAGGCGCCGGACCACTTCGGGCACTTCGTCCTCTTCGATCACGAACGTCAGATTGATTTCGGACGCGCCTTGCGAGATCATGCGGATCTTCTTGTCCGCAAGTTCGCCGAAAACCAGCGCTGCCATCCCCGGCTTCTCCCGCAGGTTCTCGCCCACCAGGCAGACGATGGCTTTGCGGCCTTCGTATTTTACGTCGGCCAGTTTGGCGAGGTCGGCGGCCAGCGCGGGAATCGCCTGATTCGAATCGACCGTCACAGAAACGCTCACCTCGGAAGTCGAAACCACATCCACGGCAACTTTGTGGCGGTCGAAGGCTTCGAAAATCGAGCGCAGGAATCCGTGGGCCAGCAGCATGCGGGGCGCAGCCACGTCCACGATGGTGATGCGCTTCTTGGCGGCGATCGCTTTGAGGATGTTCTTGCCCTGGGGAGCGTGGGTGGTGATGCGCGTGCCTTCGCACGACGGATTGCGCGAGTTCAAAACATAGACGGGAATATTTTTCTGGATGGCGGGCAGCACGGTCGCGGGATGCAGAACCTTGGCTCCAAAGTAAGCGAGTTCGGCTGCTTCGTCGAAGCTGATGACCTTGATGCGGTGGGCGTCGGGACAGATTCGGGGATCGGTGGTGAGAATGCCGTCCACGTCAGTCCAGATCTCGATGCGGTCCGCGCTAAGGCCGGCGCCGAAAATGGCCGCGGAGAAATCCGAACCGCCGCGTCCGATCGTGGTGGTGATGCCGGCGCGACTGGAGCCAATGAATCCGCCCATGACCGGCACTTTGCCGGTGCGCAGAAGAGGTTCGACTCTCTCCTGCAGACGCGCGTTGGTTTCTTCGAATTGCGGAACCGCCTGCATGTAGTTGCTGTCGGTGATCAGAACATCGCGCGAGTCCACATGGACGCCGTTCATGTCGCGGGCAGCGAAGGCGGCGGCGACGATCTTGGCCGACAGCATCTCGCCGAAGGCGGCGACGTGATCGGTGGTGCGCGGCGTGATTTCGCCTACTGCCGAGATGCCGCGCAGCAACTCGTCCAGGGATTCGAAGTCGGCGCCGATCTCGGAATGAAACTCGGTGAACAGCGCAGTGCCCAGCAATTCGCTGGCAGTGTTGTAGTGGCGCTCCTGCAGCGAGCGGCAAAGCTTGAGCGCGGTCTTGCGCTCGCCGGCACCGGCGGCCTTGGCCATGGTGAGCAGCGTGTCGGTAACCCTGGCCATGGCGCTGACCACAACCACCGGCTTTTGCGCCAGCCGCCCTTGCACGATCGAAGCCACGCGGTCAATGGCCTTGGCGTCTTCCACCGACGTGCCGCCAAATTTCATGACAATCATCGGCGTGGCTTCCTTGGGAGAGTGGCGACGCGAATTCGAGCTGCCTGGTTGGGATCAAGGATCGCGCATGCGGGGGCGAGACGCCCCCGCGACAGCCGGCGAGACGCCGGCGCTACGGTCGAGTCACGGAGAATATTCCTGCCGCAGATCATCATCGCGCAGGTCATCATCGCGCAGATCATCATTCCGGAGGTCATCATTCCGCAGATCATCCCAGGTATCCCTTGGCCTTGAGCAGTTCGGCGTTGAGCAGGGCGGCGCCCGCGGCTCCGCGAATGGTGTTGTGCGAGAGCACGGTGAACTTCCAGTCGAGAACGCCGCAGGGGCGCAAACGCCCGACCACGGCGGTCATGCCGGCGCCCGTGTCCACGTCGAAACGGGGCTGCGGGCGGTCGTTGGCCTCGACATAGACGACCGGCTGTTCGGGAGCGCTGGGCAGCTTCAACTGCTGCGGCTCGCTGCGATAGCTGTTCCAGGCGGCGATGATTTCCTCCGACTTCGCCTTGGTCTTCAGACGAATGGAAACGGACTCGGTGTGCCCGTCTTCGACCGCGACGCGGTTGCACTGCGCGCTCATGGCGAAGCCGCCGGGCGTCACCCTGGAACCGTTCAGTTGTCCAAGCAGCTTGCGCGTTTCCTCCTCCATCTTCTCTTCCTCATTGCGGATGAAAGGAATGACGTTGCCCAGGATATCGAGCGAGGCCACGCCGGGATATCCGGCGCCGCTGACCGCCTGCATGGTGACGGCCATCACGGTCTCGAGACCAAAGCGCCGGTGTAGCGGGGCGAGAGCGAGCACGAGACCGATCGCGGAACAGTTGGGATTGGTCACGACGAAGCCGCCGGACTTCTCGCGTGACGCCTGAGCGTCGATCAGTCGGATGTGCCCGGCGTTGACCTCGGGAATCACCAGGGGCACGTCTTCTTTCATGCGCAGCGCGCTCGAGTTTGAAACCACGGCGCAGCCGGCGTCGGCGAAGCGGGGCTCGAGTTCCGCCGCGATAGAGGCGTCGAGCGCGGCGAAAATCACCTTGGGCGCGCCCTCGGGTGTGGCCGGAGAAACCGGCATCTTCGCCACCGCTGAGGGAATGGGCGTTTTCAGCCGCCAGCGTGCAGCCTCCGCGTAGACCTTGCCTTCAGAACGATCGGAAGCGGCCAGCCAGGCTACTTCAAACCAGGGATGGCGCTCCAGCATCTGGATGAATCTTTGTCCCACGACGCCGGTCGCGCCCAGAATACCGATAGGAATCTTGCTGTTCATAAGGGTAGTTGGAATTTTATAACAAGCGAGGCCGAGTCCCCCGAACTGGAGTCACTACAGAACGCCGCGCGGTTGCCGATAGAGGAAATTGGAGGGACTCCATGCCCGAGCTTCGCCAGAACTTTTTCACCAAAGAATGGGTCATTATCGCGACCGAACGGGCCAAACGGCCTGAGGAATTGGCCACGCATCGCGAGGCGCCGGCGGTGCCGGCATTTGTGGAAACCTGTCCGTTTTGTCCAGGGAATGAAAACAAAACACCGCCAGAGGTGATGCGGTCTCCGGCCCGGCCGGGCGAGCCCTGGGCGGTGCGGGTAATTCCCAACAAGTTTGCCGCGTTGTCGAGTGAGGTCCAGCCCTCGCGCAGCCTGCAACACTTGCGGCGGCGCATTGATGGCTTCGGTTTTCACGAAGTCATCATTGACAGTCCGGACCATTCCCGCTGTATGGCCCTTTTGCCCGATGCGCACGTGGCTTCGATCCTCAACGCTTATCGGGAGCGCTACCGAGCGCTGAGCCTGGACCAGCGCGTGAATCACATTACGATTTTCAAGAACCACGGGGCGGACGCGGGCGCGAGCCTGCAGCATCCTCATTCGCAACTCATCGCGACTCCGGTGATCCCCAGCCAGGTCCGGCACCGCCTGTTCGAGGCCCTGCGGCATTACGACGACGTAGGTGAATGCATGTTCTGCCACATGGTGGAGCGCGAGGTCGAAGACCAGACGCGGGTCGCGCTGAAGGGCGAGTACTTCGTGGCATTGGAGGAGTTCGCCTCGGCCACGCCGTTTGCTACACACGTTTTTCCGTTGCGGCACATGGCCAGCTTCGGCGACATTTCCGACATCGAAATTGCCGATCTGGCCCGCGTCCTGCGCACGCTGCTGGCGAAGATCTATGTGGGTCTGGGGAATCCCGACCTGAACTTCACGGTGCGCAGCGCCCCCGCCGAATACGCCGGCGCCCGCCACTTTCACTGGTATGTCAGCGTGATCCCGCGACTGACGCGCGTGGCCGGATTCGAACTGGGGTCGGGAATGTTCATCAACACCGTCCTCCCCGAAGCCGCGGCGGAATTCCTGCGCGGAGTGTCGGTGGAGAAAACGCTCGGAGCGGGGGCGTGACCGGGGGAACAGCGGTGCATCGGAAATTCCCCGAGTCCCTGCCGCAAAAAGCGCGGTGGCACCCGCTTCCGTTTAATTGCACCGGATAGCCAGCAGACTCAAGTCGTCCAAACGGGATCCACCGGCGGAGAAGGCGCGCAGATCTTCCAGGCAAGCTGCAATCAGCTCAGCGGGAGCACGACCGGCTTGCTGTCGCACGAGGTGCGTGACGCGGTCGACACCGTATTCCTCATTTGCACTGCGGGCTTCCGAGAGGCCGTCGGTGTAGAGGAAAAGCGTGTCGCCAGGATCCAGGTGAAGACGCGTGGCGGAGTATTCGGCCCCGTGGAACATCCCCAGAGGCAATCCCGTTGACTCGATGCGCAGCACGCCGCCACGGCCAACTACGATTGCAGGCCAATGGCCGGCGTTATGAATTTCGACTTCACCGCTGGCTTTCGCCAGCCCACAAACCAGCGTGGCGTATTGCCCGGCCAGAGCGCTTTCGCAGAAAACGCGGCTGGCGCGGGTGACGATCTGGCCCAGCGGCAGTGCCATCCCGGTCAAGCTTCGAAACAGGGCATGGAGCTGCGTCATCAGCATCGAGGCAGCCACGCCTTTGCCGGAGACGTCGCCGAGCGCGAAGAAAAGCTGTCCATCCAGGGGGATCAAGTCGCAGTAGTCGCCGCTGACTGGGCCGACGGGCGCGTAATAATAGGCGGTCTCCCAGCATCCGGCGCGCAAGCCGACTTGGGGCAGCAGGTTGCGTTGCACCTGGGAGGCAAGGTCGAGATCGCGCTGCAGGGACTCGCGTTCCAGCTGAGTCAAGTGGTCGAGGCAGTAGCATACCAGCGGGTCGGCCAGCAGACGGTCCTGTTCCACTGGTTCGTGGCAGCCCTGGCAGAAGCCGTAGGTGCCTTTGTCCATGCGCTCCAGGGCGGAATCGACCTCGCGCAGCAGACTGCCCAGCGCCGAGTTCTCGGGGGCGAGGGCAATGGCGGTTTCCAGCCGCCGTTTCCGCTCCTCCAGTTGACTGTTCAGGAAAGTAATCTCTGCGGTTGCCATGGGCAGTCTCCCGTCCGTTCTATTGGATTCAACTCGGCTGGTTTCGATGCGCGGCCTCGGATAGAGCTGCGGAGCTGCGCTCCGCCGGACAGCCGAGGGCGGCTGTCCCCACACAAGCGATGGCTGGTTGCTGAAGGGTGATGATGGCGGACCGTTTACTTGCGATGCATGCCCGGGCTGCCCACGGCGTATTCGGTGAGGGGGCCGAACTTCTTTTTCTCGGCGTACAAGCGCCAGCGCCGGAACACGATCCGCAGGCTGGCCATGACCGGAATGGAGAGATAAATGCCGAGAATGCCGGCGACTTCGCCGCCGGCCATCACGCCAAAGATGGCGGCCAGCGGATGCAGTTCCATGCTCTCGCCCATGATGCGCGGGGAGGACACGTAGTCCTGAATCAGCCGCCAGACGACAAGGAAAATCACCAGGATTGCCCAGTGCTGATAGCCGATCAGCAGCGCAACCGTCACGATGATCACACCCGCGGCCAGTGGGCCGACCACGGGAACGAACTCCAGCAACCCGGCAATGGTGCCCAGCACGAGGAAGTACTGAACTCGCATGACCCAGAGGACAGCGGAGCAGACCACCAGAGTCAAGGCGGCCAGCGTGAGTTGAGCTCGAATGAAGTGAGCCAGCATCTGGTTGAGATCGTTGAGCACGTTTTCCAGAAACTCGCGCTGCGGCCGCGACTGGATGGTGGAAAGCAGGAAGTCACTGAAGGCGCGGCCGTCCTTAAGAAAGAAGATGGATAAGAGCGGCACCACGAACAAGAGCCAGGCTTGCTTCGCTACGTCGGCCACCCGCAGACCAATGCGCTGCGCGAGTTGTGTGATGTCATCCTTGTGACTCACCAGGAACGATTCCACAAATCCAGTGGTGGTGCTGTTCCAGCCGTG
Organism: Candidatus Sulfotelmatobacter sp.; assembly: GCA_052326105.1. Classification (GTDB taxonomy): domain Bacteria; phylum Acidobacteriota; class Terriglobia; order Terriglobales; family Acidobacteriaceae; genus Sulfotelmatobacter. Next base: position 20,488 of record JBKQRC010000091.1, on the reverse strand, counting down.
CTGCTTCTCAAGCTGCGCGGCGAATTTCCCCGTACTGAGCTGGTCCAGCAGGTCGGGGATCGAGTGTCCCAGACGGGCTCCTTCGCGTGTGACCGTGGGTCCGATGGCCACGAAGAACAAAACAACTACCACCAGCAGCAAGGTGTAGATCACGGCGATGGCCCGGTTGCGCCCCCGCAACAGCTTTTCGAGGTGGTTGACCAGCGGACTCATCAGGTAAGCAAAGAAAATGGCGAACAAAAACGCGATCAGCGTGGAGGATGCGACATAGAGGAACCCCAGCCCCAGCGCGAACAGCAGCACCGTGACCAGAACCCGCGCCGTACGTGAGTCAGCCAGCAGCAATAAGTTTTCCAGACGGGCCCTCGATTCTGCCGCCGGACCTAGAAAGCCTAGTCCCGGACTACCTCGGTGTTATCGGCAGGAATCGACACCCGTATGAGTTTGCCCTGATCCAGAGGATCGATCCAGAGGGCCCACTCGAAACTCTCCCCCGTCAAATTCACCCGCAACAGCTCGCGCTCGGTCCCGCGAATCGCCACTTTTTCCCTACCCACCAGTTCCACGCGAACACGCATGGAAGTACGGTCCTGAGGCACGAGTGTGCCGAATTCCACCGGGCCCTGCTGGCATTTCACGTTGCCTCCCTCGGTACTGCAGTCGGCGGCCAGATATCGCCAGACGAGCACTTCGCGGTGCACGAAGAAATTGTTGTCGAGGATCATGGACGTACTGGGCATCAGGAAAGGCTGCTCGGCCGGTTTGCCTGTCGGGCTGGTTGCGATTCTCTCAAGCAGGAAATCGTTGTTGGGAAGAACAGTGAGAGATCCGCCGCCTTCCTGATTCCAGTCATAGCGGATCAATTCGCCGCTGGCCGTGATCTCCAACTCAGATTTCTGAACTGTATTGGAAGAGGCTGCGTCCTTGATTTGCGCCTTGATGACACTGATGCCGTTTTCCTGCTCAACGTGGAAGGCTTCGGTAAGCACGCGCTGGCCGCGGATGAACACGCCGAACGAACCGGAGTCGACCACCTGGCTGACTGCGGGTTTGGGCTTCTTGTCGCCGGCGCCAGCCGCGAGGGAAAAGGCCAGCACCGCCAAAACCACCCAGCGCGTTCCTGATTGCTGCTTCACTCGGATTCTCCTTGTTCGCTCCGCGTCTCAACTTTCTTCAGGTCGAGCTTCTCCGCAATCTCTGCCGCGATCGAGTCGACCTGTTTCCCCTCAGTTTCGACTTGCAAAAATGCAGTCTTATAGAACGGGAGCCGGTCCTTGTACAGCTCACGGAAGGTGTTCGCGCTGGTCTGCAGCGGACGCTTGATATCCAAATCTGACAGCTGGCAGCGCCGCCAAAGCTCCGGGAGCGGTGCATCCAAAAAAACCGTTCGGATGCCGCTGGCTTGAACCGTCTTGTGATTTTGCTCCTGCACGAATGTTCCGCCGCCCAAGGCTACGATCCGAGCAACTCCGCCGCTCAACTCTTCGAGCACCTGTTGCAGCGCTGCCTGCTCCGCTTGCCGGAACTCGGTCTCCCCTGAGTCGCGAAAAATCTCGGCCACGGTTCGTCCTTCCCGGCGCTCGATGCGGTCGTCGAGATCCTCAAAGATCCAATTCAGGCGCTGCCCGAGGGCGCGCCCAACGCTGGTTTTCCCGGCGCCCATGAAACCGACCAGAAAAACAGCGCTAGGCGGAACTCGCGCCGCCGATGTGGAGGGCCGCTTAGGCCGCACACTGGTGCGTTTCCGAGCGCCCACGTGCTGGCCAGAACGCTTCTTCAAGAGTTAGCTTCCAGATGCAAGCTCCCGGCCACCCAGTTGTTTGGCCAGAAGCCAAGAGCTAGAAGTGGACTATTGTTGTTTTGCAGCGCGTTTTCTGAGGTGGATTTTACCACTGAAGCTGCGCAGCACCACGGTCGAAGACACAGCCGCCCGGCCCATGGTACCCACGAAGGCACTTCCCTCCTTCACGATGAACGAAGTGTGCTGCTTGGGCTGGAGAGGAATGTCATCGTGCACTTCGCCGCGTACCGAGCGCGCGCTCACATCGGCCGAAGTGGACTCGGGCACGGTCGCTTCAATGTCGCCGCTGTGGCTGGTGAGACGGTAATCGCCGCCGCCGCCAAAGTCGCCAGTGTAGTTGATGTCGCCGCTGGTAGAGATCACCTGCACCAGCGGTCCGCTGACCCGGTTGAGCGTGATTGCCCCGGTTAAGGAGTCTACTTCGACATGTCCCTCGATCACATTGGTGAGAGTCACGGGCCCGTTCAGCGTCTTCACGTGAACATGGGCGTCAGTGATGTCGCGGACATCGACGATGGCTGCCGAGCCTTCCAGCGTCATATCTCCGTGCAGCCGCTCGGCACGGAGCGGACCCGTAGTCGAATGCAGGGAGACGCTGGCATCGGCGGGCACCAGGATTTCGTAATCCACGTGTCCCGACTGCTCGTTCGCGCCCGGCAGCAAGTGAGACTGGATGTCCACACGATTGCCCGTCTGGTTGCTGTCGATCTCGACTTTGTCGGAAGACAGCGAGGCACTGACCGACACGGTATTGCCGGCGGAAGGTTTCACCGAAATGGATCCGTAGGGGTTGTTCACGGAAACAACCGCCTTCGAGCCCACGTTGAAGTGAAGTTCCTTGTGGGTTTGGGCGACTAGCGTTCCTGCCATCAGTGCGCCGATCGCCGCCAGCCGGATTGTGCGCCCACTCATAACGATTCCCCAAGCTCCCTAGATTACGGCAGAGAACGGTCCAAGGCCAACTCAAAAAGCATGGCTTTTTGCTGATACGCCGCCAAGAGCGAGCGGTGAGCCTCCTCATCGTTCGGGTTGGCGGCGACATCGCTCTCGGCGTCCTGAATATACTGGTTGGCGCGGCGGAGATTGTCTTCGTATTGCGCCCTCAGGGCGGGCGCCTGCTGCGAGACTTCCTGCAGGAGATCGTCGTCGTTCAAACCCGCAGTGTCGACGCCGGGCACGACCGCAGAAACGGCAGGCCGCGCGATATTAGTGGCTACTTGCAGGGGCAGGGAACGCTGGCGAACATAAATTCCCACCGTGATCAGCAAAGCCGCCGCCGCAGGCACCGCCCAGCGTGTCCATCCCCAGCGGTTCCCCAACGAAGGCAGGAGCGACCGGCCGGCACGCGGAGAGCGGATCAATCCCTCCTGCCGCAGCGCGATTTCGATGGAATTCCAGACGCGGGGGCTGGGTTCCTCGGCCTCGCGCAGTTCGGTGGCAGAGCGGGCAATCAGGTTCAGTTCGGCCTCGGTTTGCCGCAGGGCAACCGCGATGGAATCCCAGACCCGGGGACTGGGTTCGTCCGCCGCACGCAACTGGATCGCAGCAGACGTAATCTTGTTCAGGTCTGCGACCAGAGCCGAGCACTCCGGGCAGGACCTCAGGTGAGCCTGCTGTTCCGAGGTGCTGCCATTCTCGATCTCCGCCAGGCTCTTTTGCAGCTCAACGCAATTCATACTGCTCTCTCCCCAAGCCCCTGCTGAAACAGTCTACTTCTGTGTTTGCTCAGCTTGCAGCCTTGCTCATCCGCCAGAGGTTACCGCTGTCACCAGTCTTTGCTGGCTTGCTTCGCCCCTGGCTCCGCGCCGTTTTTTCCTGCTCAGGATTTCTCGGCCTTTCCGGCTCGATTCATCTTGAGCAGGTCGCGCAGCTTCATGCGCGCTTTGTGCAGCTGCGACTTGCTGTTGCCGATCGAGCAGCCCACGATTCCGGCAATCTCGTTATGTTCGTAACCTTCGACATCATGCAGGACAAAAATCGTGCGGTAGCCGGGAGGGAGATCGTCGACTGCCTTCTGCAATTGCAGCCGATCAATGGATCCGGCCAGCGCCAGGTCTTCCGCACCAAAATCCTTCTTCGGCGAATCTTCCTCGGTTCCCTGCGTGGTCTCTTCCAGGGAAACCACCGGAAGGCCCTTCTTCCTTAGATGCATCAGAACCACGTTCACCGACAGCCGGTGCAGCCAGGTCGAGAACGCTGATTCGCCGCGGAAGGTCGCGATCTTGCGGTAGAGCTGCAGGAAAGCTTCCTGTGTCAAATCCTCGGCTTCGGCGGTATTCGCCGTCATGCGCAAACAGAGCGAGTAGACCCGACGCTTGTGCTTATCGTAGAGAGCTTGGAAGGCTTCCGCATTCCCTTGCTTAGCTCTTTCGATGGCCTCGGCTTCGTTAAGCTCGTTGCCCTGTCGCTGTCCTTCCCTTGGCTCTCGGTCGGTCAAGTTGCCTTTTCCGGCCGCACTCTCTCAGATGCGGCTAACTATCTTTGCGTTGTATGGCTTGCGGGCGGTCGAGACGGCACTAACGTAATCCCCTCATTCAGAATATCAGAGCATTTCTACCGATCTTGGAATTCCTCAATTCACCTCTTTGATGCCGGAAATCCTTTGCCTGCTCACGGTTGAACGCCTCGAGCGCTGCCCCGTCAAACCCGATTCCGAATTTGGAGTCATGATCTTCGGAAATTGGTAACCTCGGAACCCTACGACGCATGCTTGGTTGTGGTAATTGTTTCCAGCCCATGCCCGAACGGGCCAGTTTCGCGCTGTCGCAGCAGGAATGCGAAACCCAGGCCCAGGAATCCCAAGGTGGAGAAAATCCACATGCCCAACCGGTAGCCGCCAGGGTTATCAGGTCCGGCGTGGCTATAGTCATTTGCCCAGCCGACCATCAGATTGAAGCCAAACAGTCCGATGTTCTGAATCATCGTCATCAGCCCATACGCCGTTCCGAGCTTGGATTGATCGACGATGTAAGCGACCGAAGGCCACATTACCGCCGGGATCAGCGAGAAGGCCACACCCATGAGTGCCATAGGGACGTACAGATTCACGCGGGTATACGCCATCATCAGATAGACCGGAACCAGGAGCAGAGACCCAAACATCATGAGCAGGGCGCGCTTGCCTATACGATCAACCCAGAGGCCGAATAGCGGCGTGGCAATCATGGCGAAAAGCGTGAGCATGCTGGAGAGGAATCCGCCGAATTCCCGCGTAGTACCATGCGCCTCGATGAAGAACTTCACGGCGAAGGTCTGGAATGGAAAGATGGCCGAGTAGAAGGTGACGCAAAGAGCGACGATATACCAGTAACTCACGCCAAACTTGAACAGGTCGGCAAAGACGACTTTGTCGGTGGAGGCATCTCCCAAGTGGAAGTTCTTTTCCGCTTGCGCCTCCATGATCCAATAAACGATGGCCCCCACGACGCAGAAGACAGAGAGGGCAAGAGCAATCAGGAACGGCCAGCGCCAGTTGGCATAAGCCGCGCGCGCCCAAGTTGGAGAATTGAGCGCGGCGAACGATCCCAATCGGCAGATGGTCAGGTTGATCCCGAAAGCGAAGCTCAGTTCTTTCCCCTTGAACCACCTCGCTAAAGCAGCCGTGACCGCAACGTTCAGCGATTCAGCTCCCATGCCGAAGATGAGCCGTCCCGCCGCCATGACTGAGAGGTGACCCGACGATGCGGTAATGGCAGGGCCGACCAGGCAGAGCACACCGAAAATCATCAGAGATTTCCGCAAGCCGAGCCGATCAATGATGAAGCCGCCGATCACGACGGTAAAGATGTTGGGAAAACTGTAAATCGCCTGGAGCAGGCCGATATTTTCATCCGAGAACCCGAGTTGCTGCTTTAAAACGTCGGCCAGCGGGCTGAGCGCGTCATAGGCATAGTAACTTCCAAACATGGCCAGGCTGAGGAAGACGAGCACCATCCAGCGGTAAAGGCGGCTGGGCTCAGGACGAGTGGTTTCGTGCATTCAGGCTCTTTTCCGGGCAAGCGGAAGTCTTATGATTCACGAGCAGAGAAGATTAGCAGAGAGAAGTAGTGGATACCAACTGCGTCGCTTGAGCGCTGTCATGCTGAGCGCAGCGGGAGGAGCGCGAAGCGACCCTCCCGCGGAGTCGAAGCATCCCTACCCCCGTTCGGTTCCCACCATGGGAATGGTTTCTCGGGAATGTGACTTCGCTCATAGCCTAGCGGCCCAAATCCTCCAACAATTGCTCGAAATGTCTCACGACCGCAAGTATTACTGCGTGTATATCATGGGCAGCTCCGGCACTCTCTACATTGGTGTCAGAGGCAACCTTCACCGGCGCGTTTTCCAGCACAAGTTCCATTATTTTGAGGGATTCACCGATAGATACGACGTGACCCGCCTGCTCTACTGGGAATCATACGATGAGGTACACAAAGCCCTTGCCCGTGAGACACAGTTGAAGGGATGGAGGCGCGAGAAGAAAATCTCCTTGATCGCCCGGAGGAATCCGCATTGGGTGGATCTGGCTGCGGAGTGGTATCCGTGGATGAAGTCAGAGACAGGTAGGGATACTTCGACTACGCGGTGAGGATCGCTTCGCTCTCCTCACCGCTCCGCTCAGCATGACAAGTGGGAGAAATATTGCTCAGCTTCCTACATACCTTGCATACAGGCTGCGCGCGACCGCCGTGTCGGTTGTGCCTTTGATGATGGCGCGGCCGTCGGGGAAGAGCGTCATCTCGTAGGGATCGTGCCAGAACTTCAGAACGAAGTCGTTGTGCCGAACCGTCCCGTGGGGCTGCAGACGGCGATCCATTTCGACGAAGTCAATGGGACGCTGGCGCTCATGGATTTGCACTGAGTTTCTGCCGCACAAGGTGATATGCGGGCGCCCCTGGCCCGCCAGATGAGCGAAATCGCGTTCGCCGCAGGCGCGGCATCCGGGGCGGGGTTTGGCCGCCGAGATCTCCGCATGTTCGTTCGTCCAGACGTCGAATGAGAGCAACGTGCGCCGAACCTGAGGTGAACTCGCGCCGCCGACCAGGAGCTTTACTGCCTCCGTTGCCGCGATCGAAGCCACCAGGTTCACGGCTGAATTCAGAATCCCCGAAGTCTCGCAGGTCTCGACCATACCCCGCGGCGAATCCGGGAAAATGCAGGCCAGACAAGCGGTTTGGCCCGGCAGCACGTTCAGGGTGACGGCATAGCTTCCCACGGCGGCCGAATAAATCCACGGCAGCGAGCGCTCGACGGCATAATCGTTGATCAGGTAGCGAGTCTCGAAGTTGTCGGTGCCGTCGAGGATCAGTTGCATCCCCTCCAGCGAGGCTTGAATGTTGGCGGGGACGAGATCGTCCACCTTCGGTTCGACTACGATCTGAGAATTGAAGGCAGCGATCTTACGCGCCGCCGCGATGGCCTTGGGCAAAGACTCGGCCGCGTCGGTTTCGTCGAACAGGGATTGCCGCTGCAGGTTGCTGGGCTCGACATAGTCGCGGTCAATGATGCGCAGCGTACCTACGCCGGCGCGAGCGAGCAAGCCGGCCAGGGCCGAACCGGTGGCGCCGCAGCCCACGAGCGCTACGCGCGCCGCCGCCAGCTTGCGCTGGCCGTCTGCGCCGATACCGCGAAACAGGATCTGGCGGGAATAGCGGTCGTTCTCCATGGGATTGCGATCCATGGGATTGCGATCCGAAGACGCGCGATCTAGAGAGTCGCTGTCTGGAGACCCGCCGATTTGCCTTTCGCGTGCCAAAGAGATCACCAGTCCGGCACTCCAAAACCTTTATTATAAGTGATTGGTTTTGCCGGAGATGAGCGGCGCTTGCCCGGAAGGGACCGGATCCGTACAACAACGAGCAGGTGCCGGCCATCGAAGTCAAGCAGCACATAGATCCGAAGAAACCTGGACTCAAGGAAACCTTTGAGCAGAAGGTACCGGCCATTACTGACGATAATCCTGCTGCTGTCGGCGGCTCTACGGTCGCCGGCAGGAGTAGGGGGCGGCCGATCCGCTTCACCTCAGGCCACTGGTGATTCCCGAGCGAACCCTGGGGCTGCCGCTCAACAGGAAACGCAGCCGCTATCGTCCGACGCGGTCTTGCGCTACGAAGGAAAGGTGGTCAAATCCATCCAGCTTCCCGGAGTGCCCGAACGCGATCACGAACACCTGCTGCAGCTGCTGGCACAGAAGACTGGAGAGCCGCTGGATCGCGACCGCGTTCGGGAGAGTATGCGCGCGCTCTATGCCACCGGTCGCTTTGCTGACATTCAGGCAGAAGTCGTGCCTGACGGCGAAGGCGTTGTGCTTACCTTCACCACGTCGGCCAATTTCTTCGTCGGCGGAGTCAATGTGGAAGGTGCTCCGACCCGGCCGACCTCGAACCAGATCGTTAACGCCTCGAAGTTCCAGTTGGGCGAGCGCTACACCCAGGACAAGCTGGATCGCGCCCTGGAGAACATACGGCGACTCATGCAGGAGGATGGCTACTACCGCGCGCGGGTCACGGCCGAGAGCACGTCGAACCCAGCGAACCAGCAGGTGGATATCCTTTTCCACATCACGCCAGGTGCACAGGCACGTGTCGGAGAGGTGAAGGTGGCTGGGACCTCCGGCCTGTCGTCTGGCGAAGTGCAGAGCTTTGCGCACATGGATAGCGGCGACCGCGTGACTGCGGCACTGGTCAGCGACTCTCTGCAGCGCTTGCGCAAGAGATTCCAGAAGCAGAACCGGGCGCTGGCGCAGGTTTCCATCGCCCAGCAGGAGTACCACGCGGAGTCCAATGCCGTCGATTTCACTCTCCAGATCGATCCCGGTCCGGTGGTCGCGATTTCCGCTCAGGGTTACCACATCAGCCGTGGAGTCCTGAAGAAAGAGGTTCCTGTCTACGAGGAAAACGCGGTTGACGATGATCTGCTGAACGAGGGCAAGCGCAACCTGCTCGACTACCTGCAGACGCGCGGCCACTTCGATGCCGCGGTTGAGATCCAGAAGCAATTCGATCCCAAAACCATGCGCGTGATCTATCAGATCGATCCCGGACCGGTACACAAGCTGGTGCTGGTGGAGATTACCGGGAACAAGGAATTTCTGGATACGGCAAAGCTGCGCTCCTACCTGCAGATTCAGCCTGCCAGCCGCTTCCTGAGCCATGGGCGCTACAGCGGCGTGCTGCTGAAAAGTGACGTGGCCACGCTCGAGGGGCTGTATCGCTCGAACGGCTTCCGCCAGGTACAAATCCAGACCAAAGTGGATGACGACTATCACGGCGCCGCGAACCAGTTGGCGGTTCACATCATCATCAGCGAGGGACCGCAAATCCGCGTGGGCCAGTTGCACATCGCGGGCAACGAGCAGATCGCAACCGCCAGGCTCCCGGAGCCCAGCGCGCAGCCGGGGCAGCCCTATTCGGAGCAGGATTTGGCCAATGACCGGGAGCGCATTCTGAACTATTACTTCAACAACGGATTTCCCAACGCCACGCTCGACATCACCACCAATGCCTCCGCCAGCCAGTCCAATCGCGAAGATGTGACTTACACCATTCACGAGGGCGAGCTTTTTACTGTTGATCGTGTGATGGTGGCCGGAACCGAGCATACGCGGGACTTCGTCGTGGACCGCGAAGTCGAGGTGAAGGATGGGCAACCCCTCAGCCAGCAGGCGCTCCTGAACACCCAGACCCGGCTCTACAATCTGGGCATTTTCAACCAGGTAGACACGGCGGTGCAGAACCCCGAGGGCACAGATCCGGAAAAGAATGTTCTGGTGCAGTTGCAGGAGGCGAAGCGCTACACCTTCACCTACGCCCTGGGGCTGGAATTCCAGACCGGGACGAGCGGCTCGCAAGGGACGACTGGAGTAAGCCCGAGAGTTGGCTTCGACGTGACCCGACTCAACTTTCTGGGCAAGGATCAGACCCTGACGTTCCAGTCGCACGTGGGGCGATTGCAGCAGCGCGGGCTGATCAGCTACACCATTCCTAAACTGTTCGACAGCGACAAGTGGAAGGTCATTTACACCATTTTCTACGACAACAGTCTGGACGTAGCCACCTTCACGTCGCAGCGGATGGAAGGAAAAATTGACCTCCGGCAGCAGATCGGGAATCCGGGAACTGAGCCGGATTCTCGGCCTGGACCGAGTTCGCTTACCTATCGCTTTGAGTTCCGGCGGGTAAGAGCCAGTGACTTCGCCAGTCAATTCGATCCGAATCTGATCCCGCTGGAGTCAGCCCCGGCCAGGATCGGCGGACCGGGTTTTACCTTTATCCGCGACAAGCGCGATAATCCGCTGGAAAGCACCAGAGGGAACTACTTCACCCTTGACGGGTTTGCCGCTTCCGGTTATTTCGGATCGCAAGCCGATTTCGGCAGGGCTTTGGCCCAGAATTCGACCTACCAGGCGTTTGGAGGCAAGGGCAAGGCGGGGCATCAGTTCGTTTTCGCGCGCTCCACAACTCTGGGCTTGCAGCAGGTCCTACGGGGCACTCGAATCCTGGCTCCGGGGGCATGTTTGCCGGTGCCGAATCCTTGCCCCGATACCCTCTCGTTGGTTCCGTTGCCCGAACTCTTTTTTGCGGGCGGCGGCAACTCGCATCGCGGTTTCGGGTTAAATCAGGCAGGACCTCGCGATCCCGATTCCGGCTTCCCCGTCGGCGGCACAGCGCTGTTCGTGAATAACCTCGAATTGCGCTTTCCCCCCACGACTCTGCCTTACCTGGGGGAGGGATTCAGCTTCGCCGTCTTCCACGATATGGGGAACGTTTTCACCGCGCCACACGACATGCTGAAAGGGCTGATGCGCTGGTACCAGCCAAATCCGCAACAGTGCTTGTCCGGTGGTACAACGAACCAGCAGTGCTACAACCAATTCAATAACTCCGGGTATGATTACACTTCGCACGCAGTCGGAGTCGGGGTGCGGTACAAGACGCCCATCGGGCCCTTACGGTTCGACTTTGGATACGACTTGAACCCAACCAGGTACTTCCAAAAATTTCCGATTCCAAACACGAATCCAACGCAGTATGTGCAGGAGACCCAGCGTCAGCGGCATTTTAATGTGTTTTTCAGCATAGGCCAGCCATTCTAATGAGAAGAATCTTCGCCAGGAAGACGGTTGCGCATGCGGTGCTCGCGGTCTTGCTGGCTGCGTTTCCGGGTTTGCATGTGGCGCGGGCGGAGGTGATTGACCGCATTGTGGCCACCGTGAACGGGCACATCATTCTGCAGAGCGACTGGGACGATGCGCTCCGCTACGAGGCTCTGCTCAACGGCCGCACCCTCGGCGACTTCACGGAGGAAGACCGCCGCTCCGTCCTGGACCGGCTGATTGATCAGGAACTGCTCGCCGACCAGATGAGATCTGCCTATTTCCAGCATGCCTCGGAGTCCGAGGCCGCGGCCCGCGTGGCAGAGGCGCGGAAACAGTATCCGGAAGCAGCCACCGACGCAGGCTGGCAGTCGGTGCTGGCTGGGTTCAGGTTCACGGAGAAAGAGTTGATCGCACACGTGCAGCAGCAGATTGATCTCATGCGGTTGGTGGATGCTCACCTGCGACCTGCGGTGCAGATTGATTCCAAGTCCATCGAGGCGTATTACCGGGAGAAATTCGTCCCGCAGCTGAAGCAATCTGGGGCAGGGGACGTTCCCCTCGCCGACGTTTCCGCCAAGATTCGCGAACTGCTCACCCAGGAGAAAGTGAGTGAACTGATGGTTTCCTGGTTGCAGACGCTGCGCTCGGAAGGGCATGTGAGCGTGCCCGGTGCGGCCGATTACGCGGGCGAGGGAGTGCAGACGCGGTGACCAAACCGGCCGCCAGATCTCGACGCTGGTGGAAATATGCGCTCATTATCGTCGGCGTCGGCCTCACCGCCCTGCTGGCCGCGCTGTGGTACATCAACACCGAATCTTTTCAGGCGTACGCGCGCCGGCGTCTGATCGGCGAATTGGAGCGGGTTTCCGGCGGGCGCGCCCAAATCGGCAGTTTCCACATTGTTCCTTTCCACATGCAGGTCGAAGTGCGCGACATCACCGTGCATGGGACCGAAGCTCCGACGGACGTGCCGCTGCTGCACGCCGACCACCTCTACGCCCAGGTCAAAGTCATTTCGTTTCTGCGCACGGAGTTCGGCTTCTACTCGCTGAGTCTCGAACGCCCGGTCGTGCACATCGTGGTGGCTGCAGACGGTACGACCAATATCCCTGCTGCCAGGGTGCTGCTGCGGACAGCGGAGGAGAATCCCATCGAGCACCTCTTCGCGCTTTCCATCGACCATCTGTCCGTGCAAAACGGCGAGTTGCTCTGGTCCGACCGGCAAATCCCGCTGGATTTTGCCGTTGATGACGCCGGAGTAAAGATGGATTACTCCTACCTGCGAGGCCGCTACGAAAGCCATCTCGGCCTGGGCAAGGTGGATACGGTGTTCGACGGCTTCCGACCTTTTTCCTGGCTGGCCACGGCCGAGGTCAGCCTGGGGCCTACATTCGCTGAAGTCAAGTCGCTGAAGTGGAACTCGGGGCGGTCGAACCTGGAAGCGAGCGGGCGCATCAGCGATTTTCAGAATCCCCACCTGGACGGGAACTACGACGTCCACATTGATCTCAGCGAGGCGTCAGCGATTGCACGCCGCCAGGATCTGCGCGACGGGGCCGCCGAATTCAAAGGCAGCGGCCATTGGTCGCTGAGCGAGTTCACGACCACAGGCGCTCTGGCGCTGCGGGACTTGAACTGGCAGGATCAGCAGATTGCTCTCAACAGGGCCAGCGTCACGACCGACTACTCGGTAACGGATCGGCAGATCAAGTTGTCGAAGTTGCAGGGAAAGCTCCTGGGCGGAGGCTTCACGGGGGACGCGCAGGTGGATAACTGGCTGCACAGCGTTCCGCCGCCTGCGCCGGGCAAGGCGAAAAAAGGAGGGGAAGAGCTCCCCGTAGTCACAGCGGCGCGGCCTCCCACTAAGAAAGGTGAGAAGGAAAAACTGCCAGGCGTGCAGACCGGCGCCGTGCATCTCCGCTTGCGCGATATTTCGGCAGGCGAAACGGCCACCGCTTTGGATGTACCCGCGCACCGTCTGGGGCGCTTTCACCCGGCGGGATTGGTCACTGGAACGGTGGATGCGGTTTGGAGGGGTTCGCCCAAAGAGGCCGAGGTTTCATTCGCTCTCGATTTAAACCCGCCGTCGAACGTGGCTTCCGGCGAATTGCCCGTGACGGCTCATATGCAGGGCAAGTATCTCGCGGGAATCGAGGCTTTGGACCTGGCGCAGTTCAACCTGTCCACGCCCGCATCGCGGATTCAGGCGGTGGGGACGCTTTCACCTCCATCCACGCTGCATCTCTCGTTCTCGACTTCCAACCTTGAAGAATGGCGCCCGCTGGTCGCGGCGCTGGGCGGGCCGACCAACGTTCCATTCCGGGTAGACGGTGTGGCCACGTTCAATGGTGTAGCGGGCGGCACCATCTCCGCACCCACGCTCGCCGGAACTCTGGTCGCGCAAGATTTCGAATTCACCTTGCCGGCAACCTCGCGCACCTCCGAGCAACAGATTCACTGGGATTCCCTGGCGGCCATCATTCAGATTTCGTCGCGTGAAGCTACCCTCCGCGGCGGCACTCTGCGGCGTGGCGAAACCAGTGCCGATTTCGACGTGAACGCCGCTTTGCAGAACGGACAGTTCACCGAAGACAGCCCCTACACAGCCCGGGTGAATCTGCACAATGTCGACGTAGCCTCGACCGCGGCGTTGGCGGGCTTTGACTATCCGGTTTCGGGGATCGCAGATGTTTCGTTGCAAGTCAGCGGAACCCGCGCCAATCCCGAGGTGCAGGGACATATCCACGCCACCAAAGCTGCGGCTTACCAGGAAGCGATCGAGAACTTCGACGCCGATCTGCGGATCGCTGCGGGCGAAACCGCTCTCAACAACATTCAGCTCACTCATGAGGATGCGGTGGCTCGCGGTAGCGCAGCCTACACGCCCGCGACGCGCGGTTTCCGTCTCGACCTGAAAGGTAGCAATTTCGACCTGGCACGCGTGGTCCAGATCCACCTCGACGCCCTGCCGGTCGAGGGCCATGCCGACTTTAGCCTGCAGGGCTCAGGAACGCTCGATGCACCGCAGATCAACGCGGCGGTTCACACGCCTGATCTGACTTTCGATCGCGAACTCTCGGGCGGGCTCGACCTGGAAGCTGTGACGAAAGACGGCGAACTCCATCTCACCGGGCACTCCGAATTTCCGCACGGAACGCTTTTGATTGAGGGCACGGTCGGTATGCACGGGGACTATCCCGCGAACGTTACTGCGCGCACCGATCATTTGGACCTCGATCCCTTGTGGCGCGCCTATCTGGTAGGGCAACTGACCGGGCATTCCGCGGTCGGCGGGACGTTGACGATGCAGGGGCCGTTGCGCTATCCGCGGCAGTGGACGCTGAAGGGCGACGCGACGGATATCTATGTGGAAGTGGAATACGCCAAGTTGCACAATCAGGGCCCGGTGCGCTTTACGTACGCGCAGCAGGTCGCACACATTCAGCCGCTGCACATGGTCGGGGAGGGAACCGACATCACCGGGCAGGGTTCCATCACTTTCACCGGCTCGCGTACGCTCGATCTTACGGCCGACGGACAAGCCGACTTGCGGTTGCTCGCCAGCCTATCCCCGGACATCTCCTCCTCGGGGCTGGTAACCGTCCACATGGCATTGGGTGGCAGCATCGATCAGCCGCTCCCCCAAGGCACCATCCAGATAAGCAACGGAGCTGTCAACTACGCTGGGTTGCCCAGCGGCCTCAGCGAGATGAACGGCTCGCTGGCGTTTACTCGTGACGGTGTCCACATCGAGACCCTGACCGCCCGCACCGGCGGCGGGACGCTGGATCTGAAGGGCGACGCCGTCCACTTCAGCCAGCAGCTCAGTTTCAACCTTACGGCCGTGGGCAAGGACGTACGATTGCGCTATCCGCCCGGCGTCAGTTCGACCGCTAACGCCGAATTGCATTGGGTGGGAACGCGTTCGGCTTCCACCGTTTCGGGCGACATCCTGGTTACGAAGCTGGCAGTCACGCCCGGTTTTGATTTTGGATCCTATCTCGAACGCAGCCGCCAGTCGGCTGCGATCGCCCCGGCAAACTCTCCGCTCTACAACGTGATGCTGGACGTCGCCGTCCGCACTTCACCGGAATTGCAGATGAAGACCGCGGTGGCGCAGCTCTCCGGTGACGCCAATCTGCGCCTGCGCGGTTCGGTTGCGCGCCCCAGCGTTCTCGGCCGGGCGGACATTCTGGAAGGCAGCGCAACCTTCAATGGCATCAAGTTCCGTTTGGAGCGCGGCGATATCACCTTTGCCAACCCGGTCGCGATCGAGCCCCAGGTAAACCTTCAGGCCACAACCCACGTTCGCAACTACGATCTCGATGTCACGGTTACGGGAACGGCCGAGCGATTGACGGTTAACTATCGATCGGAGCCGCCTTTGCCCAAGTCCGACATCATCGCGCTGCTGGCCCTGGGCCGCACCAGCCAGGAATCGGAACAGTTGCAGCAGCAATCCGGTCAAACCCCCTTCACCGACGAAGCGACGGCCTTGATTATCAACCAGGCGATCAACTCCACCGTGAGCAGCCGCATGGAAAAACTGTTCGGAGTCGGGCGCATCAAGATTGATCCGCAGGGCTTGAACACCGAGACCAATCCCACCGCGCGCGGGCCGCAGGTCACGATCGAGCAGCAGTTTGCCAACAACCTCTCGCTTACCTACAGCACCAACGTCTCCCAGAGTTCGGAGCAGATCATTGAGGGCGAGTACTTTTTCACCCGCAATATTTCCGCGGTGGGCTCGCGCGATCAAAACGGCGTGGTCAGTTTCGACGTACGCATTCGGCGCCGCAAGAAATAGAGTAAAGTGGCAGAGGCACTCGCGCCTTGACCCGCATGATTCCCACTGCCGAAGCCGCTATGTTCGTGACATTGCGGCTGCGCATGGTTGACACCCAACTTCGCGCCCGCGGCATTGAGGACGAGCGCGTACTTGACGCTATGTCTCGCGTGCCGCGGCATGAGTTCACCGCCGAGCGCTATCGCGATCAGGCCTATGAAGACTATCCGTTGCCGATCGGCGAGGGGCAGACCATCTCGCAGCCGTACATTGTGGCGTTGATGCTGGAGGCACTCGCGCTCACTCCGGCGAGCCGGGTTCTTGAGGTCGGAACCGGATCGGGCTATGTGACAGCCTTGCTCGGCGAACTGGCAGCTCAGGTGGTCTCAGTGGAACGGCACGCCGCGCTCGCTGGTGACGCAGGAGATCTGCTCGCGCGGATTGGCTACACCAACGTGAAAGTCGTGGTGGGCGACGGCAGCCAGGGGTATCCGGCACTGGCGCCCTACGATGCCATCGTCGTCTCGGCGGCGGCTCCCGAAGTGCCCCGCGCCCTTCTGGCCCAGTTGGCAGAAGGCGGACGGATGATTATTCCCGTCGGGTCCTGCGACGCGCAACAATTGCAGCTGATCCATCAGCACAAAGGCCAGCCACAGACCACCTTGCGCGAGTTGTGCCGGTTTGTGCCGCTAGTGTCGGGTGGGGGTCCTGGGTCTTAGATGTTAGGTTTCAGGTCCGGGGCCCGTGTGGGTCCGGGTCTCAGACCCGGACAGGCCGAGCGCAGTTCGGCTGCCCCCTGCGTCAACTCCAGCTTTCTACCGCCGCAACCCAACAATCTCGCACTCCCCACGGGACTCCAACCTTTCCATTCAAATCCCAAGACCGAATACCCAAGACCTAAGACCCAGCATTTACAATCTACCCGTGCCCGTTCTCCGCAACCTGCGTGTGACCCTGGAGATGATCAAATGGGAGCACTCCGTCTTCGCACTCCCCTTTGCGCTCTGCGGAGCCATGCTGGCGGCGCGGGGCCTTCCGACCGTACATCAACTCATCTGGATCGTCGTTGCCATGGTTGCAGCTCGTTCCGCCGCCATGGCGTTCAACCGGCTGGCCGACGCCACCATTGATGCCGCCAATCCGCGTACCCGCGCCCGCGCTTTGCCCGCCGGCCATCTCAGCGCGACGTTTGTAGCGGCGTTCGTGGTGGTTGCCAGCGCAGTCTTCGTGATCGCAGCCAGCCAATTGAATCGCCTGGCCCTGTGGCTGTCTCCGGCTGCCCTGGCGTTGCTCTTGTTCTACTCCTACACCAAGCGCTTCACCCGCTGGTCGCACCTGGTGCTCGGCCTGGCGCTCGGAATTGCGCCCGCGGCGGCGTGGATCGCGGTGCGCGGCTCCCTCGACCTGCGGATTCTGCTGCTCACCGCCGCAGTCACGTTCTGGGTGGGCGGCTTCGACGTGCTCTACGCCTGCCAGGATTTCGACTTCGACCGGCAAGCCGGCCTGCATTCCATCCCGCGCCACTTTGGCATCAGGGCTGCGCTCTGGGTCGCGCGCGGCTTTCACCTGGTGATGGTGGGCCTTCTCATCGCGCTGCTGCTCGTTTTTGGGCTGGGGAAATTGGCCGCCTGCGGAGTTCTGGTAGTGATTGTGCTGTTGCTCTACGAACATTACCTGGTCAAGCGGGACGACCTGTCGAAGCTCAACGCCGCCTTCTTCACGATGAACGGTGTCATTTCCGTGCTGTTTTTCTTTTTTATTGCCGGGGACTTGCTGCTGCGGAAGTAAGCTCTCGCGGTGTCTCATTTTGCGGAGACTATGCGGGACAGCCGCCCCTGGGCTCTCCGGTCGATCGAAGCTCGCCAGCTTTCAGTGGTGAGAACCTCCAAATAGAGAGTGGCGCAAGTTGAGTTTCTGGGATGACTCCCTTTGCGTCCTTTGCGAGCTCTTGGCGCACTTCGCGGTTTCAGATCCTTCACCGCAAAGCTCGCAAAGAAAGCCGCGAAGTCCGCAAAGTTGGCGCACCGAGATTCTGAGACTGAACTGGAGATTGCGCGGCACCCCCCACTGCACAGTCAAGGCACTCGCAATAGACTGTATGCGGTATCATCAATAGCGATGCCCGCTGCGCACTCATTTCAAACGGATGACCCTTGCCTCGCGCCCATCTATGCCAAGGTCATGGCCGGAGTGCGGCTCGAGGCCGATGACGCGCTTGCTCTTTATCGCACTGGCGATATTCTGGCCGTAGGCTGGATGGCGAACTCCGTGCGCGAGCGCCGCCACGGCGACAAGACATATTTCAACGTCAACCGCCACATCAATCCCACCAATGTCTGCATCGCGGCCTGCCGCCTGTGCGCCTTCGGTCGCAAGAAGGACGCGCCCGGCGCCTACACCATGGCGCTGGAAGAAGCGTTCGAGACCGCGGCATCGGGATATTCCGAGGCGGTCACGGAATTCCACATCGTGGGCGGGCTTCATCCCGACCTGCCGTTCCAGTATTTCCTCGACCTCTGCGCCGGGCTGAAACAGCGCTTTCCGCAAGTGCATCTCAAGGCCTTCACCATGGTCGAAATCGCCTATCTGGCGCGGCGTGCCAAGCTCTCGATCCGGGAAACGCTGGAACAACTGAAAGCTTCAGGCGTGGATTCTCTCCCCGGAGGCGGGGCCGAGATTTTCGCCGACCGCGTGCGCCACATCATCTGCGACCACAAAATTGACGGCGATCAGTGGCTGGAAACTGCCCGCCTGGCTCATCAGATTGGGTTGAAGTCGAATGCCACGATGCTCTACGGTCACGTCGAAAACGACGAAGACCGCGTCGACCACCTGCTCAAGTTGCGCGCCTTGCAGGACGAAACCGGCGGCTTCCAGACGTTCATCCCGCTGGCGTTTCATCCCGAAAACACTCCGCTGCAGCATCTGCCCAAGACCACTGGCATGCAGGATATCAAGCAAATCGCCGTCAGCCGGCTCGTGCTCGACAATTTCCCGCATATCAAGTCGTACTGGCAGATGATGACGCCGAAGATCGCGCAGATTTCTCTGCGTTTTGGCGCTGACGACATGGATGGCACGGTGATCGAAGAGAAGATTTACCACGACGCCGGGGCCACCACCCCGCAAGGCATGCGCCGCGAAGAGTTGGAACGCCTGATCCGCGCCGCCGGCCGCGAACCCATCGAGCGCGACACGCTCTACCGTCCGGTCACAAGAACCGAGACGTCGGTCACGGTTGCGGTGTAGCGGTCAGCTTCCGCAGTTCTTCCACCGACGCGTTCAGCAGATTCCTCAGCACTGCTAGCTCTGCCGTAATTCCAGTCCGCAGCGCGGGATCCACGTCGGGAGCAAACAGCGGCGAATGGTTCGACGGCAGTGTCGTTCCTGTGGCTTTGGCTTGCGCGAACTTCTCGGGGTCCGCGCCACCCAGGCTGAAATAAAAACCCGGAACGCCCTGCTCAACAAAAGCCGAGAAATCCTCCGAGGGCGTGATCGGCTCGGCGTTTACCACCTTGTCTTTACCAAGCGCCGCTTCCAGCGGCGACCTGAGCCGCTGGGCCAGCGCAGGATCGTTATAGACCGCGTCCGTGCCTTCGTAGCGCTCGATCAAAGGCTCGCGGGGAGCGCCAGCCGCGGCGGCTTCTGCCTTGGTGATGCGCGTGATGGCGGCGAGGACCTGTTTGCGCACGTCCTGCTTGAAGGTTCGCACCGTCAGGCCCATCTCCGCCTGGTCGGGGATAATGTTGTTCTTCGTCCCGGCATGAATGTAACCCACTGTCACCACCGCCATTTCGCCGGGCTTGATTTCGCGCGAGGTAATCGTCTGCAGCGCCAGAATGGTTCTGGCCGCGATCACGATCGGATCAACTGCCGTGTTCGGTGAAGCGCCATGCCCGCCTTTGCCGTAGATCACGATGCGTAGTGAGTCTGCATTTGTGTTGTAGATTCCAGGAGTAATGGCAACCATTCCTGCGGGAAGTTCATTGCTGACGTGCAGGGCGACAGCCACGTCCGGCTTGGGAAAGCGCGTGAACAAACCATCGCGAATCATGCCCTCTGCTCCGCTGATCGTTTCCTCTGCGGGCTGGCCAATCAGGATGAGGGTTCCATGCCACGTGTCCTTGCTGTGCGCCATGATCTCAGCGGTGCCGAGAAGCGCCGCCATGTGCAAATCGTGCCCGCAGGCGTGCATGGCTGGAACGTCGCGTCCAGCGTCGTCTTTCGTGCGCACTTTGCTGGCGTAGGGAAGGCCGGTTTTTTCTTCCACCGGAAGCGCGTCCAGTTCCGTGCGTAGCATGATGGTGGGGCCTTGGCCGTTCTTGAGCACGGCAACAATCCCCGTCCCGCCGACGTGTTCGGTTACTTCATAGCCGGCGCCGCGCAGCCGTGCCGCCAGCTTCGACGCGGTTTGCGTTTCATGGCCCGAGAGTTCGGGATTCTGGTGCAGGTCGAGGTACAGCGCATGCGCGTCAGGGTAAACGGTTTCGATTTCCTTGGCCGTGGGAGCCTGCGCCCAGGCCACAGCGCCGAGGGAAGCCAACAGCAGAAGTTTTGACCGGATCATGGTTCCCGGATCATACCTTCCTGTTCCGTCACCTGCAAACCAGTTGCCGGACAAGAGGGTTGTCTTCCGCTCTTAATTCCCTAAGGCGAACAGTCTTTTCGACACTCCATCAATTCTCCGCTTGCGTTTTTTTGACCGGGTGTACAATCGGCTTAGAAAGCACTTGGTTGCGCACTTTGTAAAGCAAGGCCGAGGCGCTCATGAACGTCCACGTCAGTTACCGGGTTCATAAAACTCCCAGCGTAGAAAAAGACATTC
>JBKQRC010000090.1:0-64866 GCA_052326105.1 Candidatus Sulfotelmatobacter sp. | reverse complement strand
AGTGGACGTGCGCATCGTCGCCGCTACCAACCAGGATCTCGAAGCCGCGGTGAAGGGCGGACGCTTCCGCCAGGATCTGTTTCATCGTCTGGGACAGTTCCAGCTGCGCGTTCCCCCGCTGCGCGAGCGGCCCGAAGATATCGTTGCCCTGGCGGAACACTTCCTGCGCCTGAAAGCTGCGGGCAAGGCTTTTACGCCGCAAGCCATTTCTGCGCTTCTTTCTCATTCCTGGCCGGGCAACATCCGCGAACTGCGCAACCTGGTCGCCAAGCTGGCCATGGAATCGTCCGGCGCTGAAATTGACTTCTCGCGGCTGAATGCCGCGGTCACGGGCGAGCCCGCGGCCCTGCGCCAGACTGCTTCCATGCCCGTCGGCAACCTCGACAGCATGGAAGAGCAGATGATCCTGAAGGCTTTGGAGCGCACCGGCGGACACCGCGCTCTCGCCGCCGAGCAACTGGGAATCTCGCGGCGCACCCTCAGCCGCAAGCTCAAGGAATACAACATCAACTTTGCCCAGGCCGACAGCGCCGCGGCCCCGCTCGGCATCATCAGCAACGAACAGCAGAAATTCTTCCGGGCGCGAGTCGAGATTCCGGTCACCATCAAAAATTCCCGCGGGGACGAAATCCAGGCGCAGGCGGTCAACCTGAGCACCGGCGGGATGGGCCTGGACTGCCTGCAGGATCCGCTGCGCTTCGCCGGCTTGCTGGATGTCAGCTTCATCCTGCCCGAGAGCAACGCTCTGTTCCAGGCGAAAGCCCGCCTGATGTGGATTGGCGATGAAGGCCGCGTCGGCATCCGCTTCGCCGTCATCGAGCCGGCCCTGTTCGAACAACTGCAGCAGTGGTCCAACAAAAAGATGCGAGAGGAAGGCTGGGACTTTCCCAGCTAGACGTACTCAGCTATCGGACCTCAGACCCCGGACCTCAGACCCCAGACCTCAGGAAATTCGAACGCGAATCCCCACGTCTCGCAAAAGCGGCGAGACATGGGGCACCCGCGAGACATGGGGCACCCGGCAGTGTGTCCCGAAAATTCGGGAGCTGGTTTTCATTTGTCATCCTGAGCGAAGCGAAGGACCTATGCAACTTGCTTGCGGCGAGACGCTGCCGGCAAAGTGCACAGGTCCTTCGCTGCGCTCAGGATGACAGAGGGGATTTATGTCACGAACCTGCGCGACAGCCACGCCAAACTTCCTCGCAAACCCTGCAAGTCGTTGATCCTTCGTGCAAGTCGTTGAGTCTTCGTGTAAGTCGTTGAAAAGTCGTAGGACGCGATTAGAAGCCGCTGGAGCGCGAATCTTTTCGCGGATGATGCTTTCCCTGAGCGCAGCCCCTGTCGTCGATGCCAGGGCCGTTTCCGCCCCCGGAAAGGGCATTCTGGGAAGCGGGCAGGTCTGGATTGGGAGGTCTCGCGCTCCAAAAGTCGAATGTACGTATCAGCGTGTACATACAATTGTGTACATATGTGTCAATTTTGCAACACCGCAGCCGTTCGACGCAGACTCCGCCGGCCCGATCGCACCCTGCCCCTCATTCGCCGCAATTTCCCCGTTCGCCCCAGGTCCGGTTCATGCTCAGGCCGGGTTTCAATGGACGATACTGGCACGGTATGATGTACTGGTGGGGTTTATCTCATTTTTGAGGAGCATTTGCATGCAACCGCGCTGCATTCGTTCAATGGTGTTTCTCGCCTCAGTTCTGGCCCTGGCCGCGTCCGCCACGCTCGCCGAAGAAGCCATTTCGGTCACCGTGGACGCAACCAAAACTCAGCAGAAAATGCTGCGCGTCGAGTTGGTCGTGCCGGTCAAGCCCGGACCGCTCACTCTTTATTATCCGAAATGGATTCCCGGCGAGCACGGGCCCGATGGTCCCATTGCCAATCTCACCGGCCTCAAATTCGAGGCGGACGGCAAAACCATTCCGTGGCAGCGTGATCTGCTGGATGTTTTCACCTTCCATCTCGAAATCCCCCGCGGCGTCAGCCATCTCAACGCCAGCTATGACTATCTTGAGCCCGACGGCGGCTCCGCCACCGACAAACTGCTGGTCCTCGAATGGAACGAAGTCGTGCTCTATCCGGCGGACATCCCCGCCGAGAAACTTGCGTATGAAGCCAAACTTCTGCTGCCGGACGGATGGAAATTCGGCACACCGCTTCCCGTGGACAATGAATCCGGAAATCGAATCTCGTTCAAACCGATTTCGCTGGATCTGCTGGTGGACTCGCCCGTAATTGCCGGAGAGTTTTATCGGACCATTGACCTCACGCCGCCGGGCGAAAGCATCCACCATGAAATCGACATGGCCGCCGACAGCGCGGGCGCTCTGAACATGAGTCCCGAAAACCGGAAGCAGATGACGAACCTGGTGGCCGAATCGGGCAAACTCTTTGGCGCTCGCCATTATCGCGACTATCATTTCCTGCTCGCGCTCAGCGATCATGTCGCACATTTCGGCCTCGAACACCACGAGTCGAACGACAGCCGCCTGCCCGAGCGAGCTCTTCTTTCGCCCGCTTCTGGCATGTCGCTGGGCGGCCTGCTGGCGCACGAATTCGTTCATTCCTGGAACGGCAAGTTTCGCCGCCCCGCCGATCTCACCGTCCCCTACTACGAACAGCCCATGAAAACGGATCTGCTGTGGGGCTACGAGGGACTGACGGACTACCTGGGGCCGATGTTGGCCGTGCGCAGCGGCTTGTGGACGCCGGACCAGTATCACGAGCACCTGGCCAGCATTGCGGCCGCGCTTGGCCCCGGACGCCCCGGCCGTACCTGGCGCCCATTGCTCGACACCGCAGTGGGAGAACCCGGCCTCGGATTCGGAGGAAGAGGCGGCTGGTTCAACTGGCGCCGCGGCACCGATTACTACGACGAGGGCGATCTGCTCTGGCTCGAAGTCGCGACCATCATTCATCGCGAGTCCGCCGGCAAGAAATCGATTGACGATTTCTGCCAGGCCTTCCACGGCGGTCCCAATAATGGCCCGGAGGTGAAGACCTATACCTTCGACGAATTAGTGAAGGCGCTGAATGCGATCGCGGCTTTTGATTGGGCCGGCTTCTTCCACGACAGGTTGAATTCCACTTCCGCGGAAGCGCCCGTCGGAGGCATCGAAAACGGCGGCTGGAAAGTTACGTTCAACGGCGAGCCTGCGAAGTCGGAAGGCCGCCGCGGCGGCCCCAGCGACGTCTATTCCATCGGCCTGCAGGTGGGCGGCGATGGGGTTGTGAGTGACTCGATCGTTGGGAGTCCGGCGTTTGAGGCCGGCATTTCTTCGCAGATGAAAATCATTGGCGTGAATGGCCGCGTCTTCACTCCCGAATTGCTCTCGGACGCGATCAGGTCCGCTAAGGACACATCCAATCCGATCACGCTTCTCGTCGTCGTGGACGATTATTTTCGTACCTGCACCATCAACTACCATGGCGGCGCCCGTTACCCGCACCTGGTGCGCGATGATGCGCGGCCGGATTATCTCGACGAGTTGATCAAGCCCCACGCTGCAAGCCAGTAGAAATCGTGCTTGATGCTCGGTCACACGATTGTCATCCCGAGCGAAGCGAGGGACCTGGGGGTTTGCCGGCGGCGACGATACTGGTTGTGCAAGCCAGAACCCAGGTCCCTCGCTGCGCTCGGGATGACAATCGTAGGCGGGCGCGGGCGCGGTGACAGTTCGTAAGTGGGAGCGGGTAGGAAACGCTAGATCAGCGGAGCGCTAGATCAGCGTTTGAGCAGGTTTTCGAAGTAGCGGTTGTTGTAGAACGCGGTCGCTTTCTGTACGAATTCCAGGATTTTGAACATGCGCTCGCGGCCTTCGCGGTTCACTTCGCGGAACTGTACGGCGACACCGGTCCCGGGATCGAGCCGCACCACCACGCCTTCATTGGCGAGTGTGCCGTCGTCCATGGAGAATCCCAGCTTGATCTTGCTGCCCGGCGACAGGATGGCGCTGGTCTCGAGGTAGCAGCCGCCCATGCTGATGTCGGTGAGATTGGCGAACACGGGCGCGCTGGTCGGTTCGGCCTGCATTTCGACCGTGACCCGGCACTTGAGCCGGGGATGCAGGCGGCGATCCTTGTAGGAAAGCTGCTTCTGCTTTTCCAGATACATGCGGCGGTCGGCCTCAGCCAGCAGATGTTCCGCATCCTGGCCGTCCTCGGGATAGACGGCGCGGCCCACGCTGAGCGAAAGAATTTCCTCGCCGCAGACTTCGGCTCCGGCCTGCTTGGCCAGGACCCGCATCTGCTCCGACTTCTTGCCCGCCGTATCGGCCGCCAGTCCGGGAGCGATCACGACGAACTCGTCGCCACCCATGCGCGCGACATAGTCGTACTCGCGGCAGCTGTCTTTGAGCGCCTGGGCGAAAAGGCGCAGCACGCGGTTGCCCTCCAGGTGTCCGAAACGGTCGTTCACCTGTTTGAAACCGTCCATGTCGGAAACCATGACGGTCAGGGTGGACTTGTCGCGTTTGCAGCGCGCCAGTTCGCGATCGAGCTGCATGAACAACGAGCGGGCGTTGGGCAGCCCGGTGAGGTAGTCGGTGGTGGCGGAATTCTCGGCCTGCGCGTATTTGAGCGCGTTCTCGATGGCCAGGGCCATCTTGCTGCTGACGGCGAGCAGAATGCGCAGGTGGTCGGAAGTGAAAGCGTCGCGTTCGCCGCGATACAGCGCCAGCACGCCAATCACGCCGGAGACGCCCTCCAGCGGCACCGCCAGAGCGGAGCGCAGCGTGCTGAACTTCGATGGATCGTTCAGATATCCGGGTTCCACCGAAGGGTTGCCGTTAATGATCGGCTTACGGTTCTGCGCCACCCAGCCGGAGAGCCCCTGCCCCAGCGGAATACGCAACGAGGAGAACAGGCGGTAATTGTCTCCATTGACGAACTCGGCGACCAGTTCGTCCTCGCGCATGATGTAGATCGCGATGGCATCGTAGGGCACCATCGGTTTGAGTTTGATGGAGAACACCGAGAGCGTCTCGCCCAGACTGAGCGAAGCGCCCAGGTCCTGGCTGAGCTCGAACAGAGCCTGCGCCTCCTGACGGGCCGCGGCAATGGAAGACAGGAAGGTCGCTTCCCGGCCGACATAGTCGGGCGCGGTGATGTTCTCGAATCCGGCTGCCGGCTCCAGACCGCGCTCAATCTTGATGGCGGTGGAGAGCGGGCCGTTGGGATCTTCCGCCGACTTGGCCACCGCCAGCCGTTCCAGGTCTTTGTAGCGCTTTTCGAGAACGCTGACCACTTTGGGATCGAAGGACTTGCCCGACTCGGCGACCAGTTTCTGCATCACGTCGCGCAGCGGCAGCGCGCGCCGGTACTGGCGGTCCGAAGCCAGCGCGTCGAGATAATCCACGGCGGAGAGGATGCGGGCGCCGATGGGAATCTCGGCTCCCTTGAGACCGAGCGGGTAGCCCGATCCGTCATATTTCTCGTGGTGGGCGCGCACGATCGGCACCACGGGATAAGGAAAACGCACGCGCTCGAGAATTTCGGCACCCACCAGGGTGTGAATCTTCATCTTCTCGAACTCTTCCGGGGTGAGCCGTCCGGGCTTGGAGATGATGTGCTCGGGCACGGCCAGCTTGCCGATATCGTGCAGCAGCGCAGCCGCATGCAGAGCTTCGAGTTCCTGCCCGGCCACGCCTAATTCTTTGGCTACCTCGATGGCGTAGACGCGAACCCGTTGCAGATGCTCGTGGGTGGTGTGGTCCTTGGCCTCGATGGCCAGCGCCAGAGCCTCGATGGTTCGCAGGTGGAGGCTGGCCATCTCCTCGACGTGGCGCTTCTCATCGTCTAATTTTCCCAGGTACAGACGATAGGAGCGATAAATCAGATAAACCGCGGGCACCAGGAGCAGCGAAGTTTCCCAGTTGAAGTTCTGATTGAACCATGCAATCGCGCCCGCGATCCCGGCTCCCACCAGGTAGTAGGGAAACGACCAGAAATAACAGTCCCGCAGAATGCGAGTGAGGGGACGGCGCTCGGTCATCGAAATGACCGTGGCAATGGAGCCGGCGTTGGCGATGAAGTAAACGGTGGCCGCAACTCCCAGCAGAATCGGCCGGCTGTCGAGCAGCAGGTTTGCCAGCGGATGGTGATACACCCCATACGCCAGGGCCGTCGAAACCGCGCCCGCGCACACGTTGAACGTGACCTGAATGGCCTTGGGGCGCTCGGGATAGAACGACTGCGCCAGCATCGAGACCGCGCCCAGAATGAGCGTTTCGGTGAAGCTCAGTTCCAGAACGCCGATCAGGATGAACAGGAAATTTACCGACAGGGTGCCGGTGATGCCCGGCAGATTCACCTTCAGCCGGGACGCCAGAATGGCAATGCCCAGATAGCAGATGAACTCCGCAATATTTTTGCTGCTCTGGTGGATTCCGCCCCAGGCCAGGATCCCGGTCCCGGCAATCACGATCAGGCTGATGAAGAACTTGGCGCCAAGGGACAGACCTCTCCAAGAGTGGGAGTGAGAGACGAGTCCCGTCGTGACACTGGTGGTCCCAGTCATACGCGTACGCACACTTCCCCAACCGCGGGCATGCGCGAACTCTAGGAATATCAGTTAACGCATTTAGAAACAATGATTTGGAGGGTCTTTGGGAAACTTCAGTAACTCCGGCTAAGTACCGAAAGGGATTGACAAAACGAGGGGGCAGGCGGGGCGGAGGGACTGGCGAAGCTGGGCGGGGGTATCCGCTTGTGCGCCAAGGCAAACCGGCGTCCAGCGGAGGAGCGAGGGCAGCCTTGACAATTATATCTACATATGTAGACTAAGAGCGTGAGCCCGGTTCGCACATCCCCGCAGACTCGATTGCTGCTGGCGTCCCTGCTCGCCGGTCCCGCCGAGTGGCGCTACGGCTACGACCTGTCTCGCGAGACCGGGCTGAAGTCGGGAACGCTGTATCCCATTCTCATGCGGCTGGCCGAGAAATCGCTGCTGGAGACGCGGTGGGAAGAAACGGCCGGGGCGGGCCGTCCGCCGCGCCACATGTATCGGTTGACCGGCCTGGGCCAGCGCTGGGCTCGCGAAGAGGCACACCGTACGCAACCCAGCCGCGCTCTGAATCCAGTTTTCGGAGATCGCTGATGGCCGACACTGCGGCAAACCGGATCATGCAGAGCATCCTGAGCTGCGCGATTCGGTTGTATCCCTCCGAGAAACGCGCCTGGGGCGAGGCCATCCTGGCGGAATCCAACTCCGTGATCGAGCCAAGCGCCGCGCTCTCGTGGACGGTGGGAGGACTCATGGTTGCATTTCGCGCTTTCTTCTCGCGTCTATTCAGCCGGCCGGCGGCGAAAAACGAACCGGCGCTCACCGGGACGGCGCAGATTCCTCCGCCGCTGCCGTGGAAGCTGGTGGTGGTGTGTCTGGCGATTTCAGGGGCACTGCTGTTTGTCCCGGACCTGCGGCAGGGTATGAGCGTCATATTCTCCAGCTGGCGGGATGAATTCAAGACGCAGGACGACACCGCGATGTGGGAGAAGATCGGCCGCGAAGCCGAGAGTAAAGGCGACGCCGCGGCCATGGCGGTCGCTGCCATGAGGCTGCCCGATCATGAGGGTGCGCGGTTTGACGAGGCCGTGCGCCTGGCGGAGCAAGCCGTCGCCAAAGATCCAAGCCTTACCTGGACCTACTACTTTCTTGCGCAGCGCAGGAGTGATTCCAGGTTCCGCGGATCGCCGCATCCAGAACTCACCCAGCGCCTGCAAAACTGGGATCCGCAGAACGCAGTATCTTACCTTGCCGAAGCGGATGAGATCGCTCAAACCTATGAACACGATCCGAAGTGGCGCGGTCGGGGCCCCAAGGAAGAAAAGATCGCTCATATTCGCGGGCGCGATCCGCGATGGCTCGCCTTGATGGATCGGGCTTTCGCGGCGCCGGTCTATGACACGTACTTCGCCCGGCGCCTGGACCTTGACCTTCAAGTGATGCAGCGGCTCGGGGTGATTGATCCGCAACTCGCCGCGACGGCCTACCTGTCTGCCGAGGTGCTTCCCTCAATCCTGAATTGGCGTGAGTATGCAAACCTGCGGCTCGCCCAGGGCGAGGAGGCGGAGCGTGCCGGTAAGTGGGAAGACGCTGCCGGCGACTATTGGGCTGTCGCCCAATTCGGCCAGCGCGTGTGCCTGGGTCATAAAGGGCAGACCGAAGTCGAACTCGTCATTGCCCGGGACTTGCAGGAAAGGTCCTTCCAACACCTGCAGCCGGTTTTGCTGAAGTTGGGACGCGGGCAGGAGGCTCAAACCGTTGCCTACGCCGCGCAATTGCAGCATGCGGAAAACGACGAAACGCGCGCGCGCGACAGGTCAGAATGGCAAAGGCTCATAACATTTTCTCTGGCCAGCGGCCTCCTCGTACACATCTGCGCGATCCTGTCAGCCGCTTCCCTCCTGCTGATCGCGGTTGCCCTGTTCACTTTTGCGGTGAGGCGCACCGCTTCGAGATTTATCCGGTTCGGACTGACGTGTGGTTCGCTGCTGCTGGTTCTGAGTTGCACCGGCCTGCTGTGTGCTTACCATCCCTACGCCGCGTACTACAGGTTCTATCTGGCTAACCCCTCGGCACAGGATCACGAGTCAATTCTGAGCGTCTTCCTGGTGAGCGGTGTTCCGCAATACCTCCACGCAGGCGACATCCACATCTACTTCTGGTGGGCCGTCATCGCTGGCGGCTGCGCAATCGGAATTTGGCTGGTGTCCAGGACGGTTTGGAAGACGCTGCGGCGATCGCACGCACACTAACCCAACCCCCACATTCCTGCCCCGACCTCGCGGGAGCGCGCACTCCCGACTCCTGTGAACCATGGTAAATGGGTTGTGAAAGCGGGAAACCCCGGGGTTTCGGACCTCGCTTCGGGCTTCGTTTCGAACTTCGTTTTGAACTTGGTCTCGAACTTCGTTTCCGACTTCGGGATTTGTGGATTTTGTCGTATGCTCATTTGGTTTATCGGCGTAAATTCAACCGCGTCTGCGATTTTCAGACGGACATGCCCGACACTTATCCCCAGATTGTGGATAAAAGCCTCACTCCTGTTCCCCAGGAGCAGGCTATGCAACCCTCCGCCCTGGTACTGATTGAGGGCGTCACGAAGTCCTTCGGCTCCAAAGTTGCTCTCAAGGATGTCTCCTTTGCTGTTCCATCCGGACAGATTTGCGGATTGTTAGGTCCTAACGGCGCCGGCAAGACGACGCTGTTCCGGCTGCTCATGGGGATTCTGAAGGCGACTGAGGGAAAACTGCTCATCGAAGGCCGTGATGCGTTTGAGGAACGGGTGGAAGTCAAGCGTCTCATCGGATTTCTGCCGGACGAGCCGGTATTTTATTCCTACTTGTCGGGTCGCGAAGTGCTCGAACTGAGCGCGGCGATGCATGGCCTGGACGCGGAGACAACCATGGATCGGGTGGCGCCGATCATCGCCAAACTGCGACTGGCCGACGATATCAATAATTACGCCGAAGACTATTCACGCGGGATGAAGAAGAAACTCGGATTGCTTTTGGCCATGTTGCACGAGCCCAGATTGCTGGTTCTCGATGAGCCCACCAACGGACTCGATGCTCGAATCGACTCATCTTTTCTATGACCTGATCTTTGAAACAGCCCAGCAAGGGACAACTGTCCTGTTTTCGACTCACCTGATGGATCATGTGACCAAACTCTGTTCCCACGCCGTGATCATCAACGACGGAACGCTCGTCGCGAAGGGATCACTGGAGGAACTCCGCTCCACGTACGGCGAGACCAGCCTGGAAGACATTTTTCTGAAACTGACGGCCAGACCACCACAGAGATAGAGATGGAGAGCGAGTTCTCGAGACCGCTCAGCTTCTGGAGCACCGTTCGGGTGCTGCTGCGCGCGGCGCGAGCGCGAGCCGCCGGCCGGCGCAAGCGGCAGCAAGAGTTGCTGCAGCAGCGGTCCAAGAGTTCAGCCGACTGGAGTGGGGTCGGTTTCGTGTTCGCGGTTTTCTTCATGGCATTCCTCAATGGGAGTGCCGCGTTTGTCGTGCGCATGGCCGTTGAGTCCGGGCAACGCATTGAGGCCGAGAGACTGGGCAAGATTGTCGTCAGCCGTTCTTTTCTGAACGACCTGAACTCGGCGGCGAGAGTCGCTCAGGCGACTTCCGGAGCGATTGACGATTCGTTCCCTGAGGGTTCCTATTCCACTGAAGCCAGAGACATAGCCGAACGCCACGGCGGCGACAGAGAGGCGATTGAAAAGAAGCTGCGCGACGCAGTGCATTACGAGGGGGTGCGGAATTTCATTACCAAGGATGAAGCATCTCCTGGATTAACCGCCCTGGCGAGAACCGGCCCGCTTCCAGCGATGCTGGGTTTTGTGATTCTCATCTGGTGGGCAATGATGCTGATTTTCCAGGGAGAAGGACTCGAAATGGATCTTCAGCGCCGCCGGCACCCGATGTGGGAATGGTTGTTTTCTCACCCAGTGCAACCCGGCGCGGTTTTTTTGGCTGAGATGCTGTCTCCCATTGCGGCTAATCCCATGTATTGGAGCGGCCCGCTGTTTGCAGGTTTCTTGTACGGCTTTATCTACGGTCCCGGGCCGGGAATTCTCGCGGCATTGCTCATCGGCATACCTTTAACAGTCGCCGCGGCCTGCATGGGAAAGGCGCTGGAGATCGGAGTGATTCTTCGCTTTCCGCCGCGTTCTCGTGGGGCAATGATCGGACTCATGGGCTGGTTGGGCTACGCGTCCATGATGCTGTTCTTCGTGGGCGCATTCGTGATCCCTAAAATAATCACGGCAGTCGGGAGATTCCTTGATCTCTTCTCAAATCTCCCCTGGCCATGGTTGCGCTTATTCGTCGGAGGACAGGAAGACGGTTCATTTTCATTCGTGTCAGGGTTGCTTACCTGCTGGATGATCGCGGGAATCACGATTGCGGGCGCCGTGTGGTTCAGCGTATGGGGCACGCAACGGGGACTCAGCGGTAATTTTGCCCAGGCTGATGCCGGCCCTCCGGTGGCGAGAAAAGGAGCACGCTTCGGGAGGGAGCCCCTGTATCGCAAGGAGTTTCTGTGGTTCATCCGGGACCGCAGTGCCATCGTGCAAGTCATTCTCATTCCGCTGACGGTCGCCGGGGTTCAGGTCTTTAACTTGCGCGGATTGCTGAGCCATGCGCAAGGTGCATGGAACTATCTTTGTGGCGCGGGCATTTTGTTCGGGACTTATTTTCTGTGGATCCTGGGGCCAAAATCTCTTTCGTCCGAGGGGAGCGCGCTGTGGATCGCGCTGACCTGGCCGAGAGGTTTGGAAAGCCTGTTGAAAGCCAAAGCGTGGCTCTGGTCGCTGATCTCCACGGGGATGGTGGCCATGGTGTTGGGTTACGCCGCCTATCTCTATCCGGCCAACATCTGGAAAATCGTGCTCGTAGGGATTGGCTGGTTTTTCTTTGGCCGGAGCATGGCCGAAAAAACCGTCACGCTCGTGACCGTACCATCGTCGTCCGGCGAGCGCGAACAGGTTCCCTGGACTCGCCGCGGCGCGGCTCAGCTTGGAATGCTGACATTCTGTATCGGAGTACTGACCCAGCAGTGGCACATCGCCATCATGGGGATCGTCTATTCCTACTTGACGGCAGCCGCAATGTGGGAGAATTTTCGGGCTCGTCTGCCCTATCTCTACGATCCATGGTCAGAGAGACTTCCACCTCCGCCCACGCTGATGCACGCCATGATCGCAATCAGCATTCTGGTCGAGGGCGGAGCGGTGGTGACGGGACTTGTATTGGTGGCGGCCGGACCGGAGAACATCGCCGTGGCGCAGGCGATTGGCTACGGCATCTGTGCGGTGATCGTGTCCATCGGCACCCAGATATTTCTGAGCGGTCGCGGCGTTTTGCCGCGAGACGTATGGCGGTGGGGAACGGCCGCTCACGGAGAAACGAAACCTTCGGGGCGTCTCGACCGAATTCGCAGCGGCGAGTTTCTCTCATTGCTCGTGTTGGGAGCAGCCGGGGGATTGGCGTTGGGCTTGCTTGCGCACGGTTATCTCGCCATCCTGCAGCATATTCCCGCCAGCGCGGAGATTCTCCGCAAGTCCCAGGAACAGATGGCGAAGATTCCGGACTTGAAAATTTCCTACGCGGTGATGGCAGTGGGGTTCGCTCCATTCGCGGAAGAGTATCTTTTTCGGGGACTGCTTTTCAGGGCATTGGATCGCGAGTGGGGCGGATGGCGCGCGGTGGCTGCCAGTGCAGCTTTCTTTGCGATCTATCATCCCGCACTCGCTTGGCCGCCGGTTGTGTTGCTCGGGGCCACCAACGCACTCCTGTTTAAGAAAACTGGACGGCTGGCGCCGGCGGTTATCCTCCACATGGTCTATAACGCAGTTGTCCTGCTCTGAGCGGGGCAACGGCGCTTCCCTACCGCACGGCTTGCTCTGTTTTGCCCACGCTGGCCACGGCCTCGCAGCCTCACTACTGTGACGGGAATCACTGCCGCGAGAATGAAAAAGCTGCCAAATCAGAGGGCCATCACTTAGCTTCTTAGCCACTTAGCTTCTTGGCTTCATAATCCGGGCCGAGGCAGCGCGGGCAGTCTGGAAGGCTTTGGTCAGAACACATTCCTCTGTCAGGAGGAAACCAGTGAATACGGAAGGCAGCGATCGAACTCCGAACTACTTGAGGTCAGCCCTGGAGACGGGCAAGTTCGTCTGCACGGCAGAACTCGTGCTGGGACGCGACCACAGCGTGGCTGAAGCGGAAGCTTTTGTGAAGGAAGCGTCGCAGCAGGCGGAGATCAAGGTCATCAGCGTGACTGATCTTCCCGGAGGCAACCCTGCGCTGCCGCCGGAGGCCTTCGTTTCGTATGTGCTGGAACACGGACTCACGCCGATCGCGCATCTGACCGGCAAAGACGGGAACCGCTCGTTCCTGGAAGCGCGGCTGCACGCGCTGGCCCGTCTGGGCGTGGAAAACGTGGTGGCGCTGACCGGCGATGCGCCGAAAGAAGGGTTCGCCGGCAAATCGAAGCCGGTGTACGATCTGGATTCCGTTCTCATCCTCGGGCTGGTGCAAGCCCTGCGCCGTGGTCTCGAACATAGCCTGGGCGAGAAAGTTATCCGTACGACCCCGTTTGATTTTTTCGCGGGGGCCGTGGTGAATCCCTTCAAGATTCACGAGCCGGACCTTCTGATGCAGTTCTACAAACTGCGGCTGAAAATCGCCGCCGGAGCGCAGTTCGTCATCACCCAGCTGGGATACAACCTGCGCAAGCTCTATGAATTGAAACAGTACATGGAGCGAGAGGGCATCGGCCATATCCCCGTGCTGGCGAATGTTTATGTCCCGACCGCCAAGATTGCGCGCATGATGCAGGCGGGAGAGCTGGCCGGCTGCGTCATCACCGATGAGTTCGTCCAGCGTCTGGAGAAAGAGAAGAAGCCGCAGCGGCTGGAGCGCGCCGCGCTGATGGTGGCCGCGGCGAAAGACCTCGGCTTCGCGGGCGCTCATATCGGCGGGTTCGGCCTGACGGCCCGTGACTTCATGGTCATGACGGAGCGTGCCGCCGCCATCGGCAAGGACTGGCGGGGGCGGATGGATGAGCTGGCATTCCCGTTTCCCGGGGAGTTCCATCTTTTCCGGCAAGGCGGAGACGGCCTCAGCGACGGCACATCGGAGTATCGACTCGCCGCGGCCCGGTCGCGCCCATCCGCGGTCCAGCGATTGTCGGGGATGGTGCACCGGTATTTCATCAAAGACGGATCGTTCGGAGCGCGTTTCTTCAGCCGGCGATTGCAGGCCGCAGGACATGCGGCCGGTAATTCCTGGCGGCAGGGAGTGTGGTCGCGCCTGCTGGGGCCTGCGACCCTCTACCGGAAGGCGACTCTGGGCTGCGTCAGTTGCGGAGATTGCCTGCAGGACCATCTCAACTATGCTGGCTGCTCCATGCGCTGGTGCTACAAGGAACTGCGCAATGGTCCTTGCGGAGGGTCACGGGTCGACGGAAGCTGTGAGGCTTCGCCGGAAACTCCCTGCGTCTGGAATCGGATTTACCTGGGAACTCTGGCGGTGGGCGAGGACCCGGGCAAATTCGCTCGCGTGCTGGTTCCTCCCCGCGACTGGAGCCTGGACCGCACGAACGCGCTGGCGAATCGATTTGCAGGACTGGACAACCTCAGCAAGAGGACGGATCTTAAGAGGACGAATCTTAAGAGCACGGATCTGCGGAGTGCCGCAGAAGAACAGGAAGAGGAAGCCAAACCATGCTGATCATCGGCGAGCTGATTAACTGCACCCGAAAGAAGGTTGGCGAAGCGGCACAAAACCGGGACGCGGAATTCTTCAAAGACCTTGCCCGGAAACAGGCAGCGGCAGGAGCGCACGTGCTCGATGTGAACGGCGGTCTCCCCGGCCAGGAAGTGGAGCTTTTGAGTTGGCTGGTGGACGTGGTGCAGGGAGCGGTGGAGATTCCTCTGTGCCTCGACAGCGCCGACCCGGAAGCCCTGCTCAAGGCGCTGCCCCGCTGCAAGCAGCGGCCGATCGTGAACTCGATCAGCGATGAGCCCGCGCGCTGGGCCATGCTGCCCGTTCTCAAGGAACATCGCCCGAAGGTGATCGCGCTTTGCCTCTCGGATTCGGGATTGCCCGGCGGAGTGGAGGATCGTGTGGCCACAGCCAGCCGGCTGGTCGACCGGCTCACCACCGAAGGATTTGCGCTGGCGGATATCTACGTAGACGCTTGCGTTCTGCCGGTCGCGACCGGCCCGCACAGCAAGAGCCTATTGGACGCCGTCGGCCAGATTGCGGCCAAGTACCCGGGAGTTCATCTCAGCGCGGGTGTGAGCAACATCTCGTTTGGCCTGCCCGTGCGCAAGCTGCTGAATCAGACTTTCCTGACGTTGCTCATGGCCCGCGGCCTGGACGCCGCCATTGTGGACCCCTGTGATCCGCAACTCATGATGAACGTCAGCGCAGCCGAGGCGCTGCTGGGCCGCGATGCGTATTGCAAAGGTTACGTTCGCGCCTATCGCGAGGGAAGGCTCGGCCAGGTGGCATAGCGGGATGGGCCCAATTCGTCAGTGAGCGATATTGGGATTTAATGCCGATCTGCCCCAAGCCGCTGCGCTACACTGTCGTCCCCTCGGGGAAAAACCGTGAAACGAAGACGAGAAGAAACGTTATCTGCGTAGAGTGTGGGGTTTCTGCGCTCGTTCACGCAACTCCCGGCGCGACTGCCTCTCGTTTTGCTGGCAGAAGCGCTAGCAGGACAACTCCGATCACAAGGGATACGATCACATCAGTGAAGTTCCTGTGGACGCCGTGAATCCACGCTTCCACGGTTTGAATAGCCATCACAGCGCCATGGGAGATGTTCCACCAAGCTGCTAGAGCAATCATCGAGCGATGCTCAGACGGTCTCCTTGCGGCTATGAGTAGAAAGACCCCGACCGGAATAAAAAAGCTCAGAAACATCGGATGAATCTCGCTCTTCCGCTCCAAAGCCAGCTGGAATGCCGCAGATCCGTATATAGAAAATAAATTTGGGCCAGATTGAACAGCCCCACGATCACCAGGACGATCTGTGTCAGGCGTTTTCTTTTCACATTGACCTCCTTATTTGAGCGACCAGTTACGACGTGCGGACAGTCTCAACCCCTGACCAAGTCCATGCCTGCCAGATGATGACCGAGGTGCATACAGTTTCGATCGTCCCGAAGAAAATGTACGATGCAAACATATGCTCGTGCCAGGCACCGCTGGCCAAAGGGTAAACGAATTGCATCGAAATGACGGCTAACGTCTCAATGGCACCCGCGATGATATTCGCCAGCCGGTTCGCCCTAAACGGAAGCAGTCGAGACGCCAGAATCATGGCGATGGGTATTTCCATCAAGACCGCTGAACCCAGCAGAGCCCATTGTGGGAGATGTGGGGCTGGATCTTGCGAGCCAACAATATCGAACAGGGCAAGCACGTCCGCATACAGGTAGTTGAGTAACGCGAAGAGCCACAATTGAGACAACCGCTCCTTTGTGTCATGCATGTCAGCCTCCCTTGGAAGAGCAATGCAGGATCTGAGTTGCGCTCCTGCGCTCTGTACTGTGGATTTGAGCACTTTGGGAAATACGGGCGAGAACCTCAAAAGGATGCAAGGTACGAGGGAGTCTTCGAAAATTTCTGCCATTGAGATACCTAGCAACACCAATCCAGCAACTGCATCTCTTGCGTCTTTTTTGGGCACTCATCCGTATTACGAGTATGGTGGGGGCGACCGCACTATCGCTGGAGGGGCCTGTGGCAGTGGATGCGGATGTGGTCCGGCTTCGCCGAGGCGACCTGAACGCTCTCTCGGAACTGATCACCCGGTACCAGAATCGGCTGTATCGGTACCTGCTGCGCATCGTGCGGCAGCCCGCCGAGGCGGAAGACCTGTTCCAGCAAACATGGTTGAGAGTGGTCGAAAAGATTCGTTCCTTTGATGCAAGCCGCAATTTCGACGCCTGGCTGTTCACGCTGGCGCGCAACCTGGCGATCGATCATTTGCGCCGGATTCGTCCGGAGAGCCTCGACGAGCCGCTCGCCAACAGCTGGCATAGCGAAAATGTGGCGGACCGGATTTCAAGTAAAGACCACACGCCGCTCGATCACGCGCTCGCGGCCGAGCGCCGAACGGAGATCAGCGAAGCGATGGCGGGGCTGCCGATGATCTATCGCGAAGTCCTCACACTGCGGTTTGAGGATGAGATGAAGATTGAGGAAATCGCGCAGGTTACAGCGGTTCCAGTATCAACGGCGAAGTCGCGGCTGCGACGTTCGCTGGAACAGTTGCGTGACGCGCTCGAAGCGCGGCATCCCGGAGGTACATGGCAATGAACGAGCACGACAAGATTCGAGAACTGCTGGCGCTGGCCGCAGCCGACGCGCTGACGAGCGCGGAAGAAAAGCAGGTTGCGGAGCATGTGCGGTTTTGCATCGCCTGCTCGAACGAATTGGAGGCTTGGCGGCCGATTGCGAGCGAACTCCGCCGATTGCCGACGCCGCAGCCTTCTTCGTGGCTGGTGCAGGCGACGCTGGCGCGTGCCGAGGCGAAGTTCACGGAACAGGCCGAGCACGATTGGAACCGCCGCGTCATCATTTTTGTCGTGGCTTTTGCGTGGCTGCTGACGATTGCGAGCTGGGCGGTTTTCCACGTTGTGAGCGGACGTTTCGGGAGCTTGCTCGGGCCGCAGTTCAGCCATACGTGGATCAGTTTTGCCGGGTTCACCGCGCTAGGGTGGCTCGCGGGAGGGGCGGCCGCAGTGATGCTGGCAATCCGGCAGCGCGGCGAAAGGAGGCTGGTATGAGCCGCTTCACAAAGGAATTGCGCGTGATCCCAGAAGCAGCGTGGATCTTTGCATGGTTCGCGTATTCGTGCCTCACCGTGTGGTTGTTCTTCTTCGTTGCACCAAAGGATCCGGAGATGGCCAAATTGCCGCGCTGGGGACAAGCGCTGCTGGTTTACGGATTTTTCCTGCTCATGGTGGCTTGGGTTGCGCTGATCGGATACATCTACGGGGATGCGAAGCGGCGGCAGATGCGGTACGTAATGTGGATGCTACTGGCGATCTTCGTTCCCCATGCGATCGGGATGATCTTGTACTTCATTCTCCGCGACCCTCTGCCGAAGCCGTGCCCGGGCTGCGGGCATGTCGAAAAGGCAAAATTCCCATTCTGTCCGCGCTGCGGCACTTTGCTGCAGCCAACGTGCCCGAAATGTGATAAGCCCGTTGAGCCCCCTTGGGCGAATTGCGCGTATTGCGGACAGCAACTGCACGAGCCGGCGCCGCGAGCTACAGAAAATCCCTCTGTAGAGACGTGATGCCGTGCGCCTTCGTCGATTTGCGGTCCGAGATTGACTGGTTTCGCCTCCTCCGTTTGTTCGACGCTGGTGGATTGATACTTGACGAAAACAGGCCCATAACGCTCAAAACCCCTAACGCGATCTGCGCAACGCTAGGAAGGAGAGCCCTTCGATTTATCAATGGAAGCCCGCTCCACGTTGATCGGCAGTCCAAGTTCCCTGGCCATACGCAGTGATCGGTTCTGCAGCAGGGCGCGAATATGTTTCACGGGCCAAGCCAGCAGCCAGGACTGCCGGATGGCTCCTTTCCACATAAAACGGTAGCAATCAGGTTCAATGGAAAGCTGGTGGTCGTCCGATTCACGGGAAAGCGCCGGAGTAACCGTTCACGCCGAGCAAATTGCCCGCATTTCTGCAGCAGACTGCCTTAATCGCGAGAACATTCTTCAATTTATGTGGACTCAAGAAGCCCGTGGCATAGCTTCTTTCGATTCACCTCACATCTGGAGCGTTTGAAACTGGCGGGAAGACGAGTGTGATGACGGGGCTGGCATTTGGCGGTGCTTGCTCCACCGTCTGATGCAAATTCGAGTTCTCACGCACACACTGAAGCCCGCATGGATTGCAAACCGCTTACGCGGCGCTGAAGCGCCGCTACCCTTCCTGGCTATGAGCTTGCTTTCCTGCGAAAGAGCGCTATAATTCGGCCCACTCTTGGGGCGGCTGGCTGCTGGTGTGGGGCTTAAAGGGCAAGCGGCAAGCCAATCTCGCTCCATACCCCCGAAAGAACATTCAGCGCTCGAAGTGTCCACAATTCACTCGAAGGAGAGAAGGAAATGACCCTATCTGTTTTCCGACGCATGGCTTTTGCCGGATCGAGGAACTATTTGATTGCCGCCTGTGTGCTGGGTTCTGTCATGATCGCCTCAGGTCAGGACCAAACCGTCCGCGCAACTGCCCGGCCGGCCCTGGAAGAACGCTCTCCGATCCGCCCAGGCGGGTCGGCCATCACGCTCGACCCTCCCACCGGATGGGATTTGCAGGTACACGCTTTCGATGCGCAAGGCAACGCTCTGCCGGAGGCGCCGGCGAATTTCCGCCGCCTGGGTGAAGTCAAGGCAGGAGAAGCCGGTGACGTGCACACTCTCACGCTGCGTTTTTCTGAAGACGTTACGCTTATTCACATCCAATCGACTCCCGACTTCCGAATCGAGCCGGGTGGAAGTTGTATCGAAGGCAGCGTGTATGCGGCCAACACTGCCTGCACGCTGCTGGTCCGTTTCACGCCGCAAGGCCCGGGAAACCGGCTCGGCCGTGTCGTGATTACGCATTCGGTGTCTGGTTCAGAGGCCGTCCCCATGGCCTTCGGCCTGGGCGGCAACGGTTACTCGCCGGTGATCAACTTCATCCCGTCGGTCATCACCACGTTGCCCGGCACCTATCCCTCAAGCGTGGGCCTGCTCAGCGGGGCGCAGAATCTCACGGTGGACGGCGGCGACACGCTGTGGATTGCCGATACTGGGAACGGTTTGATTCGACAGTTCGACTCCAGCGCAACCTTCAAGACGCTCGCTTCCGGATACGCGGCTCCATATGGAATCGCCGTGGATACATTTGGCGAGGTCTACTTCGACGAGCCCTCCACCGGTCTCATGTACGAAATCTATGACTACGGCCCGGCAGTTCAGGTCAGCGGAACAGGCACTGCAAGTTGTCCGGTTTCAACGCCGTGCACTTTGAACACCGAAGCACTGAATACTCCCGGGGAGATGAGTATGGATCCCTACAATCACTTGTTCTTTGTCGATGAGCACTCGGGAGCCGCTCTGTCTACAGTGCAGCCCCTGCCGGCCAACCTCATCTTCCTTTACGACCCCTTCCCCTACCAGTCGAAGCCGTCCAGCGCGATGGCCGTGGACGGAGGCGACAACCTCTACACCCTGTGGGCCAACGGCGGAGAATGTGAGATCGTGCAGGAGTCGCTCTACAACGCGGAGAACACGATTGTCGGCTTCAACAAGATTGCCGGCGGACACACCTGTGGCTTCAGCGGCGACGGCGGCCTTGGGGGGAATGCCGAAATCGGCAACTCCATCGGCCAGATTGTGTTTGACGCGGCTGGCGATCTGTACTTCAGCGATACCAAAAACCAGCGCGTGCGAAGAATCGACTACGACACGGGGATCATCCACACCATCGCCGGAAACGGCACGGCAGGGTACACCGGCGATGGCGGCAAGGCAACAACCGCGACATTGAGTAGTCCGACAGGCGTAGGCGTGGACTCGCAGGGGGACGTCTACATCATCAGCTCCGCGGCAACGGGGCAAGTGATTCGCAAGGTCGGCAGCCAAGGTCTCATGGCTTTCGGAAACCAGGGCAAGGGCACGGCCAGCGCCGCCCAGTTGGTCACCGTGACCAACACCGGCAACTCGGCTATGACCCTCACGAACGCCGTCATCACTGGAGCGAACGCGGCGGACTTCAAGGTTGACAATACGACGACCAATTGCGTGCTCACGTCCGGGGCCTTGTT
This sequence comes from Candidatus Sulfotelmatobacter sp., assembly GCA_052326105.1. Lineage (GTDB taxonomy): Bacteria > Acidobacteriota > Terriglobia > Terriglobales > Acidobacteriaceae > Sulfotelmatobacter. Next base: position 44,512 of record JBKQRC010000090.1, on the reverse strand, counting down.
GTACAGCGGCCAGACATGCAGGATCGGGGTCATCTTCACGCCTGCGGCGACCGGCGCACGGGCGGCCACGCTGACGCTGGAAGACAATACCATTAACGGAGCGGACAGCGTGACCCTCTCCGGGACGGGAGTGTTGCCGGCTCCGGTCTTCAAAATTACCGCGCCGGCAAACGGAGCATCCGTCACGTCAGGAACCGCGGTGACGTTCAGCGTGAGCGTCACGTCGGGATCCGGTCCGCAGCCCACGGGCACGGTGCAATTCAAAGTGGACGGCGCGAACTACGGTAGTGCTGTCAAGCTTTCGTCTACGGGAACGGCATCCACCAGCGTGACCGGCCTGACCACAACGGGCCACACCTTAGGCGCGACGTACAGCGGCGACTTGAACTACGCGGCAGCCGGTCCCATCAGCGTCTCCATCACTGTAAAGGCGGCGGCAGTGGTGAAGTTCACTGCGCCCGCGGCGACACAGGAACTCAAACACACAACCCCCATCACGCTCGCGGTTACCGTTACAGCAAGCAAGGGGCCAGCGCCCACGGGGTCGGTGGATTTCTCGGTGGATGGCAAGTCCGTGTCCACGGCTACGATCGTTTCGGGAAAGGCATCGGTAAAGGCCGGTAGTCTCGCTGCCGGTACCCACACCCTGGTGGCCACGTACAGCGGGAACAAGTATCATCCCGCGTCTAAGGCAAGTAAGAAAATCACCGTATCGCCGTAGGCCGGAACCGAGCAGCCGACCTCCGCGACCGAGTTGGGCCGCCCGGAATCCCGGGCGGTCCAGCCGGAGAAAAATGACCAGACCCGTATGGAACCGCGGGCCGCGGGCCTGAAGCCGCCCTGAAAAAGGCCAAAGACCTGGGATATTGTTGAGCGTTTCAGGCCAGATGTATCCGCGCATGCCGCCCGTTGTTGTTGGGCGGCTTTTCTTTGTTGCGCAAGGGCGGAGCGCGACAAGGGGAACAATCTCAAAACGGCTCGATCAGGGGCATGGATCCCACGACAATGCCGGCTCCCAAGCCCGAGTAATTACCTTGGTTTCGGTATGACGCACATTTTGCTATTGCGAGCCCGTGGTGGCGAGCCAAAATTACTCTGTTGCATTGTTATTCGCCCTGACCAGGAGACTTATGCGATCCCTAGGAGTACCTAGCCGTCTTACCGTTTACGCACTTTTGACTTTGTTGACTCTTGTTCTTTGTGCGTGTGTCTCGAACAGTCCCGCAGCCAAGGTGGTGTATGGCAATCCGGCGCCTGAGCTCATGGCCATCAGTCCGAATGCCGCGCTGGTTGGAAACTCGGGGTTGGCGCTGACGGTCAGTGGGGCGTATTTCAGTTCGGCCTCTACCATCATGTGGAGCGGCACTGCCCTTACGACTTCTTATACGAATTCGACGACGCTCACGGCACAGGTGCCGGCCACGGATTTCGCGTCCGCCGGAACCGCGACGGTCACGGTGGTGACCCCGGCGCCCGGAGGCGGCACATCGGGCGGCGCCACGTTCACGATCCAGACGACGGCCAACCCGGCTCCGTCGCTCACCTCGGTCAATCCGAACACGGTGCCGGCCGGAAGTTCCGCGACAACCATCGCAGCGACCGGGTCTAATTTCATTTCGTCCTCGACCGTCCTGTGGAACGGCAGCGCTCTCGCCACCTCTTACATCAATTCGACGACGCTCAACGCCCAGGTGCCGGCCGCGGATCTCGTGACCGCCAAAACCGCCACGGTCACGGTGATGAACCCCACGCCCGGAGGCGGCACATCGGGCGGCGTTACTTTCACCATCCAGGCGGCGACAAACCCGGTTCCCGCGCTGGTTTCGATCAGTCCGAACGCCGCCGCCACTGGCAGCGCTGCGATCGCGATCACGGCTACCGGATCGAATTTTGTTTCGTCCTCGACAGTCCTATGGAACGGCAGCGCTCTCACCACGTCTTACACGAATTCGACGACGCTCACGGCACAGGTGCCGGCGACAGATCTTGCGACCGCCGGAATCGCGGCGGTCACGGTTTCAAATCCCACCCCGGGCGGCGGCACCTCCGGCGCGGTGAATTTCACCGTAGGGGGCGGCTTGCAGGTGGTCAACATTCTCGCGTCTGACCTCGCCTGGGACCCGGTGAACCAGGTAATTTATTTGTCTCTTCCCAGCACAGACGGCTCTAATGGCAACTCCGTACAGATCCTGAATCCAACCACGGGCACTCTCGGCACGGCAGCTTTTGCGGGAAGCGAGCCTAACCTGCTTTCTGTTTCTGCCACGAGCCAATTACTCTACGTCAGCCAACTTGGCGCCCCCACGGTCGAGGTGATGACGCTCCCCGACTTGGGCAGCGACATTACGATCCAGCTGGGAAGTGACGCATTTGACGGTCCCTTCTACGCCATGGATCTGCAAGCGGCGCCCAACGCGGACGGTACAGTGGCCGTCGTCCGTGGAGCCAAAAACGTCAGCCCGGTGGAAGAAGGCGGCGTTGTGATATACGACAGCGGCACGGCCCGCACAAATGTGATTTGCGGGTGGATTCAAAACGGCTGTCCCAACCCGAATAACTATCTGATGGACTCGATTCAGTGGAAGACCGATGGAAGCGAGATGTTCGCGGCCAACAACGAGGAAACACCGAGCTTCGATTTCTACACGCTTGCGGTGAACGCTTCCGGCTTCGGAACAGTGACGGACTATCCTGGAGTGGTTCCCGGGTTCTTCTATCACATTCACTATGACGCACCGACCGGCAATGTGTATGACGACGATGGCGTCGTGGTGAATCCGAGTAATGGCACCGCCATTGGCACGTTCGCGGCCAGCGGGCTGATGGTGCCAGACGGGACGCTGGGCGCGGCGTTCTTCCTCGGCCAAACGCAGCAAGAGCTAGGAACTACAAGCTATACGATCGAGTCGTTCAATATCACGACCTTCGCGCCGGTCGGCTCTTTCACGATTAATAACGTGACTGGCGCACCAACGGCTTTGATTCGCTGGGGAACCAACGGTCTTGCCTTCACCACGATCGACAGCTCACAGTCTCCGCCAACCGGTGGTGTCTACCTTCTGAGCGGCTCATTTGTGAGTGGCGCAGCGCGGCGCGGTGCATCACCGGCAGAGAATGTGCAGCGCACGTGGAAGCAGCGCGATCCGTTGCATGCGCCGCAGGCAGCCACAGACGAGGGAGCCTCCACAAAATAGTGCGAGGGACAACTTGAACGCAGTTTCTCGGGCGAGGCGCTGCATGCCTCGCCCGCTTTTTTGCGCGAGAAGCAGGGCGTTTGACCAGACAGATCCTGATGGATCCAGCGTTTGACCGCATCCGTTCCGACCCGCGTTATGCCGACCTTGGCGCCTGCAGTTCCCTGTTTTGACGGTGGAGTATCTTTCGGGAAATTTTCGGCTGCCCTCGACCTGTTAAACTTCGGAGAATCCGGCGAGAACTTCAACGAAACAGGCAAGAGGCCTGAGGTTCGGGAAACTGTACTTACGCTTGTCACGGTTTGAGGCAGACGGAATTTTTGCAGCGCAGGAGAAACCATGCAAAAGCGCAAACTTGGAAAAAGCAATTTGGAAGTTTCGGCAATCGGTCTGGGCTGCATGGGTATGAGCTTTTCCTATGGCCCGCCCAAAGACAAGCAGGAGATGACCTCTGTTCTGCGCGCCGCCGTGGAACGCGGCATCACATTCTTCGATACGGCGGAGGTCTACGGCCCGTACTTGAACGAAGAACTGGTGGGCGACGCGCTCGCTCCGTTTCGCGGCAAAGTGGTGATCGCGACCAAGTTCGGATTCGACCTGAGCGGCGGCGATAACCGGCCGGGAGCGGCAGGTCTGAATAGCCGGCCCGAGCACATCAAGCAGGCCGTCGAAGGCTCGCTCAAGCGGCTGAAGGTCGAGACCATTGACCTGCTGTATCAGCATCGGGTTGACCCTAACGTGCCGATCGAAGACGTCGCCGGCGCGGTGAAGGAATTGATTCGAGCCGGCAAAGTTAAACACTTCGGACTTTCGGAGGCGGGCGCAAAGACGATTCGGCGCGCACACGCCGTCCAGCCGGTCACCGCTCTGCAGAGTGAATACTCGTTGTGGTGGAGGAAGCCGGAAGCAGAGATAATCCCTGCGCTGGAGGAACTGGGAATCGGCCTGGTTCCATATAGTCCGCTCGGCAAGGGATTTCTGACGGGAGCGATCAAAGAAAACGCGACATTCGACAGTACCGACTTCCGCAGCACTCTCCCTCGCTTTACGCCGGAGGCTCTCAAGGCGAACCAGGCGCTGATCGAACTGCTGGGCAGCATGGCGAAGCGGAAGAAAGCGACTCCCGCTCAGATTGCACTGGCCTGGGTGCTCGCGCAAAAGCCGTGGATGGTTCCGATCCCAGGCACGACGAAGCTGAACCGTCTGGAAGAAAACATTGGTGCGGTGGGAGTCGAACTGACGGCTAACGATCTCCGCGACATCGCCGCCGCCGCTTCCCAGATTAAGGTGGAAGGAGCGCGGTATCCGGAACGCCTGGAAAAAATGACCGGTCTGTGAAAGGAAAGTCAAAGTCTATGTACAAAGCGAAAGCGTACTCCGCTGCCAGCGCGGCATCGCCGTTGGCCTCCACCACGATCGCGCGGCGCGATCCAACCGAACACGACCTGCAGATCGAAATCCTGTTCTGCGGAATCTGTCACTCCGATCTGCACTCGGTGCGGAATGAGTGGAGCGAATTCATGCCCACGGTATACCCGATTGTTCCGGGCCATGAGATCGTCGGCCGGGTCACCAAGACCGGCTCCGCAGTCACGAAATTCAAGCCCGGCGACCTTGCCGCGGTCGGCTGCATGGTGGACTCGGACGGCACGTGTCCCGAGTGCCGGGCTGGGCTCGAGCAGTTCTGCCCGAACGTCACCCTGACGTTTAATATGCCGGACAAGCATCTTGGGGGCGTCACCTATGGCGGCTACTCGCAGAGCATTGTCGTGGACCAGAGGTTCGTGCTGCGGGTGCCGTCGAATCTGAGTCTCGCCGGAGCCGCTCCTCTGCTCTGCGCCGGAATCACAACGTACTCGCCCTTGCACCGCTCGGGCGTCAGCAAAGGCAAGAAAGTTGGCGTGGTCGGACTGGGCGGACTGGGGCACATGGCGGTGAAATTTGCCCGCGCGCTCGGGTCTCATGTTGTGGTCTTCACGACCACACCGAACAAGAAGGAAGACGCACTGCGCCTGGGCGCTCACGAAGTCGTCGTCTCGCGCAACGCCGACGAAATGCAGAAGCACGCCGGCAGTTTCGACTTCATTCTCGACGCCGTCTCCGCCGATCACGACATCAATGCTTATGTGAACCTGCTGGGCCGCGACGGCAACCTCACCCTCGTGGGCGCGCCGCCGAAGGCTCTGGCCGTGGCGGCATTCGGCCTGATCATGGGCCGGCGCAGCCTCTCCGGTTCTATGATCGGCGGCATCCCCGAAACCCAGGAGATGCTCGACTTCTGCGGGCAGCACAACATCACCGCCGATGTCGAAGTCATCCCGATCCAGAAAGTTAACGAGGCTTACGAGAGAATGCTCAGGTCGGATGTGAAATACCGCTTCGCCATCGATATGGCTTCTCTCAAATCGGAATGAGGAAAGGCGGGCCAGAGCCTGTGGCTCGGCGGTCTGTTGAGGGAAGGCCGCCTTGACGGGGTGGCCGACAGCCGAAAATTCGTCGAGCGGCCGCATCGCGACAAACGGAGTGGACGTGTTAGAGACACGAGATCAAAGCTTGCTTGAGGTTCTTCTGGGCTCGTGGGACCGGAACAACACGATCCTGCTCAATCTGCTCCGCGCCCTCCCGGAGGGCGGACTCGAGGCCAGGGCAATGAAGGACAGCCCATCCGTCGCCGAGTTGTTCACACACATCCACTATGTGCGGCTTGTATTTGTTTTCGAGGATGCCCCTGAGTTCGCCGGAAAGGTGCCCGACGAAGAATGGTTGGCCGAGCGTGACCCGGAGCGCATCGCGCAAATGCTGAATGACAGCGCCAGGGCAGTGCGGGACGCGGTAAAGAGCAGGGTGGAGGATGGTCACGACATGAACCTTCACTACGACCACCCCATCCTCCTGCTGCAGCACATGCTCTGGCACGAGGGCTACCATCACGGCCAGATCAAGCTGGCGCTCAAGGCGGCGGGCCGCCCAATGACCGATAAGGAGGCCGGACCGGTCACGTGGGGCGTGTGGATGCGCAAGACAAGCACGTGAGCGACGAACAGTACGCAGGAAGGAGCAAGGCATGAGCAAAGAGCCTTCAGCAGCCCAGAAGATGATTGGTGACTTCGCGCCCAAGCTGGTCGATCTGACGGATCGCGTGCTTTTCGGCGAAGTCTGGGAGCGACCGGAGCTTTCGAAACGCGACCGCAGTCTCGCAACCGTGGCGGCGCTGGTGGCGATGAATCGTCCGGACCAGTTGCGGTTTCATCTGAGTTATGCGGTGCAGAATGGAGTCAAGAAGGAAGAATTGATTGAGGTCATCACGCATCTGGCGTTCTATGCCGGTTGGCCCAACTCTATGAGCGCTATCATGGTGGCGAAAGAAGTACTCTCGAAGGCGTGAGAGCCAGGGAATTTCAGGATAGGAATTTGTGGAGCGCACATGGCAACGCGGAACGATGCTCTAAGGGACCGCCTTTCCCGATCTCGCGAAATTAAGATCAGCGTGACTCAAAACGGTTGATTTGACGGTAAGACTGATTGTTGCACTATGCGTCAAACTGCCACTCATCCCCGATACAGTCAAACTGTATGACCCCGCAGGAGTCCCTGGGATGGTGCCACCGCCCCCTCCGCCGCCCCCTCCGCCACCCCCTCCGCCTCCGCCGCCTCCGCAAGAAGCTATCACCAATGCAAGGACAGCCGTCCCAAGGGCCGCTGCAGCTTTCCGTTTTCTCGTCAACACGATACACGCGGCAGGTACGAGGGCGATGAGGCAGAACCTAACGAGCGGCGATCCGCTCAACAGGAGATCTGCACGATTTGAGAGCATCGCCGTAGATGGAGCAGTGGTGGTCACCGTGACCGCGACAGAGGCAGACCCATTCAGTGTCAGGGAAGATTGGGAAACCGTGCAATTTGCCTTCGACGGCGCTCCTGTGCAAGCCAACTGAACAGCGCCGCTAAAGCCGCCTTCTGCTGTCAGGGTAAGCAGGTAGTTTGCAGAGCCACCGGCGTCTACCGAGCTCGAACCTGGCGATGCTGATATCAGGAAATCTGCTGGCCCTGTCCATCCCGTCAAAGTTAGCTGTTGAGTCCCCGGTCCAGCGTTATCGGTGAGCGCAAGATAGCCGCTGCTCAGGCCGTTCGCCGCTGGCGTAAAAGTCACCTCGGAACTGCAGCCTTGCCCCACAGCCAGGAGTCCGGGACAATTATTGGTCTGGTTAAAGGGTCCGACGGTTGCGATCTTGGAGATCAGCATTCGTTAACAAAATCGATGCCGGAGAAGTAGACGCTCCGACATTCTGGGACGTAAAACTCAGATCCGGCGTCGAGAAGATAATTGCCGGCGCGCTCGTCCAGACTGAAACCGCCTGGTCTGTCGTGTTGAGAACGGTACTGAACTGCGCTAAATCGAGTACGCCGTCGGCATTGAAGTCCCCGACGGCAAATCCAGTTAAATCTCCGTAATTAGTCGGTTGAAAGGTGATTTCGTTTTGAAACGTCCCGTCGCCGTTCCCCAATGCGATGGACTCTCCGTAGCCGCCTGCGCTGACAGGACCGAGCAACAGATCCGGCTTACCGTCAGCATTAAAGTCGCCAGCAACAGCGGTTCCGAGAGCGATCAAATTTGAACTCTGGATGGGGGCCTGAAAGGTACCGTCTCCGTTCCCCGCAAGGAAAGCAATCCCTTGATCAGTTGCGACGACCAAGTCGACTTTGCCGTCGCCGTTGAAATCTGCCGCAGAAACGCCGTAAGTGCTTGCGTTTCCGGTGTTGTAGGAGGTGGGGCCAGAGAAAGTACCGTCACCTTTTCCCAGAAAAACAACAATCGCCGAAGGAGTTCCGCCTGCCTCTGACTGTGCCACCGCGATATCCAGATTGCCATCATGGTTGAAATCAGCGCTTGCCAGCGCAGTTGCTGAAGTGAAAGTGCCAACCAGCATCGGCTGAAAAGTTCCATCGCCATTGCTCAAACCGACGTAAAGCGCATCGCTATAAACAGAGTCGCTCAGAAATGCCAGGTCTTGTTTGCCGTCGTTGTTAAAGTCGCCCGCAACCATGGTCCCAATCACCGGCGCAGAGAGATTCAGCGGGTTAGCAACCGGGACGCCGAACGTGCCGTCTCCATCACCCAGCAGGACAGAAAGACCAACGCCGAAGTTTGGAAACGAAGTAGCGATGTCTGTGTTCCCGTCCCCTCTGAAGTCAGCGGCGACCATTAGCTGAGTGCCGATATTTGCGGCTGGTGTGGTAATGGGTTGTTGGAAGGTTCCATCGCCGTTCCCAGGAAGCACTGAAATGCTGGTCCTTCCCTGAGTTGCCTGACCCTGAACTACTGCAACATCCAGCTTCCCATCACCGTTAAAGTCGGCTGCCGCCGCTCCTCCAACTCCGGCGGATAGGGGCAGACTGAAGTCGACACTACCTCCAATGTGTCCCTTGCCGTTCCCCAGCATGATCGTGACAACGTTCCTGAACTCATCCGAGGCGACGATGTCAAGATAGCCATCGTTATTGAAATCTGCGGCCACAATGGCAGACACATAGGGAAAACCAGAGTTCAGCTGCGGCTGAAACGTTCCGTCGCCCAAACCGAGGAGTATCAGAATTGAGGAAGGATACGTGGACGTTCCTACAGCGAGATCGAGTTTCCCATCGTTGTTGAAATCGCCGACTGCAAGGACAGTGTTGAGAGGAACATTATAGATGGACGTTGTGCGCGTCACAAATCCGCCGGTGTCATCGCCAAGCATAACCACCGCGTTCTCAGAGAGCGGGTCAATGAGAGCCACGTCGAGTCGGCCGTCTCCGTTGAAGTCCCCGATTGCCGACCCACTGATACCCTCAACTCCAGCGCTGACGAAGCTCACGGAGAATTGTGCGTTTCCGGTGTTGAGCAATACTTCGAGTCCGCCATTCCCTGGGAGAATCAGGTCGGGCAGGCCATCGCCATTGATATCTCCGCTTAAGATCGTAGCCGGGCCAAAAGGAAACGCGGTTGTGATCTGGCTTGCGAAAGTTCCGTCGCCGTTTCCCAGAAAAACGGATACGGTCGCGTCGTGAAGGTTCAAAATCGCGAGATCCACCTTGTTGTCGGAGTTTAAGTCCAACGCAACGAGACCCCACGGTTGGTTTCCAGTGGCATAAGTCACTTGGCTCGAGAAGGTTCCACTCCCGGCCCCGAGCAGAATCGAAACTGTGTTGTCCCCGGAGTTGACGACCGCCAGGTCAGGAATCTTGTCGCCATTAAAGTCTGCGCTAACCACCGCAACGGGTTGAGATCCGACCTTATAGTCAACTTTAGGCGCGAACCCACCACCCGGCGTACTGAGGATCACTGAGACAGTGTTATCGCCGGTATTCGCCACAGCGACGTCAAGTCTTCCGTCGCCGTTGAAATCGGCAACAGCAATACCCTCAGGGACGTTACCTGTAGGTAAACTTGTCTGGTTGTAAAGGAAGGTCTGTGCGGCAACCGGCGATAATAGACAGCCCAGGCAAGTGACGAAAAGAAAAAATCGAAACAAGGTGCGGCAGTGTTGCTTTCGTTGTGTTGTGCCCTCAGGTTCCATCAGCTTACTTTCGAACCCTACTGAGCAGGATCGTCTTGCGGGTTCACGAACGGCACCATTCTACGCCCGTCTCGCCTACTCGCGACGTTATGATGACTTTTGTCTGAAGCGTTTTGCATACTCCAGCACTCAGAGAGATGATGACGAGCACTTCGCCTTGTACCCACGCGCACGCTTTCTGTCCTGCCGCTCGTATCGCATTCTTCTCACGCGCGAGCGGGCGGGGGGCGGGCACCCCCTCGTCGCTCGGAGAATGACCACCGGGGCTGAAGCCCGCATTGATTTCGAACCGCTTACGCGTGCTGAAGCGCCGCTCTTCCACGGTGGCGCACGCATTCGCGACTTTTTCCGCAGCCTGCCAGGGTCTCGGTTTTCTGCCTGGGCTGGAGTCTCCGGCCTTTCGATTCAGGCGCGGACTACTGCACGGTAAGAGTGACGGTGCCCGTGGCCGTGGTGCTGCCTGAGGCGCCGGTTACAGTCACGGTGTAGGCGCCGGGCGTAGTGCCCGGATTGCCGGTGCCCCCGCCGCCGCTGCTACTGCTGCCGCACGCGAGCAAGCCGACTGCGAGGATCACGAGTAAGACGAGCGCGCCCATCCGCGTACGCCAGCTGCGCCGCCGGGCCGGGATGCAGATTCCAATTCCCAAGCACAGGCCGAAGACCAGCGTCGTACCGCCGGCGTACCAGCGGAGACCCGGACGCGCGGGATATGCCAGAGCGCCGGTAGTGGGAGCCGTGGTGGCGATGGTCAGTGTGGCCGTCACGGCGGAGGCTCCAGAGATGCTGACCGGGCTCGTCGAACCGAAGCTCACCGTGGGCAGGTTTTGTGCGCCAGACGGGCTGGATGTAATCGCGGCCGTCAGCGTGACACTGCCGGTGAAGCCGCCGCTGGGCGTTAGCGTGATCGTCGAAGTGTTGCCGCTGGTCGCGCCCGGGCTGACCGACACAGCAGTAGTGGCGACAGTGAAAGTGGGTACAGCAAGCTCGAACACCGTGCCGCCGTAATAGTCAGCACCGCCGAGCTGCGTGATTCCGTACAGGTTGCCCGCAGCGTCCTGGACCAGACCAGCCGAGGGAACCTCCCCGTCAGTGCAACTCGTGCCGCCAACCGAACAGAAGCTGTAGAGCACTGTCTCCTGCCCAGTACTGTTCAATCGAAACGCCGTTCCAAGGTTATTGGCGCCGCCGCTAGGAGTCGCGCCGTAGAGGTTGCCCGCAGCGTCCTGGATCAGGCCACTCTTGGGGGTCACTCCATCGGCACAGTTCGAAGCAGAGCAGAAGCTGTAGAGCAGAGTCTCCGTCCATGCGCCACCCTGTTGTGCCGGAGGTGCGAGCTTGAATACCGTGCCTCCACCATAGGGTTGTTTAGCGCTGGTGTTAGCGCCGCCATCTGTTGTCGTGCCGTACAGGTTGCCGGCAGCGTCCTGCACCAGACCAGCCTGGGGTTCCTGCCCGTCCGTGCAGTTCAATTCAACGGAACAGAAGGTGTGGAGCACCGTCTCGGTCCATGCGCCACCCTGCTGTGCCGGAGGTGAGACCTCGAATACGATGCCCCAACCAGTGCCGCCCCAATAGGTGGTACCGTACAGGTTGCCTGCGGCGTCCTGCATCAGGCCAGCAATGGGAAGGTATCCATCTGAGCAGGAAGGGTAGTTCCCAGCCGAGCAGAAGCTGTGGAGCACCGTCTCTGTCCATGCACCACCCTGCTGCGCCGGAGGTGAGATCTCGAATACGGTCCCCGCACCAAAACCCCCGTCACCACTCGTGTAAGCGCCGCCCTGCTGTGTCGTGCCGTACAGGTTGCCCGCGGAGTCCTGAGTCAGACCAGACCGGGGAAACTGGCCGTCGGTGCAACTCGATTCCGAGCAGAAGCTGTAGAGCACCGTCTCTGTCCATGTGCCACCCGGTTGTGCTGGAGGTGCGAGCTTGAACACCGCGCCACCGCCTTGACCGCCGTGAGAAGTGGTGTTGGCGCCGCCGGATTCTGTGGTGCCGTACAGGTTGCCGGCAGCGTCTTGTATCAGAGCGCCCGCGGGGTTACTGCCGTCCGTGCAATTCGAAGCGGAGCAGAAGCTGTGGAGCACCGTCTCCGTCCACGCGCCACCCGCCTGTGTCGAAGGCGCGAGCCTGAATACCGTCCCGGCCCCGTTGGCACCCCCGTCAGGGGTAGTGCCGTACAGGTTGCCCGCAGCGTCCCGGATCAGGCCAGCCGAGGATTGCTCCCCATCAGCACACTTGGATTCGGAGCAGAAGTTGTAGAGAACTTCCTGGACATAGCTGGCGGCCCCGTCCGCTGCATTCGCCCTGTGCGCTGTCCCCGCCTTCGCCTGCAGCTTGGGCGAGTGGGTTAATTGGTTGAAGGATTGACCTTGCGCCTGGCCAGCGAAAGCGAACAACCACAACAGCGAAATCAGGGCGAGGGCACACAAGCGATGAATGCGGATTCTCATAAGTCTCCCGGGTTGAAGCAGAAACTCCTTCGACTGCAAGAACGGAGCGCGGTTTTCTGATACGCGCACCCTGTTTTGAAAACGAGGGATGCCTCGGCGGGGGGGGGTACACTCCCACGGAATTGGAGTGGTGCTCGTTCGGAGAGGCCAAACGCGGCTTTGTACCTCAAGCGATCAATGACTGTCTGTGATCCGGGTCACACGATTTGGACCCGGACCTCGTAGACCGCCGATGACTTGATAAATCGCCGCCGAAAACAACATCCAACCGACACCAACGCGATGTTCAGCGCACGCTCTCGAAGCATGATGGCGCCCTCTTCCGGCACGACGCGAATCAAATCCCGTACTGAGTGGAATCAAGAGCGCCAGAAATCGCGGAAGCACAGGAAAAGTAACGCTATAATGTCGCCGAAGTTTCGGTTGCCCTTCTTTTTCCGCCATGTCTGTCATTCGATTCGGGGAATTTGAGCTCGACGAGCAAACGCTCGAACTTCGTAAGAACGGCGCGCTGACCCGGATGCAGCAGCAGCCGGCGCGAGTTCTTGCGTTTTTGCTGAATCATCGCGGCTCCCTGGTGACGCGGGAACAAATTCGGCTTGCCATATGGGGCCAGGATATCTTTGTTGACTTCGAGCAGGGGCTGAACTTCTGCATCCGCCAGATACGCCTCGCCCTGAACGATCAAGCCGAGCGCCCTGTATATATTGAGACCCTCCCGCGGCTGGGTTACCGCTTCATCCCGCCGATCGAAAAGAGCGGTGACCAGGAACTGGCTGCGGCGGAGAAGCGGATTCGTATTGCCGTCGTTCCCATCGAGGATCTCTCGGGACAGTCTGAAAGCTATTTCGCCGCCGGACTGACCGAAGATATGATCTCTGCGCTGTCTCGCATTGATCCGAGCCGCCTGCGCGTAACCGCTGTTCCAAAATTTGAGAGCGGCAATACATCGGCAGAGCGTATCGAGCGCCTGCAGCGCCAGTTGAATCTGGATTATCTGCTGCGTGGTTCCGTGAGGCGCGCGGCCGACAGGCTACGCATCACCGCACAATTGCACGATCTCCGCGACCAGAGTGTTCTGTGGTCGGAGACTTACGATCGCAAATCGGGCGACCTGCTGGCCGTGCAAGAGGAAGTGACCCAGCACGTCAGCCAATGCCTGGCGCTGGAACTCTTTCCCAGTGCCACGGTCGGTTCACGCCGTTATTCGCGGTCTTCGGCCGCCTATGATGCCTACCTGAAGGGCCGCTTTTTCTGGCACAAGATGACGACTGAAGCGATTCAACGCAGCATGGCCTATTTCCATGAAGCGTTATCGCTTGACCCTGCCTTTGCGCCCGCATATGCAGGGTTGGCAGACTGCTACGCTCAGATGGGATCGGTTCGGGTCGGTCAAATGAAACCTCTTGAAGCGCTGGCGAAAGCACGATCTCATCTGCAACGGGCATTGGAGCAGGATGAAACGCTCGCCGAAGCGCACTGCACGCTTGGCTTAATCAAGAGTTGGTACGACCTGGACTGGAAGGGGGCCGAGCACGAATTTGAGGTGTCATTGGGATTGGATGCCAGCCAGATTACCGCTCTTCTCTGGCAGTCACTTTATTTCTCCGTGATGGGGAGACACCAGGAGGCGATTGGGTCCGTGCAACGCGCACGCGAGATCGAACCTTTATCGTGCAGCGTCAATCTTTATCTCGGGGTTGCCCAGTCACATGCTGGACAGCACGATCTTGCCCTGCGACAAATCCAGCAAAGCATCGAATTGGATCCCGGCTATTACAGGTCTTACATGTTTTTGGGCAGAAGCCTGGCATCGCTTGATCGGCATGATGAAGCCATTGCGGCCTTTCAAAAGGCTCTTTCGCTGACCCCGGACAACCTTGAGTCTCTTGCGTTCCTGGGAGGGTCCGCAGCCGCCAAGGGCGATCGCCAAGGCGCTCTCGATATAGTGAATAAGGTGCGGGCCGCTGAGGATAGAACTGAGCCTGCTGTTCTCATAGCGGATATCTATGCCAGACTCGGACTCGCTGACGAGATGTACGAGTGGCTGGAACGAGCCTTTGCGCTCAAATCAACCCCGATTTACATCGTTGTCCTGAGCGAAGCATTCCGTCCGTACCGCACGGCTCCCCGCTATCACGCCTTCCTGGCTTCGATCGGATTGTCGCACCTGGCGCGCGCTTAGTCGGCTGGGAGTATGTTCTGGTTGAAACGGAAGAAATTGTCAGGATCGTACTTCTTCTTCAATCTTGCGAGCTGCCCATAGTTGGCCCCATAGGAGGCTTTTACGGCGGAGGGGCCTTCCTCTCCAAGGTAGTTTACGTACGCGTCGGAAGCGCCGAAGGCGGTCAGCGCCGACGCCAGGCTGCGTGCCCAGTCGATGCATTTCCCGGCCATGGTCGGGTCGCTCCACGAAGGCATGATATTCACGCTGTAGTGGACCCGTCTCAATCCAAAGGCGGTGTGGGCGACCGGGACACGACTGGCCATTCCGTGCATATGTTCCAGCACCACCAGTGACTGTTCCGTTGGCATCTCTTCCGCGGATTTAACGATGGTGCGGATTGCATCGTCGGTCAGTTCGCAGAGAAAGGGGCATTTGAAGTAATAATGCATGCCCGCCGGCGCCGTGAAGTCGAGCATCGTTTGAATGTCGGTGTATTTCTTCTCTCCCATCATGTCTGCGGCAGGTGCAACCGGAAGTTGAAACTGCCTGCACGCGGCCGCACCATCCTCTTTCGATCCACTGTGGCAGAGGGCAATCGCGGCCATCGGATGTCCGTGTCCTACGAGTAGTGCAGCATAGGCGGTCAGTTCATCGGGCGCATTGAGAGTCAGGTCTCGATACTGGCGCAGCAGATCGAAGGCCAGCGGCCGCGGATACAACACCACGCCACCATGCACGGGACCAAGGGTGTGCATCCGGAACTCCAGCGCGGTGACAATTCCGAAGTTGCCGCCGCCGCCGCGAATCGCCCAGAACAAATCTTCGTTCTGAGTTGCGCTGACCGACACGTGATTGCCGTCCGCGTTCACCAGGTCCGCGGAGATCACGTTGTCGCAGCTCAGGCCGTGCTTTCCCATAAGCCAACCGAGGCCGCCGCCCAGAGTGAGCCCACAGACACCAGTGGACGAGATTACACCTCCTGTAGTGGCGAGCCCATATCTGCCGGCCTCGCGGTCAAATTCTCCCCAGGTCGCGCCCCCCTGCACCAAAGCCGTTTGCCGGCCGGGATGGACTTGAACGTCTCGCATCAGCGAGAGGTCGATCATCATCGTCCCGTCGGCTACAGCTTTTCCGGCAACGCTGTGTCCGCCGCCACGAACGGACGCGGCAATCCCACGCTGGCGGGCGAAGCGGACGCATTGAATCACATCGGCGATGCTGGTGGGCCGAACGATGGTGGACGGCTTGCGGTCGATCATGCCGTTCCAGACCCGGCGAGCCGAATCGTACTCCGGATCATCCTGCGCAAAAATGGGGCAGCTCAGGGATTGCCGCAGCCCGGCCAATTGCTGCTCTAAGAGTTCTTCGGGGGTGCCATGCATAGGGAGCAGCGTACCAGTTCTCATACCGGGCCGAAATGAGTTTTCTATGAGTTGGATGAGTCGCTGAACTCAGGTTCAACTCATGGCCGGCCCATTGAGCTGAGCGGCGAGGTGCCGCAGACTCCAGCACACGGCGCGAGGGAATTGAGGCGCCGAATCGAAAAGGAGCGGCTTCCATGAAAAGTAAGAGATTTCTCGCAATTGCAGCATCGCTATCCGCGCTCGCACTCTGGTTCATGCCTAACGCCCTGGCACAATGCGGTCTGCCGACAAAGTTGGTGCATCCGGCGAACTGGTCTTCGCAACAAGGGAATGCGCGCCTGATAAGGGCCGCGCTCAGCAGCGCTCAGTTCGACAGCGATGGGGAAGACGGGAACGGGATCGTGGGAATGTGGCACGTGACGTTCACGGCCAAAACCATGAACGGGGCTTCCATTCCCGACACCGTGATCGACAATGCGCTGGTCGTCTGGCATAGCGACAAAACGGAAATCATGAACTCAGGACGGCCTCCGCAGGATGGGGATTTCTGCATGGGCGTCTGGGAACATACGAGGAATTCCAACAAATACAAGCTCAATCACTTTGCTTGGGGAAGCAATGCGTTTCCCACCGACCCGCCAACCGAGATCGGCCCCCCTGCCGGCCCGACTCACATCGTTGAAGAGGTAACCTTGGGTCCAGAGGGGGATCACTATACCGGTCCATTTACGCTGGATGCCTACGATACCTCGGGAAACATATCCACCAGCTTTACAGGTGTGATCACAGCGACACGCATCACCATGGCTACGAAGGTGGGCGATTTGCTCTGAAGGTAAGCGGACCCGCGTTGTAAGGGCGGCGGGAGTCAGACCTGCCGCCCTGCCTCTCGTCGCCACTACGCAGAAATACCATACATACTTGTGCGTACAATGTGAAAACAACATCTGGCTGCTCCTGCATATCCACGGAGCCATCCAGTCAGAATTGCTCGAGCGGGCTTGAGGCGCGCAGACTGTGACTGGCCGATCAGAACACCAGAACCTTCGTTGCTTCCTCTGTCCAAATGCGAAGGTCGTCCAGGGTACGGCGGTTAATGCCAGCGACGAGCGAGGCATCATCGATCCCACGCGCCTCCAAACAAGTGCGGCAGGCACCGATTGAGACACCTTGCGCCGCCAAAAGCCGCAGCATTTCCTGAGCGTTGTAGGACGCATCTGCCGGGGATTGCATCCGCAATCCGCTGACCACCCCGTCGCCCAACAAGAAAATGGAAACTTCCCTGGCTGCGCCCTTCGCCAGCGCGCCGGCCAGGCGGAGTGCGTTGTAGGTACGCTGACTTCCGTAGGGTGAATCGTTCAGGAGCAGTAGATACTCCATCATTCCTCCGATGCAGCGGGGGTGGGGTCTTGTCGTGAAGTATACGAGAAGGAATCTCCTTTTTGAGTTCAAAACCGGGCGTCAGGCTCTAACCCTGGGAGTTACGGGAATCTCCTTTCCTTCAAAAGTCGAGGCGCAATGCGAGTTGCCCGGTTCGATTGCCGGCGCTTTCGGCGGTTTGCGGGGCGCTGAGAACGCCGAAAGTCGCGGTATTGTCTATTTGCGTGGCTGGCGGAGCGAAGTTTGTGTGGTTCAGCACATTGGTGAATGTCGATTCAAATCGCACTCTCGCTCTCTCGTTCACTTTGAAAACCTTGGCTAATCCAAGGCTGACGGTCGCTGTGCCAGGGCCTTGCAAAACTCCAACTCCAGCATTGCCAAAACGTCCGGCGCCGGCCGGAGTGGGAGCGAATGCTGCAAGATTGAAATAACGAGCTCGCGATTGACCGGCGTAAAAGTTCGTGGACACCACATCGGGGCGAAGGAATGCGCCACGATTGACTACGTCGGTATTGGACTGGTCAAACGAATCACTGATGCTCGGCGTCAGCCAAGGCCCGGTCTCTACGAGAGTGATGGTGTTCAACTCCCATCCGCCCAGCAACTTATTTCTCCAGCCTCCGGCATTCACGAAGGCCCGGCCCTCTCCCATTGGCAGCTGGTAGATTCCCGACAGCAGGAAGCGCTGCCGGCGTGTGCCCTCCACATTGCCGTAGTCGCTGCCTATGTCGAAGCGGTTTGCGACCGGGACACCGTAATTCACTTCTCCAGTGAACGCTGCCGGAATGTCACCCTGATTGTCCGCGAGATTTTTCGCGAGTGTATAGTTCGCGTCAAAGTACAGCCCGTGTGACATTTTGTGGGTAGCCTCGACTTCCAGGGCATCGTAGTTGGCTTTGCCGGCATTGAAAGTGGAGTAGAGGGTGAACCAGTTGGGGTACGGCGCCCGCGGATCAACGTAAGGACTCGCTGACGTGGTCTGATACGGGGTTGTACTCGCCGGAATCTGGTTCAGATCCTCAGTAACGCTGAGGCGGTAGCTATGCATGCCCACATAGCTGAAACGCAGACTGTCGTAGTTCCCTAACTGGCGTTCCACGGTGAGGTTCCATTGATTGGCCTGCGGATCACGATAGTTGGGATCGACGCCCTGATCGAGACCGCCACCGCCATATTGAATACTTGTTGCCGGAGGAACAGTGTTAGGGAACTGAATTAGAGGCGCGCCGCCCGCAGTTTTTGTATTGGTGTAGGTGTGAAGAGCCGAAGTCGGGTTTCCGCTGTTGTTAAAGGACAGTGGTCCGAGGTTGGTCATAGTGAAGATGCCGAAGCCCGCGCGAATCACGGTTTTCGTATCGTTGAAGGGCCGCCAGGCAATCGACACACGCGGCTGAAAGTTCCGCATGTAGACGTTACGCAGTGACGGCGGAAGGTGATCCTGACTGGCGGTGACATAGTTTGTGCAAGGAAGGGCCGTATATCCCAGGCCGCAGGCATTAAACGACTGCTGAAAGGCCAGGTTCGATGCCTGAATGTTCTGCTGTTGCAGGTAGGCCGCTAACTGGCTGGGCACAACAATGGCATTGTTTCTCTGGTCGAAGTTCGCCAGATTGCCGCCGTCCTCGTGAAAGCCGGGCAAGATCTGCCAGCGCAAGCCATAACTGAGCGTAAGGTGAGTGTTGATTTGGTATTCGTCCTGACCGTAAATGCCATATTGCCAAGCGGTGCCGCCTACGTCAGGACTGGAAACTGCAAAGTTGAGTGTGGTCGGCGCACCGATTAGAAAGTCGCCAAAGGCATTTGCGGTGAAGGTGGGCTGAAAAGTGAAATCACCGAAATCGTCGGAATTAAAGACCGGGGCAAAGCTCTCCAGATCGAAATAACGCACGCGCCGGGCATCCAGGCCGGTTTTGAAGGTATGTTTTCCGTAGCTGTAGCTCAGGTTGTCTGTAAACTGGGTGGTTTTCGACTGCGTCACACCCGTTTTGTCTCTGCCGATCGGCGTGAAGCCAGTCCCCGCGCTGAAGTTGAAAGTGGGAAATGCGTGTGTCGTGGGGTGCTGGCTGATATTGACGCCCGTGAGATCAAGTTGTGAGAGCGCATTCGCGCCCTCGATGGGAAAGCCCACACTGGTGGTCACGTTGGTGAAGCCGAACCGAAATTCATTCACCAACCGGCTAGTGATCGCGTACACATGGGACACGAGCAAACTGCGGTTGTGGACGCTATCAGAATCATTCGGCAGCAAGGGGTCTGGATAATCATCGGCAATGTTCTTGCGGCTGAAGCGCGCATACGCTGATTGCCTGGAGGAAATCGTTTGATCAATGCGAATATCGGCTCCGTCGGTTTGTGACGGTGTCGGCTGAAAGGTTTCGTAATTGTAGTTGGACTGTCCCGTCACATTCGGCAGAGGATAGTAGGCGAGCAGAGCTTTCGCCGTCGGGCTGATGCTCGCAGCAGGAACGACCGGTCCGCCGAGCGCAGTCAGATCGCCATTACGTTCAGCTTGCGTCGGAACCAGGAACTGCTCTGCCACCGAGGTCGCGCGGCGGTTTCCCTCATAATCGGCGAAAAAGAATGTTTTGTCCCTTCCGTCATAAAGCTTTGGAATGGTTACCGGACCGCCCAGCGATCCGCCGAATGTATTGAAGTGTTTCGGATTCTTTCCTGCAAAGCCATACGGATCCGCGTCCAGCGCGTCGTTCTGCAAGTACTCAAACAGCGTGCCGTGAAATCGATTCGTGCCGTTCTTAGTGGTGAAGGTAACGTCACCAACCTGCGAGAACTCCGCGTTGTTGTTGAACGAAGTGACCTTCACCTCGGCAATGCCCTCCTGCGAGGGGTAGGCATCCTGGAGCGCGCCGTTTTGTCTCACGTTGGTGGTGGAAATTCCATCCACTGAGAAGTTCACCATCGAGGAACTGGCTCCGCCCAGAGCGATATTTCCAGAGCTATCCTGCTGCACACTGGGCGATATTGATAAGGCGCTCAGGGGACTGGTCGTCGTCGCCCTGCTATTCAGAGGAAGCTCGGTAATCTGCTGGTTCGCGATGGAATCGCTGATGGTTGCATTCTCCGTGTTAATCACGGCGACCGTGTCGGAGACTTCGACCGACTGCGACTGGCTCTTGATGTCAAGCGTGGCATCGATCCTTAGCGCCTGACGTGCGGTGAGTTCGGCCGTTGCGATCTGAAAATCGGCAAACCCCTCTGCGTTAATCGAAACCGAATACTTGCCCGGCTTCAGATTCAGGAATTCAAAGGCCCCGTTCTGATCCGAGGCAGAAGAGCGAACACTGCGGTCCTCCAAGTTCGTTATCTTTACGGTCGCACCGGGGATAACCGCCTGCGTCTTGTCATGCACGACGCCCACAATACTTCCAAAGGTTGACTGGCCTACAGCTGAGCAGACCGTCAGGACTATCACGGTCGCGACGACAGAAAACGTGGAACGCATCTTCGTATCCTCCACCGGAGATAGATCTCGCGGTTATTGCCTGTTGTCGTTGATCCTCGACGTGGAGGTGGTACGACGAAAAACGAGAAGTGCCGCGCTTTCAGGCGGCTCGAAGGGATGGAACTTCCATCGTCCGATCCGCCGGAGTTGCGGGTTCACCCCAGTCAGACCGAAGACGCACTAAGTGACAGATCCGTTGGCTCCTGCATTCTTTGCAGATGGCGATGAGGAATCGCACGTAGAATGCGGTGGCTATCGTGGACAGTGGAACGAGGGCCATGATCGCTACCATTGCAACCTCCGGCGAAACTGTCTGGCTGTCTGTTACGGTGCGTAGTCTGAATTAAAAATGCAACCGCGTAAAACTGGCGAAAAGAATCCATAAAAGTTTCGTAAGGATCGGAGGCGACTCCCCCGCAACGCCCCTTGCAGTATGCTGGAACGGTTGCCCCTGAGCAGGATGCGGAAGAAGTCCGTAGTCGCCACGAGAATGACCACCTGGGCTGAAGCCCGCATTGATTTCAAACCGCTTACGCGGCGCTGAAGCGCCGCTCTCCCACAGTGGCGCAGGCTTTCGCGACTTTTTCCGCAGCCTGTTAGAGGATGAGGGTTGAACGGATGCGATACGATTAGGCTGGTGATGCGCGCAATGCGCGCGCTACACTCGACGAACCGTCTCGTCGAGGAGAGGTGAGCGTCAACGCTCCCGTGTAGGGCCGCGTTCCGTGGCCGCCCCTTGCGGGAGCCCTGCGGTTCCCCACCTTCGGTACTATAAGGTTGTAAGAGTGCTCCAGCATCCGTCCGTGCTTGCTCGGGTCGACCCTGGGTTCACTTGCCTTTCGTTGGATCGTGGGCTGGAGATTTCGGCTCTTCGCCCGCAGGTCCTTGGGGAGGGCACAGCAGGCCTACCTGCTTCAGCACCGAGAGCATGCTCCAGGCGTTCCATTCTTCCGAGATCTTTCCCGCCCGGAAGCGGAACAGGGTCATTCCTGAAACATTGATCGGTTTGCCGGTCGCAGGAAGCCCCATTCCCGGCTGAGTGTTCGTGCCCCACACCGTCCAATGGGCGACGACCAAGTCTCCCTCGGCCACCATGTGCTTGACCGCGAACTGCATGTCGGGCAGCGCTGCGCGTTCTTCCCGCGCCATCGCCAAGTCTTCCGCCAGAGTGAAGTCGCGCTCGGTGCCATGTGCCACAAAGCCGGCGGTATGCGATTCGGAATACTTTTCGAGCTTTCCCTGGCCAAGTACGTCCTCAAAGAACGTCCGGGCGACAGCCTTGTTTTTCTCCTGCTCGCTTGCTGGTTGAGCTTGACCGGGAAGAGTCATGGCAACGACTAGTAGAGATAAGACAAAAGCACACTTTTTCTGCATATAAACCTCCTTGCACAAGTGCCTTGGATCAGCTTCTTATTGCGGACAAAGTCAGTCTCCGGCCTATACCTAGGTATAGAGTCAAGGAAAAATTCAGGAAGCGGCGATTGCGGCGGATCTAGAGGACTTAGGCCGGTCTGACCTGATTTTCTGGGGCAGCGGAATATTGAGCCCCGCACGGATTTTACTTATTGCCTCTTGCAATTCATCGCGGAGTTGAATGGACGAGCGGATTTGCTCGTTCATGGCCTGCAGCTTCTTTTCCCCAAGTTTCAAGGCCTCGCGACGGCATTCCTGTGAGCCTTCTTGATAAGGAGATGGGGCACCGGTGTCGCTGGGCAAAATCCATAACTGCAACACGCGCCGGATTTCCGCCAGCTTGAAGCCAAAGTGCTGCATCGTCTTGATTATGGTGACAGTCTCAAGGTCATTCTCGGTGTAAATGCGATATCCCGCGGGCGTCCGGCGCGGGGTACGCATGAGGCGTCGCCGTTCGTAGAAACGTACCGCCTGCACGCTCACACCACCACGCTTTGCAAGTTCGCCGATTCTCATACGTAGATATTAACCATCTAGAATGATTCGCGGAAGGCCGCCGGGTGATGCGAGAGTGAGATACTCGACAGCGTGGCATCCGGCGGGCTGGGATCTCCTGGTGAAAGAAGATGTACCTGTGGTGGGTAGGTGACAGATTATGCAGATTGACTGGATCACTTGGGGCCTGTGGGCGTTCGGCCTGGCTTTGCTGCTTTACTGGTGCTTCGAAACGTTTCGCGAATTCAAGTCACTTTTCAGCAGGCACAAGACGAAGAGAGAGGAGCCTCACATTTGAATATCGCTGACAATGATCATTACGTCCTCAAAGAAATTCTGTCTCAACCGGAAATCTGGCAGAACACGCTGACCCGGGTGCAAGCGGGGAGCGTCCGTCAGAAGGCATGTTCTCTGATCGGGCAGCGCCCGATCATTCTTACCGGGTGCGGATCGTCTTATTACCTGTCGTTGGCCTGTTCGCCGGTATGGAATGCTCTCGGCGCGGCTCCCGCGTGGGCCCTGTCCGCGACTGATCTGATGCTGTATCCCGACGGATACTGGCGCGGGCAGCAGCCCGGCACTGTGATCGCGGTTTCCAGATCAGGCAAGACGGTCGAGACATGCGAGGCAACCCGCCACGCGCGAACGCTCGGTTGGCATGCGGTGGGGATTACCTGCTACTCCGACACCCCGCTTATTACAGCTTGCGAAGAGTCACTGGTACTGGCGGAGGCAGCCGAAGTGAGCCGCTTCACAACCCGGGCTTTGACCGCGATGATCTTGCTGCTGGAGATGCTGCTGGCGGAGCGCACTCGAAATGAAGAGCTGCGCCGCGAATTGCTCCAACTGCCGGAAAATGCTTCCCGCCTGATGGCGCGCTACGGCGAACAAATCGCGGATTTTGCCCGAACCGGAACTTTTCGGGACTATGTATTTCTGGGCCAGGGACCGTACTTCGGAATCGCGTCCGAACTCGCGCTCAAGACAAGGGAGATGGTGTGCGCCTCTGCGGTCGCATATCCCTCGCTCGAATTCCTGCACGGGCCCAGGTATGCCACGACTTCCTCAACCCTGATTGTTGTACTGTTGTCCGACGGCGGCGCGAAATATCAGCTGGAACTGTTGCCCAAAATCAAGCCGCTGGGCGCGAAGATTGCGGTCGTGTGTGAGCGGGCAAGCGCCGAAGTCACCGCCAATGCAGACTTTGTACTCGAGCTGGAATCTGGTCTTTCCGACTACGGCCGCATGCTCCTGATGGTTCCGCCTCTACAGTTGTTCGCCTATCATCGTGCATTGGCGGTTGGGAAATCATCGTGGATTGAGCAGATGATCAACGTGCCGGCCAAGTCTCCACAAATCTCTTGACGGCGGACTGCCGGGAGCAAAGCACATGGATGTTGTCGTCGTCGGTGAATTGAATGCGGACCTCGTGCTAACCGGGCTCACCTCCCTGCCGGCGTACGGTGAAGTGCGGCTGGCCAAAGACATGCGGTTGGCGCTGGGAAGTTCGTCGGCCATCTTTGCCTGCAATCTGGCTCGTCTCGGTGTGGAAGTTGGTTTCGTGGGCAAACTCGGCGCGGACGAGACGGGAAACTTTCTGCTGCGCTCCTTGCGCGAGCGTGGAGTGGAAACCTCGCAAATCATTCAGTCGTCGGCCGGCCGCACCGGCATCTGCGTCGTGATGTCGTTTCCCCACGAATATGCGATGGCCAGCTACGCGGGGATTCGAGAGACTTTTTGCCTCGACGACATCAATCTCGAGTACGTCAGATCTGCGAAGCACATGCACATGTCCAGTTTCTATTTGCAGCCCGCCTTGCGGCCGGGGTGTCAAGAGCTGTTCCGCCTGGCGAAAGAGGCAAGGCTGAGCACTTCGTTGGATCCCGATGTTGATCCCAGTGGTAAGTGGAACGGAGGAATGCGCGAACTGCTGCCCTATGTGGACATCTTCCTTCCCAATGAACAGGAAGCAGCCAGGATTTCTGGAGAGACGGCGATCACAGCCGCGCTGAACAACTTAAGCAGACTGTCAAGAACCGTAGTCATAAAACGCGGCGCCAATGGTGTACTGACGAAATGTGGAAAGCGCACCGTGGAGGCGCCGGGATTCTCGGTCCAACCGGTGGATACGACTGGCGCCGGAGACAGCTTCAATGCTGGTTTCGTATTTCAGTTCATCCAAAGAGCGCCGCTGGTGAACTGCGTGGCCTGGGGTAATGCCTGTGGCGCGCTATCCACGCGAGCGCTCGGCGGGACGGAGGGATTCCCGACCCGCAGTGAAGTGGAGCAGTTTTTCTCCGAGCATGCTGAAGAATTGGAAAGCATTCGCAGGGCTTTTGCTTGATCTCTGAGCCGACAAAACATTCCAGGAGATCTCGTGGCCATTCTCGACTACGCAATCATCGTAGTTTTCCTTGGTGGACTTTTCTGGCTGGGCTCGCGTTTCTATCGCTGGATCGGCGATCCGGATGACTTCTTCGTCGCCGGCCGCCAGCTGACCCCGTTCATTCTGGCGGCCACGCTGACCACAGCCAACATCAGCCTGTTTAGTCTGGTCGGAGTCAGCGGAACCGCGTACCGCAGCGGGATTTCCATTATCTGGCTGACCTGGACCGGGAACATGGCGCTGGTCTTCAGCGGACTTTTCGTCATCCCTTATTTTCGCCGCTTGCGGATTCGCACGGTCCCCGAATTTCTGGAGATGCGCTATAACAGCGGCGTGCGCTTACTAGTTGGCATCCTCTGGGTCTTCCGGCTGGCATTCTGGACTGCCGTGGTGCTTTATGCCGGAGTTGCCGCCGCACAGCAGATCACCGGAATTCAGTCTTTCTCGCTTTGGGTATTTGGACTGGCATCGATCGTAATTATCTACACCATGCTGGGCGGGATGTGGTCGATCGTTCTCACCAACGACCTTGGTTTCCTGCTCATGATGTCCAGCCTGCTGATTCTCCTGCCCCTCGCGATGGCAGCGGTGGGGGGATGGCCGGGGTTGAGCGCACACTTGCCGCCAGGACATCTCGATCTCGTCACCATTGCTGGAAAATACAACTGGAAGACTGTCATTGCCTTCTTGTTTCTCGGGATCGAGTGGGCGACTCTCGATCAGGGCCTTCTGCAGGCGGCATTCTCGGCGCGTGATCCGCGAGTTGTTTCCAAGGGCATGGTTCTATCGGGCCTGATGATTACGCCGTTCGTGCTGCTGTGGATTCTGCCGGGACTCGCCGCCAGAATTCTCTATCCGGCTTTGCCCAAGCCTGAGATGGCGGTACCCACGCTGGTGGTGCACCTTATCCCTATGGGCATTTTGGGGTGCGTGACAGCCGGGCTGCTGGCTTCGGCGCTGTCTACGCTGGGTTCAAACCTCGGAGCTGTGGCCACGCTGGTTACCAACGACATCTACGGCCGCTTCGTGAACAAGCAAGCCTCGCCCCGGCAACTGCTTGTCGCCGTGCGGCTGGCTACGTTGTCGGCAGGCGCATTGATGATCGCCATTACCTACCTCGTGCCCCGCTTGGGTGGAACAGTGGATGCATACCTGACGATCATCAGCATTATGGATATGCCTCTGTTCGTAATTGCGATCCCCTACGGCCTGCTGTGGGACAAGATGACTTCCGAGGGAGCGATCTCAGGCTATCTGACCGGTTCGCTCGCCGGGGCCATCTTGCGCTTCGGGTTTCACTTCGACGTTGCCCCGGTCACGCTCATCAGCGGGGCTGTTGCCGCATTGGTGTGCCCGGTTGTAAGTCTTATGACGCAGAAGGCAACATCCAAGGCGCGGGCGCATGATCTTCTGGTTCGTGCCTCCGAGGGCGGAGCGGACGATAATCTTCAACTCGACTCTAGACCATCCCCTTGGAGCAGACTCGGCCTGTGGATCCTGGGTCTGGGCGCAGCTGTGTTTCTGTTGGGACTCATCCACGCGGGGTTGTCGAATCACGGGAGTGCTTCTATCGTGCTCATCGGCATGCTTCTGTATTTCCTCGGCGGAGGAATTAAAGCCAAGACGGGTTAACCGGAATCGCGGTTCCGTGTGCACGGGTTGTGGTTGTGGGTAGCAACGTCAATTGCAACAGGGGAGGTGCAAATATGATCAATCGTCGGCAGTGGTTGTACGGAGCGGGGCTGATGGCGGGAGCAGCAGCGCAGTCGGGCCGCGGCCTGGCGATGAGCTCAGGAGAGTCGCAGGAAACGCAGCATCGTGGTTTGGATCTCGCGGAATTTGTGCCGACAAGCATGCTGCACGTGCATGAGTCCCGCATGGAGCGCGCCCGGTTCCCGCTCATTGATTTCCATACCCACATTACGACCTCGGCGAAATCCGAGAAGGGCGTGGCGCTGGCATCGGACCGCAAATTCCTGGGTTCGGCGGAAGAGCTCCTGGCCGTGATGGATCGCAAAAACATCCGGGCTATGGTGAACCTTACTGGGGGGTACGATAAAGGCCTGGGCGAAGCAATCGCAAGGCTCGACAACTCCTTTCCCGGGCGCTTTTACACTTTTACCGAACCTTGCTACGAACGCTGGAAGGAGCCCAACTATCCCCAGCTTCAGGCGCAGGAGATCGCGCAGGCCCACCGGCTGGGTGCGCGGGGTCTGAAAATTCTAAAGACTTTGGGACTCTACCTTCGCGAGAATACTACTTCGGGCGAACTAGTGAAGATTGACGACCCCAGGTTCGATCCCATGTGGGACGTTTGCGGGCAGCTCAACATGCCAGTTGCGATTCACGTCTCCGATCCGCTGGCGTTCTTTACTCCGACCGATCGTTTCAACGAGCGTTATGAGGAGCTAAACAACCATCCGGATTGGTCTTTCTACGGTCGTGACTTCCCGAGCAACGCCGAATTGCTTGAGGCCCGCAACCGGGTCTTTGCCAAGCATCCCAAAACACAATTTGTGGTGTTGCATGTGGGCAACTTCGCCGAAAACCTGGCCAACGTGGCCGAAAACCTCGATCGGTTTCCCAACATGACCGTGGACATCGCCGCGCGCATCGGAGAACTGGGAAGGCAGCCCCGCACGGCTCGGAAATTCTTTGAAAAATGTCAGGATCGCATCTTATTCGGCACCGATGCCACCCCGCACGCTGACCGGTATCCTCAGCAGGTGTTCAACGACCAGCTGTATGAGATCTACTATCGGTTCCTGGAGACTGAAGACGAGTATTTCGACTACGCGCCGGCGAAGATCCCTCCTCAGGGACGCTGGCGCATCTACGGCATCAATCTGCCAGAAACTATTCTGCGTAAAGTCTATTTCGAGAATGCGTTTCGTCAACTGAACCTCGTCGTGTGATAGGTTGCTGTGCGGGAGATCTTATGCGTTATTTCGCACTTGCTTGCACGCTGTTTTTCTTCGTGGCCCAGTCTGCCATGGCGGCCGATGACAATGTGATGGACAGCACAAAAGCCTCGCAAGACATGGCGCCAAGCACCGATCCGGCCATCTCGTTTTGGCAAGCGGCACGGCCGGTCTACGCGGACAAGAGCCCATATGGCCAGGCTCTACCTCGCTATCGCACGGAGATCCGCTCTCGCTGGACAGAAAAGAACCTGTACTTCCTGTTTATTTGTCCATATGAAGAACTGAATCTCAAACCCCAGCCCAGTACTACGACGGAGACATATCAACTCTGGGATTGGGACGTGGCCGAGGTGTTTCTCGGTTCCGATTTCCAGAACATCCGGAGATACCGGGAGTTCGAAATCTCGCCGCAGGGGGAATGGATCGACCTCGACATCGACCTGGCGAATCCACATCACGAAGAGGGCTGGACCTGGAACTCCGGTTTTGTCGTGGCCGCTCGCATCGACGCGACAGCGAAGATCTGGTACGGAGTCATGCGCATACCATTCTCCGCCCTGCAGAGCCGCCCCCCGGCTGCGGGCGACAAATTTCGGATCAATCTGTTTCGCAGCCAAGGGCCGCCCCCCAATCGGACCGCGGTGGTCTGGCAACCCACGATGAGCGGCACGTTTCACGTTCCGGAGAAATTCGGCCTCCTTCGGCTGATCGAGTCAACCAGCAAATAATGGAGGTTCGCAGTCCCAGCGCAACATTTCCATTTCCCTGTCTGGCGGCGGTGCAGCCCTTCCGGGCAGGATTTCCAATCGCGTCGAGATCTTTCTTTATGCTGGACAAATGAAGCAAAACGATATAAAAAGAAATCCTCTTGCGTAACTAATCGCAACGCTTGAACGCCCGGTTCGCAAGCGTGGCGCTCTCAGGGCCGGAGCCGCGAGGATTCCTAACCCTCGGGCGTGAGCCTGACGAACCGGTTTCGCGTCGACTGATGTCTGGGCTATACCAACATAGAGATATTGAGACCGGATGCTGGAGAGCTGCCGCTGGGATTCTTAACCGGCAACACTTCTGGTTCGGGGAAGGAGAATCACCCATGAGGAAGACATTCCTGCTAGTCGTTCTTCTGATCAGCGCGACAGTGATTGGGTTGGCGCAGGTCGATACCGGCAGCCTGGTTGGAACGGTCAAGGATGCCAGCGGCGCAGTCCTGCCCGGCGTCACCGTCACCGCCACCAACGTGGACACGGGGGTTGCTACTACCGCTAAAACCGAGCAGAACGGCGATTACGTGATTACTCCGCTTCATATTGGCCGATACTCTGTGTCTGTTGAAGCCACCGGCTTCCGCAGGGAAATACGCAAGGACATCGTGCTCGATGTGCAGCAGACCATTCGACTGGACTTCAGTCTTAAGGTCGGCTCGATTTCGGAGACGATGGAAGTGAGCGGAGCCCCTCCGCTGCTCGAAACCGAGAACGCATCCCTGGGCGATGTTGTGACCGCCGAAACGGTTGAGGAATTGCCCTTGAACGGGCGCCGCTACACGGACCTTGCAGAACTCACCTCAGGGGTGGCCAAGGTCATCGAGGGGCCGGTCAACGGCGGCAACACGCCGACGAACGGGAACGCCGGAGGAAGCTTCGCGGTCAATGGCACGCGCGGCGATCAGAACAATTTTATTCTCGACGGCATCGACAACAACTCCAACGACAACGGAGACGTGGCGGTATTGAGCAGCGTGGATGCCATCGCCGAATTCAAGATTGAGACCTCGAACTACTCCCCGGAATTCGGGCGGAGCGGCGGGGCGGTCATCAACGCCACCACCAAGTCGGGCACGAACAAATTCCACGGCAGCGCCTGGGAATTCCTGCGCAATGACGCCCTGGATTCCGCGCAATACGGTTTTGGCACTAGTGTCCCCAAGGCACCTTACAAGCAGAACCAGTTTGGCGGGACCTTCGGCGGACCGATCAAGAGAGACAAAGCGTTTTTCTTCCTCGATTACGAAGGAACACGCATCCGACTGGCACCAACCGACATTGTCACTGTGCCGACGGATGGCACAAACGGGACATCCAACGAGCGAAACGGAGATTTCAGCGGCATTCTGGGTGGGCCGTCGACGATCTGCGGCCCCAATGCAGATCAGGCCTGCCTCGATGCGCTGGGTCGTCCTGTCTTCACAAACGAAATTTATGACCCAGCCACGACTCAACAGGTGCCCGCTGGGTGCGGGACAGGCTCGAACCCACCTTGCCAGATAGTGCGGAATGGTTTTGGATTCGATCCAACGACCGGCCTACCCATAGCAGGACAAGCAAATATTATTCCCGCGGGCAGCCTGAACAGCCTCGGACTGAACTATGCCGCTCTTTATCCTGCGCTGAACAACCCGGGAACGAACAACAATGACTATACGACCAACAATTACGTGGTGAATGCGCCCGGAACTGACCGGGTCGATCAGATGGATGTCCGGGTGGATGAGAATGTCAGCGATAAGACCCAACTCTTCCAGCGGTTTTCATTCATTAAGGACACACGTTTTCAGGCGCCGGTGTTTTCCGGGATTGCCGACGGAGGCGGTTACAACACCGGGGGCCGGCCCTTGAACACGGAGGGAACGGTCGTCGGCTGGAATTATGCCCCGAAGCCGAACATGGTGAACGCGTTTCGCGCCGGATTTAACCGCGTCCACTACATCTCCAACTCTCCTTCTTATGGACAGCAATTCCCACCCGCTAACCTGCAAGTACCGGGTGTGCCAAACGATCCTCTGGTCAATGGACTGACCTGGTTTGATCCGAGCCCCTATGCCGGGCTTGGTGAGCCCCTATACACGCCGACCCGCAGCACCAGCCAGGACATCCAGATCAACGACACGTTGAGCATTGTGCACGGGAAGCACTTGATCAAACTGGGACCGCAGTTCCGCTTTGACCAGTTCAACCTTCTGCAGATTGGGCAGCCGCGCGGCAACCTGACGTTTGATGGCCAATTCACGTCCAGTTCCGGAGCGGGCGGAGATGGCAGCGGCAACGGCCTGGCTGACATGCTTGTCGAACAGGGGTACCCGATCTCAGCCGCCATTTCCACCGAGGTGTATTTCGGCAATCGCCAGCACACCTACGGGGCGTTCGTCCAGGATACTTACCGAGCCACGTCCAAGCTGACGCTCGACCTCGGGCTGCGCTGGGACTATGCGACACCTGTTTACGAATCCCAGAATCGCCAAGGCAATTGGGATTACACGAAGCCCGGAGGGGTCCTGGTGTGTGGCAACAAAAGTGGGCAGTATGCGACAAGCGACTGCACTCAGGCCGGGACTGCCGGTTATCCGAAGCACCTCGAGACTACGGACAAGGATAACTTCGCGCCGCGCATTGGCCTGTCCTACAGCCCTTCTTCTTCCAAGCCATTCGTGATCCGCGCAGGGTACGGGCGTTTGTTTGTGTTCTATGTAATTCGCACGGGCGACCCGCTGCAAGTCGATTACAACCTCCCGTACTTTTTCGAGCCTACATTTAACAGCGATGGGATAACTCCTTCGCTCGTGAATCTTGCGCCTGGAGGCGGATTCACCGGCCTTCTGGATCCCGCCAACGCACCCTTCGCGAACGTGACCAGCCAGGACTGGAATCCTCACACGCCGGTTTATGACCAGTGGAATCTGAATCTCGAGTACCAACTGCCGGGCCAGATTGTAATCAGTCCGGGCTACGTCGGAACCAAAGGCACTCACCTGCAGGTTCTGCGCGACCTCAATCAGATTCCGACGCCCCAGCCGACCTACGACCCGACCTTGGCGCCCTACTGCAATCCGACCGGCGGAGGCAACTGCAAGTATGGAACTTTCACTTCTATCCTGAACTCCGGGAACTCCACGTACCACGCATTTCAGATCAAGGCGGAAAAGCGGGCCACCCATGGCCTTTATTTCCTGAGCGCGTTCACTTTCGGCAAAGCCATCAACGACCAGCCCGAGATTTGCTGCAATGCTCCCTGGCCGCAGGACAGCTACAATATCGCGGCAGAAAAAGGGCTGGCGGACTTCGATAATCGCAAACGTTGGGTGAACAGCGTCGACTACCAGTTGCCATTGGGGAAAGGGCAGCAGTTCCTGAACCGTGGCGGCGTGACCAATGCGATTCTAGGGGGGTGGCACATAGGTGGAATTATTACGCTCCGCTCGGGCTTCCCCTTTTCGCCAATAATCAATTTTGACCCAAGCAATACGGGATCTCCGGGGCTGCAACGTTCCAATCAGACCGGTACTGGCGCTGTCGCCCATCCCAATATCAATATGTGGTTCAACCCAGCCGACTTTCCGCCCCCCAACCCCACCACCTGCCCTAACGGTTGTTTCGGAAATGCGGGGAAGAACATTCTGGAGGGACCGGGCGAGAAAACGGCGGATTTGGACGCACGAAAACTGTTTAATCTGACCGAGCGGGTCAACCTGGAATTTCGAGCCGAGTTCTTCAACGCCTTCAATCACGCGGTCTTTTCTCAGCCGGACAACGTCATGGAAGACGGTTCTGTAGGCACGATCACCTCCACGGTGATACCGCAGCGGCAGATTCAATTTGCCCTGAAGTTGGCGTTCTAGTCTCTCGCTTCCCTGGAGTGGTCTCATGCTCCAGGGAAGCGAGGAGCCTATCCCTGTGGGCGTCATCCCGAAGGCCCGCGCTTTCACCAGCGGGCCGAGGGATTTCGCGTGGAGCGAGCGCGGAGTCGGGCCGCGCAAGATCCCTCGCTCCGCCTGAAAAGCGGCTGCGCTCGGGATGACGCCAGCGAAGATTGGGCCACTACCTAACGTAAGGAGGACATGATTCCCATGCAGCGCAGAGACTTTCTCAAGAGCAGTGTGGCATTGGCGGTGGCCGCAGAACTCGGAACGGGCAAAGCGCAAGCAATCGTTCCCGCTCACAACTGGGGGAAGTACGACTTCGGCTCTGGCCCCGCGGTGACCGACCGCCTCAATCAGGGTCCATTCCCGCAGTACCCGCCTGACGCGGTGATCCCCACCGACGACGTGGTGATGACCACAACTCCTTCAGAAGAAGTTGTGCCGAACTATGGCAGAGGATTGGTCACCTACATTACCGCCGATAGCGGCACCGACGAGATCAAGGCGGACAACATCCCCCAGGCGATCGAGGATTTGGTTAAATTTCCGCTGGGGCAGTTGCTTTACATTCGTCCGACGTGGCGCGAGGTGCAGCCGCGGCCGGGGCGCATCGAATTACCCGACTACTTGAAACTGGTTTTCGATTTAGCGAAGAAGAACAACAAGCGCATCGGATTGCGTATTCAAATGAGCGCGCCCGACTATACCCACGCAGCGGCCCTCCCCGATTTTGTTCTCGACAAAGTACCGAAGGTTGATTTGGTGTTGAGCGACAAGGAGAACGGCCGGGAGGCGGAAAGGTATCTGCGGAATCCGCACGGGAAGTATCAGCCGCGGTTCGACGATCCATTCTTTCAGCAGGCCTTCAAAGACTTGGTTGGAGCATTGGCAGCGGAATTCAACGGGAACCCTCAGATCGAGTTCATCGATACGTTTATGTATGGGTTTTGGGGCGAAGGTCATACCTGGCCTTTCGCCAACACTCCCTTCCCCGATTACCAGACTGCCGAGCGGACCTGGATCAATATGCTCGACGTTCAGCTCGAGCATTTCACCAAGACTCCTCTATTGACCAATACGCAACCCGACTACAGCCGGGTTGGCAACTCGGAGCTTCTCGATCGCACGGTGCGCAGCAACAACTGGATTCGAAGCGACACCATCTTCATCGAAAACGAGCAGATTGAAGCGCTCAGCAACCGTCCGCCTTGGATCGGCGCGTTGCTTGAACAGGGGGTCCCGGGAAAACCTCCAGACGCGGCGGCCGCGCAGGAAGGAATCTCGCCGGCGGAAAACATGATCGCCCATGTGATGGATATTGGAGTGAACTACTGGTCGCTTTGGAACTTCCATCAGATCAGCGCGAAGAACCTGGCGAGCTACTACCAGGCATACCCACAATGGTTCGATCGAATCAATCGCCGAATTGGCTACAACGTCAGGCCGTCATTTATCTGGAGCTATGAAGACGGCGGTTATCTCGGGCTGATTATCGGCTTCGCCAACGACGGCATTGCTGGTGTTCCCGGAGTATTGCGGGTGACGGTCGAGAGCGAGGATGGAAAAGCTTTGAAGAGCGGCTGCCTGGATCCGGGATATCCTTTGCCCGGGAAGGTGCGCCAGGCGCAGTTTGTGCTGCCGCAAGGAACGCAGTTCAAGGGACTGAGACTTCGGGCCGAGATCGAAGTGAAGGGCATGCGCTATCCAGTCCGGTGGGCTTGCCACCAGAAGCTGAATGAGGATGGCTCGCTCACTTTGCGGCCCAACCTCCGCCACGGCATCTGAGCGCGACGTTATCCGCACGAAAACGTTAGGAGGCGATTATGCGCAGGCGCGACTTCATGAAAGCAGGTGCAGTCCTGGCCGGGGCAAGCAGCCTCGCGCCTCGCCGGATGTGGGCGGATGTGCCCGACCATCTCTGGGAAGGCTACAACTTCAGTTGCCCGACAGTGAGCAACCGGCTGGACCAGGGACCGTTCGGCATTACACAGGACGACGGCTGGTTCACAATCTTCGTCACCCAGCCGTCGCGCAAGCACATCCGGAATTTCGGCACCGGTCTGGTCGGGTATACCTGGGAGGAAAACGGGCCTGCGCTCACGGTGCAATGCGGCAAAGATACTCTGGAGCAAGCCGTCGAAAAAATGGCTTCCCTGCCATTTGTGGACGTGCTCTATATCCGCTGCGACTGGAGAGATGTGCACGCCGGTCCGGGCAAGCTGCAGCTGTCGCCGGTTTGGGATGCTACTCTCGACGCCGCCAAGCGCCACAATCTGGGCGTAGGATTTCGCATCCAGCTGTCCAGCCCGAATATCCAGCCGAAGAAGCTCGCCATGCCCGACTGGCTGCGCGAGAAAGTCCCCATCGTCAACATCGGCCACAAATCCAAAGAACACCACGTTGGTTTTGATTTCTACGAACCGCGCTATGATTCCCCCGAATTTCAAAAGGCCTTTATCGATTTGAACGAACTTCTCGCCGCGCGGCTCGACGGCGATCCGCACATGGAGTTCATGGACTTGATGATCTACGGATTCTGGGGGGAAGGTCACACCAATGACCTGCCCAATCCGTTCCCGGATTATCTAACTGCGGAGAAGACCTTCGTCCACATGACGCAATTGCAGCTGGATGCGTGGAAGAAGACTTCTCTGGCAATCAACACTCAGCCCGACATCAGCAACGTGGGCAACCGCCAGATTCAGGATATGGCGGCCCGTGCCGGCTGCTGGTTGCGGTCCGATAGCTTGATCATGGACGAGCCCATCCAGATCGAGGAACTGAGCCATCGCCCGCCCTGGCTCGCCATCGTGATGGAAGACGGCGAGAATCGGCACTATGTGATGCCAGAACTCGTGGCCGAAGAAAAAGAGTGCCTGAGCAAGCTGCCCGGTTCGATGCTGGCGTTTGTTGGAGCGGACGACGAGGCGCAACCCAATGACGACTATCCCCACAGGATCGGCGGGCCGCTGGAGCTGCCATATCGCGAGTGCGCCGGTTACCATGCTCTCGACATCGGCACGAACTATTTTGCCCTCTGGACCGAAGCCGACAACATTCGACGCTACTACGAGAAGTACCCTGATTCCCTGCACGCCATGGAGCAAAGGCTCGGGTATCGCGTGCGCCCGTCGCTGATCTGGCAACGTAAACGCTACGACACCATGGAGCTCATTGTGGGCATCGTCAACGACGGCGTCGCCGGAGTGCCAGGAGTGCTGGGCATCTACGCAGAAAGTCCCGACGGTCGCGTCAAAGTCGGAGGCAATCTTGATGCCGGCCAGCCTTACGCAGGCCAGCTTCGGCAGTGTTCTCTGATTTTCCCGAAAGGCATGGACGGGCAGCAGGTGAATCTGCGCGCTGAATTGGAGGTTAAGGGCGTGCGCCGCCCCGTTCGCTGGGCGTGTCACGAGCGAACCAACCCCGATGGTTCCCTGACCATCCGCACGAAAAGCAACAGCGACCCAGACTGGAAAAAGGGAGTATAGGTATTCTCGCTCTCCGCAGTACCTGACTACAGAAGTGCCGCAGGGTGCTTTTCTTGGGAGTGATGACCATGAGATTTTCAATCCTTTTCGTGTTATTTGCGTGCATCTCCAACGCTTTTGGCCAGGCCAACTCCTCCTACTACGTGTCGACCACTGGAGATGATTCAAATCCCGGCACCCAGACGGCACCCTGGCGCACCGTTCAACATGCCGCGGACACCGCGCGCGCGGGTAGTACCGTTACCGTGCGGGGTGGAATCTACCAGGAACTCGTGAGCCTCAAGGCGTCCGGCAACGCGACTGATGGATTCATTACTTTTAGAAGCTATCCCGGCGAGACGGCGGTCCTGGACGCGGAGCATTTTGTTCCCAATGACAGAAGCGCCGTACTCACTATTCACAACCAGAGTTACGTGAGAATCGAGGGGTTTGAAATTCGCAACTTCCACACCGCTGAACATCGGCTCACTCCATTGGGCATCAGCGTTATGGGAAGCGGCTCCCATATAGAGCTGCTGAAGAACAACGTCCATCATATCGAGCAGACTTTTGACGGCCGGGATGCTCCCGGGCGAGGCGGCAATGGATTTGGCATTGCCGTATACGGTACCGACGCGAAGACTCCTATCAGCGAACTGGTGATCGACGGCAATGAGGTGCATCACCTCAAGACCGGTTCGAGCGAGTCGCTGGTGGTAAACGGGAACGTCACGAACTTCCGCATTACGCATAATGTTGTTCACGACAACAACAACATCGGAATCGATGTCATCGGTTTCGAGCGCACGGCGCCCGACCCTGCCGTTGATCAGGCTCGCGACGGAATGGTAAGCGGCAATTTGGTTTACAACATTACCTCGCGCGGCAATCCCGCCTACCGCAACGATGAATCTTCGGATGGTATTTATGTGGATGGCGGCACCAGAATCCTGATCGAACAGAACGTCATGCACGATGTGGACTTCGGAATCGAGCTGGCCAGTGAGCACAGGAACCGCGCCACCAGTTACGTCACTGCGCGGAATAACCTTATCTATCACGGCCATACCGCAGGTGTTTCCATCGGAGGCTATGCGCCCGAGCGAGGCCGCACCGAGCACTGCACGGTGGTCAACAACACGCTCTACGACAACGACACGTCAGGAACCGGGTCGGGTGAGTTCCAGATGCAGTGGAATATGACGGACGACATTTTCGAGAACAACATCGTCTACGCCGGGCCCCGCTGCCTTATGACGCTGAACAGATCGCCGGTCGAAAAGGGCCAGTCGCCCGTAGTTATCGATCACAACCTTTACTACTGTGCCTCCGGAGCGAAGGCGAGCACTTGGATCGAGTCTCCTGCCACCGTGACAGGATTCGACAAGTATGTTGAGTCAACCGGGAATGACCGTCATTCCCGTTTTCTGGATCCGCATTTTGCTGATGCTGCCACGAAGGACTTTCATCTGCAACCGGATTCTCCCGCGGTCGCTGCCGGCACGAACGACAGAGTGCCGGTGGGAGAGATGGATCTTGACGGCTCCCCGCGAGTCACATCTGGAAAAGTGGATATCGGCTGCTACCAAAAACACGAGAAGTAGTCCATGTTGAAATTGGACGTAAAGCGCCGCGAATTCCTGAAGATCCCCGCTGGAGCCGGCGCCGCGTGGGCCATGCCAGCTTCAGGACACGGTGCTGTTTCCTCCAAAATGATCGGCATCCCAGTCGGAGCAGTTTCGTTTGAGGATTAGGGTACCGAGAAAGTCCTTGATGTGGTTCAGGAACGTGATTGCGTGAAATCAGTTTCCACTCGCACGTCAACCAACCTTCGAAAGTCCTGATCAAAGGTGGAGACTGGCACGTTCTTAGCCACGGCCGTGGCGGCGATCAGACAGTCGACAAAGTGAGCCTTCGTTCCCTTATAGCGATTCAGAGCATCGAGGTGGACCGTTACTTCGCTGATCTCGACGCCGGGACTCGAGATCAAGCGTCCGAGTGCGGAGGCGATCTCGGTGCGTGGATGCCTGTAAAAAGACTCGAGCACAAACACACACTCTGCCAGAACGACCGGCAACACCACAATCACCATGTCGCCCCGGTCACAGGCATCGAACAGCCTCCCAGCTGCTCTGGCGTGCTTGTCATGATCCTGCACCAGATAGCGGACAATAAGATTAGTGTCGATAAGTCTTTGCTTGCTCACCGAGTATCCTCATGACGCGCTGCCTCAGCAGCAGCCTCGCGGATTTCAGCGAAAGACCTTCCCTTCCCCTTGTTGCTCGCGAGCGCGCCCTTGAGTGACCGAATGCCAGGATGCACGCGAATGGTAGCTCGCTCTCCCTCCACCTCATATTCCAGCTTGTCGCCCGGCTTGATCCGTAAAGCCCTTCGAATTTTCTGGGGAATGGTCGTTTGCCCCTTACTCGTCACCGTGGAATGTAGCATCACCATGTCCTTGCATTTCTATGTGTCCTTACATTTATATTATCCCTTACTTTCCCGGAGTTGGCAAGGCCGTAACGGACCTGCTCACCTCCCCGGAGATTTATTGCGCTTCTGATCACTGCGCCTGGTGATAATGACGTCCCCCGATGGCGTCGCCGTTGACCTCTCTTCAGCGCGCGCTGCAAAAACGCGCGGTAAGATTGATCGTGGTCCATCGGAAATCGCGCCTACAGGTGCCTACAGCGGCG
The DNA here is from genome assembly GCA_052326105.1 of Candidatus Sulfotelmatobacter sp. Classification (GTDB taxonomy): domain Bacteria; phylum Acidobacteriota; class Terriglobia; order Terriglobales; family Acidobacteriaceae; genus Sulfotelmatobacter. Next base: position 5,926 of record JBKQRC010000090.1, on the reverse strand, counting down.
ATTGCTAAAGGAGTTGAGGCGCTCAACGTGGATCAGTTTGTCGGGGAGCTTCTCCGCACTCAATGAACTTGCTTTGTGAGCGAGGTCTCGACGGGAGCATCCTCAAAATCCAGATAATGGGCATGCGCCCGTTGCGGAGAGCTAGATGGCCAGAGCTAGCGATGGTCTGAACGCGCGCGAAAACGAAGCTTCCAACCAAGCAATGCGCCGAGCGCAGCGCTGACCGGAATCACGGCGGTATGCCAAACCAGGATGTGCGCGGCCTGGAAGTTCGGACAATGCAGTTCGAGCATACCTACACCGGCCAGGCCGCCCAGCGTGCCGGCGACCAGTCCTGCGGAGGCGGGGTTGACCGCGAATCCGCGGCGCAGCATCAGCCAGCTCAGCGATCCGGCAGGGATTGCATGCAGAAGACCGGTGAGCAGACATGCGATGCCGGCCGAAAAGAAACGGTCGGTGTGGTAGTCGCGGAATATCGGCGCGAACACGGCAAGCAGCGCGATGCTGCTGAGCGCCAGCAGCGCACTGGGAGAGACGTGAAGCCGGCTCGCCGGAATCATCTGATGGACGAAGCTGACCGCTGCCAGGCAGGCGAGGAGGCCGAGCGCGGGAAAGACGAGCGAGCGCTCCAACAGATTCATCTGTGCAACCCCAAAGAAGCCCGCGCGCACTGCGCCGGCCAGGGAAACAGCCGCGCAGACAAGAACGAGGCCCCCGGCCATCAGCCACACGGGCGGCAGCGGTCGCACGGGGCGCAACGACGGCTTGATCGATTCACCGATGCGCTCGACCACAAGCGGATCGACATCCTGCGGAGCCAGCGCGGCCTTTTTCAGGACATTGTCAATCTCTTCGTCTTTCACGCGAGTCCTCCGCTCCGCCACTTTCTCGGGCCCGTGGCGCCAATCGTTTCCCGCAACTTCCTATAGGCGCGGTGCACTTTTTGCTTCACCGATCCCACGCTCGAAGACGTGGCGCGCGCGACTTCCTCAAGTGACATGCCTTCGACCTTCAACATAGCAATGACCTCGCGCTGGCTCTCAGGGAGCGGCGCCAACAATGCCTCCAGCTCGCCGGTTTGGTGCGGAGCCGACGAGACGCCTTTCGACATCTCCTCCAACTCCCTTTCGCCGGCTGCGTGGCGGAGGGACTTTCGATAGTGGTCGACGCGAATGTGCCGGGCAATCGCATAGAACCACGGCAGCGCCGGCTCGCCAGGGCGATAGGTGTGGCGCACTTTGTGAATCTGCAGCCAGGTTTCCTGCAGCAGGTCATCGGCATCGGCGCGGCTCATCGAGGTTGCAAGAAAAAACCGCTGCAGGCGCGGACTGATGTGACGGATAAGAACCGTGGCCGCGGCGAAATCGCCCTGTTGATACCGGACCATCAACATCTCGAAATTTTCGCCGGAGTGCATGCGATGGAACGTCTCACCTGAATCTTCACCGATGTCAGCGCCTGCGCGCAAATCCCCAGCCGCATTCGCCTGCCTGCCCGCCGGCCCGTCGCAGCCCCAATTTGCAAGATTCGACAGATTGCGCTGAAAAGTTACGCCGCAAACAAAAAAAATCCGCAACATCTTACTTTTCGACGATTGCGCGTGGGGCCGTAACTTTTCGCGCGCTGGCAGCGAATCCCATCTGTGAACGCGCCCTGGCGCCGGGAACCACTCCCAGGCTCGCGGCGCGGAACAACTTCATCCCAAACTCACAGGAGATCACGATGAATAAACTCTGCCTAGCGAAGCTTCGTCTGTGGCGCGCCGGTTTGGTGCCGGCCGCGCTGATTCTCACCAGTGCCATTGCGGCTCAGGGCCAGTACGTACGCAGCCCGCTGGTGATCACAAGCACGAATAATGCAAGCGGGAACGCTGTTGTTGTCTTCAAGCTGAACACCCAGGGAACTGCCTCGCTCGAGTTGGCGCAGACGCTGGCGACCGGCGGAAAGGGCGGCGCGAGCACAAATGCAGGGATCGTGCAGTTCGAGGGGGAATTCGGTGCTGTGGCGAACCACGGATCCAATACCGTAAGCCAGTTGCTGCGCGAGGGTGATGCAATCGCAATCGGGTCGACAATCTGGCTGGCGCCTGAATGCACGAAGCCCGACTCCGTCGCATTGACTCGCGACCACCTGTTCGTGGTGGGCGCGAACTGCGCCGAGAGCCACGCCTGGCCCTGGGGATTCGTGGATGGTCCGGTCGTGAGCCTTTCCGATCCCTCGGCCGCGCAGATTGCGGTTGGCGAGACCTGGGCGGCCGTCACGTTCAGTTCGGGATCTCTTTTGCAACTTCCGCTTTCGCCGGAACGCGGCATGTTGAATGGCACGAGCACTCCGATCCCTCTGCCCAGCAACGCAGATATGGTGCCTCTCGGAGAAGCGTTCTGGGGCAACGTGCTGGGCTTCACGCCGGCGCATAGTCCTGACAGCTTTGCCATTGTGGACGAGAACGGAGAAGTGAATGCGGTGGTTGGCCCGACACCTTCATATCCCGTGAACGCACCGTGCTGGGTAGCCAAGGGTGCGGGCAATATCTGGTACACGGGGAACTCGCCGGGGCGGGCGATCAGCATCTTTTTCAGTGACAGCCAGGGCGGAGTGTTCTACAAATCGGTGCCGTTGCCAGGATCGCCGACTGACATCACGGTCTCCCGCGATGGCAATTGGCTCGCGGTGATCTATAGCGCCGGCGGCAATGCATCTGTTGCCGTCTTTTCCATCGATAGTTACGGCGACTTGACCCAAGTGGCCACATCAAGCGCGGCGGGCGTTGCAGCGTTCAGCGGCGTAGCGTTCAGCGAGTAACAAGGTGCCGCGTTGCACTGCCCGTCGGATGGCAATGTTTCTTCCGCCGGGCGGTGCCGCGGTCGGTTCTCTAAGACGACCTCTGACGGCCTCTGTTGCACGTCAAACGGTATCACTGGTATCACTTTCACGCTGGCTTCACAGAAACCCCGCATTGCGTTGATCACATCCATCCAATACGCTCAAGGACTAGCACGGCAGAATTACGTCCGGCTTGCGGGAGTAATGGCGATCACTTCCCATAAGCCGATTTGCACTGGACTTCCCGGTACTGATCCGCTCGGTACCCATCAGTATTACTTCCTCTTTGCCGACACGCCCGGAATCGTGCTGGCGGCAAGTCGAGAATGCGCAGGTGGATGCTGCTAACGAATTCCGACCTGTCCTCGCACGCTATCAATCAACTTCTTGGAATCGTAGCCGATCCCGGCCTTAAACACCGTCTCGACGTTCTCGATCTCGTCAATCCGTTTTGAGGGGTCGCCTTTGATCAGAACGAGGTCGGCTTGTTTGCCCGGTGTGAGTGTTCCAATTCGATCTTGCTGGCCAAGATATAGGGCGCCATTTTCCGTGGCGATCTGAATGGCCTCCAACGGAGTGAAACCCGCTTCGACGAGCAGTTCTATTTCGCGTTGATCGCCGAAACCCGGCAGCACGCCACCGTTTCCAGTGGGATCAGGGCCGGCGAGCAGCAAGCCTCCCGCTTTAGCGAACGCGAACTCGAAATCCATCTCTTTGCGCAGCAGCGCCGTCTCGGGCGAGTCCAAAGCTACTCTGGCCCGCGCGGTCAGGTAGCTTTGCGCTGATTCTGAGGACATCGCATCCACCGTGCGCGGCTGTAACTTCGGTCGTCCCGGCGCGGAGGCCTCAAACACCGGCAGCGTCGAAGTCACCGCGACATGGTGGGTCACGAGATTGTGGATCAGTTCCTGCACCTGCGTTCCGCTCACGTCCTGTTTGGCCCATGTGCTGCTTCCGCCCGTTGGGCACACATCTGGCTTCTTGTCCACGACGAATTCCGTGTCGGCAAAGACTGGCCCATGCTCCAAGTCATCGATTCCCAGAGCGACCGCTTCCGGCCAGGTGACGGAGCACAGATGTCCTGTCAGTTTCATCTTGTGAGCATGTGCCTGCTGAATCGCCGCCCCCAGTTCTTCGCGCGTTATGTTCATGTAGGCTTTGTAGGATGTCATGCCTTCCGCTGCCCAGTAGTCCACCATGCGTTTCGCATCGTCCGGTCCTGTGAGTTCATGCATCTGCGCAAATCGGGTTGGCATGCCCTCCAGATAGGGTGCCGTCGCGTCAATGCTCGGTCCCGGCATCAGGTTCGCATCGATCCGGCTTTTGACCTTCAAGTCGGTGTAAGGCTCCAGGCTTCCGGTCGTACGAATTGTGGTCACCCCAGCCGCCAGATAGAGTCGCGGCGCCGTGTAGGGGATCTCGGCAACGAACAATCCTGGCTCGCCAACCTTGCCATCGACAACTTGCACTGCATAGGAATCGGTGTAGTACAGATGGTTGTGCATTCCAACCAAACCAGGGATCACCGTGTAGCCAGAGCGCTCCATTCGTTGTGCACCCGGAGGGATTGGGGCGGACGCATCCGGGCCGATAAATTGTATTTTGCCGTTCGCGATCACGACCGCTTGGTCTTCCTTCGCCGGCATACCCGTCCCATCAATAACTCGGACATGGTCAAGAACGAGGGCGGGTGTATTAACGCTTACGAAGTCCGCAACGCCACTCGCCTTCTGTGTTTGTGCAACAGTGATCGCGGCAACAAACAATGACGCGAATAGAAGCAGGAAACGCATCGCACACCCCGCAAGACTGCCGTTGGGAGTTCGGCAGGAAGGCCGCAATTTTACACCAGGAACTTGCGGAAGCGGATGGAGTATTATGCGGATGGCTAATTGAGAGCTAAGGAACACGGAGTGAAGCAATGCCCGAGTCCATTGACTGGCCGCCGTCGCTTCCGGGGCGGCCTCGCCGTCGCCGCCGCGTTTTTCTCATTCTCGCCGTGCTTGCTGTCATCTTCTTATTCTTAGGTGGTCGGGCTGCGTTGTCGTATTACGTGGACGTGATCTGGTTTAGGTCGCTCGGCTATGGGGACGTCTTCTTTAAAGCACTGAGGCTCCAGTGGGAAGTCTTCACGGCTTTTGCGGCGGCGACATTTCTCATCCTGTACGGATCGTTCCTGGGGCTGAAGCGGGCACATCTCCCCGATTTGCCGGACGGTCATACGATTCTCATCGGCGGACAGCCGGTGAAGCTGCCGGTAGGGCCTGCTCTCCGGCTCATCGCGCTCGGTGTCTCACTCGCCGTTGCCGCTGCAACCGGCACCGCTATGATAGGGGAGTGGCCGACGCTTGCGCTTTTTTGGTATGCACCTCGCACTGCTGGTGGCGTCGTAGACCCGATTTTTGGCAAGCCGCTGAACTTTTTTCTGTTCACCTTGCCCGCGTGGCAAGTCGTCCTCGACTGGCTGCTTACGCTAGCCCTGATCACCTGCGCTCTCGCCGTTTTCTTCGTCCTCATCACGGGCGGGGCGCGTATGCTTGCCGGACGTCTCAGCCGCCACGTCACATTGCCTTGGCGCGGCCCCTCCATCACGTTTGCGTTTCTGTTGCTAATCTTCGCAATGCGTGTGTATATCGGCCGGTTCGAACTCTTGCTCAACGATCATACGATCTTCGGAGGTGTGACCTACACTGACGCGCACGTCATGCTCACCGGGCTGCTCGTCGTCTGTGCGGCGCTCGTTCTGGGAGCGGTGATCGCAGTCGTCAACGCCGTGCGGGTGCCGCGCGGGCGCCGGCTGGTCGCGGCGATTGTTCCGGCTGCGGTCTGTTATGTTGCGGTTCAAGTAGTCGGCTGGTATGTCAGCAGCTTTATCGTCAAGCCGAACGAACTGGTTCGCGAGCAGCCGTATATAGCCGATAACATCACCTTGACGCGGCAGGCCTACGGATTCAACCGGGTCTCGCAGCGCGAGTTTCCCGCCGAGACAACCGTCGAGGCTGCCGACGCGACGAACAACCAGGCTACGCTGCAAAACATCCGGCTCTGGGACTGGCATGCTCTCCAGGACACCTTGCGTCAGATTCAGGAAATCCGCACATAC
>JBKQRC010000089.1:0-3669 GCA_052326105.1 Candidatus Sulfotelmatobacter sp. | reverse complement strand
AAGGCACAGCTGTTGTTGACTTCTTCCATCCTGACCGCATCGTCGTCGGCGTGGAAGACGAGGCCTCTGCCACCAAGTTGCGCGAAATCTACCAGCCCATTCTTGACAGGAAATTCCACTGCCCAGTCCACCCGAACGGCTGCCCGAAGGAACCCACCGGAGAGTTGCTTGTCAGAATCTCAGTGCCTACTTGCAGGAGCACCGAGAGTTGCCTCTGCAAGATGCCGCCTACACGTGTCAGTTAGGCAGAGAGCCGTTGCCGCACCGTCGCACGGTTGTGGCTGCTACCGCCGAAGAAGCGAGCAAGCTGCTTATGAAGCCTGAACCTGGCCGCGTCTTCACCGGGCAATCGGCGGCGAGTGCTCCGGGTGTGGTTTTCATGTTCTCCGGTCAGGGCTCGCAGTACGTGAATATGGGCCGTGAATTGTACGAAACGGAGACCGTATTTCGCGCTCAGCTAGACCATTGTGCCGAACGTCTGTTTCCCGATCTCGGTCTCGACTTGCGCACTTTGTTGTATCCGCGGGAAGAAGACTCCGCGGCAGCGGCCGAGAAGATATCCCACACCGGCTTCACGCAGCCCGCGTTGTTCAGTATTGAATATGCGCTGGCGCAGTGGTGGATGGCACACGGAATCACACCTTCTGCCATGATCGGCCACAGCATCGGGGAGTACGTCGCTGCTTGCCTGGCGGGTGTTTTCTCGCTTGAAGACGGTCTTCACTTGAGCGCCGTCCGCGGCCGCTTGATGGGCGGCATGCCACCCGGTTCGATGCTGTCGGTTGCCGCGACTGCCGGCACGTTCTCGCTTCCCAAAGAACTGGCGCTCGCCGCAATCAACGGGCCCGAGCAGTATGTGGTCTCGGGGCCGACAGATGCCGTTCAGGCATTCGCACTGGAGCTCGAGAAACAAGCTGTTCCTTGCCGCCTGCTGCACACGTCGCATGCATTCCATTCTGCGATGATGGACCCAATACTCGACTCCTTCCGTGCTCATCTCGTCAAAGTTTCCCTGCGCGCGCCAAAGATTCCCTATCTCTCAAACCTTACCGGTACGTGGATCACCGCTGCCGAAGCCACCGATCCAAACTATTGGACAAAGCACCTGCGAAACACCGTGCGCTTTTCCGACGGGGTTGCCGAATTATTCCGCGACCCGGCGAGGGTATTTCTGGAAGTCGGCCCCGGCCAAGCGCTTACTTCGTTGACACGCCAGCACTCTGCTAAACCGAAAAGCTCCAAGATCCTGCCTTCCATGCGGCACCCGCAGGAACAGATCTCTGATGCGGTGTTCCTGCTCAATACCACAGGACAACTCTGGATTGCGGGTCTGTCGATTGACTGGGATGCGCTACACGCCGGAGAAGAGCCGCATCGAGTTTCTCTTCCCACTTACCCGTTCGAACGTCAGCGCTACTGGATCGAGCCTGGGGGCAAAGTTCTCGCGAGCAAGGCAGCCGAGGCTGCTCCCAGTGCGGACGCACCCCAGGGTGAGCAATGGTTCCATCGGCGCGTTTGGAAACAGTTGCCAGCCGAGAAACTCGCTCCTGCAGATCACTCCTGCTGGCTGCTGTTTCTCGATGAGACCGGTCTGGGCGCCGAAGTCTCAAAGCAGCTCAAGAAGGCCGGTCATGAAGTCCTGGAAGTTGTCATCGGAGACCAGTACAAGCGCGGGCGCGCCGGTTCGTATGCAATTCGCCCCGGCGTGCGAGACGATTACGACGAACTGCTCAAAGACATTGTCAAGCGCGAGCATGCGCCGTCAAGAATTCTCCACCTGTGGCCAATCACGGGCGCAACCACTCTGCAATCTCTAGATCGGACGTTGGATTCGAGCTTCTATAGCCTGCTCTTCCTCGCGCAAGCCTGGGGCGATCAGGATCTCGGCGCAGTGGAGATTGCGTGTGTCTCGAACGGACTGCAATCAGTCGCGGGAGAGAACGTGGTCGAACCGGCGCGGGCGGCACTGCTTGGGCCCGTGCGCGTGATCCCGAAGGAATTTCCCGGAGTATTCTGCCGCAACATCGATGTTGACCGGAACATTCAGGATCCCAGAAAAGCGGCTGCCGACATCATCGCGGAGTGCTCTTTGCGCAGCGCGGATTCCTGCATCGCTTACCGCCAGTCTGCGCGCTGGGTCGAGACCTTCGAGCCCACCAGTCTTCGCGCCCAAACCTCGGGTACGCGTTTAAGAGAAAAGGGAATCTACCTGATTGTCGGCGGGTTGGGAGGGATTGGCCTCGTCGTCGCCGAACACTTGGCGCGCACCGTTCACGCGCGGCTGGTACTTGTGGGACGTACGCCGTTCCCACCTGCGTCCGATTGGCAGGCGCTTCTCGACCAACCGAAAGGCGCGAACGGCGCGCGGCAAAAAATAGCGAAGCTACGCGAACTCGAATCCCTGGGCGCCGAGGTTCTGACCGTTTCTGCTGACGTGACCGACTCCGGCCAGATCGCGGAGGCGCTACGAATTGCGCGGCAACGCTTCGGCGACATTCATGGCGTGATCCAGGCCGCAGGCTTGATCGAAGATGCGCCGCTACAGATCAAGACTCGCGACAGCGCTGCTCGCGTGCTGGCGCCGAAGATCCAAGGTACGCTGGCTTTGCAGCAAGCGCTCGGCAACAGCAAGCTGGATTTCCTCTTTCTCTTCTCGTCCATCAGTTCTCTCGCGCCGCCCGCCGGGCAAATCGACTACGCTGCCGCCAACGCCTTCCTGGATGCGTTTGCCCTCAGCCAGGCTGGCCAACCGGTCACAGCCGTGAATTGGGGATTGTGGGCCGATGTGGGCCTCGCGAGCCGCGGCGGTGCCGCCAGTCATCCCATCGTGGGCAGGCGGCTGGTGCAGACCACTGCTGAGACGATCTACTCGGCCTCGTTGAGCTGCGAAAAAGACTGGTTGCTCAGCGAGCACCGTTTCAAAGACGGCGCCGCTCTCATCCCGGGTACGGGGTACCTGCAACTAGCGGCTGCGGCTCTGGTCCAGGACAGATTCGAGCCGGGCGTTGATTTTGACGATGTATTCTTCCTTGCTCCTCTCACCGTCGCGCCCGATGAAACAAAAGAGGTGAGGGTGCGTCTGCGCCGCCAGCGCTCCGGCTTCCTTTTCTCGATTCTGGCGAAAGAAAAGGAGTGGACCGAATACGCATCCGGACAGATTGCGCGCAATCAGAAGCCCATTCCTCCGGATCAGAATGTAGAGGAAATCCGGGCACGGTGTTTTTCACGCCGCATCGATTTTGATGAGCAGCACCGAACCCGCCAGGAGCGTTACTTCGCTTTCGGCGCGCGCTGGCGAAATCTTCAACGTCTGCATATCGGAGAGCGTGAGGCGCTGGCCGAGTTGCAACTGGGAAAGAGTTTTTCCTCCGATGTCGACACGTGGCTGCTCCATCCGGCTCTGCTGGATCTGGCCACGGGATCGGCGCTCTATCTTATTCAGGGCTACGAAGCGTCCGAAGCCCTCTATCTGCCGCTGTCTTACAAGAGGATGACGCTCTACCGCAGGCTGCCCGCGCGATTGTTCAGTCACATCCGTTGTCGTCACGACCATACGACTCAGCGCCAGATCGCGACTTTCAACTTCACGCTCCTCGACGGCGATGGCCGCGTGCTCGCGGAGATCGACGAATTCTCTTTGCGGCGCATCGCAAATGCCTCCGACAGTTC
>JBKQRC010000088.1:0-46825 GCA_052326105.1 Candidatus Sulfotelmatobacter sp. | reverse complement strand
CTACAGCAGTGCGCCTGCCCAAAGTGTTGCCTCCAACTTCGCCGAGCACGCAGCGAAGAACCTTACAACGTTCCTGGCAGCGCACCAATAACCAGACCACTTCATCGGCGTCTGTCTTCTGATGCGCGAGTCTTCTGGGTAATCAGGCGTGGGTGTTGAAAAAGTCGATCTCTCAAAACTGACCGAAAAAACTTTGCGCTAGGAAGCCCTACAAACGACGATCTCTGTTTTGCTGGACATTTTGTATCCCCCAAGTCTCGGCCGTTTTGAAAAAAAGGGACTTTTTCAACAGCCACAGGCCATTACGCTCAAAACCCCTCCCAACGGTCTAGCCTGACGCTAGCGACCCTACAGCAGCAGGATGCGCGAGATCAGGTCCTGGCTATCACAGATAAGCGCTTCTCACTTCGCGCTCTCCGTCACGGTGAGGATCTGATCTGCTTTGACCTTTTTCAGAACCTGTTTGATGCCGCTCGGCCAGGTGAGCTCGATGGTTTCGATGACGTCGGCCGAGCCCAGCCCGAAGTGAACGCGCTTATCGCTCGAAGAGTTGTAGCCCAGCGCGGTTGTCGCCTGGTTGTACTGCGCGCCCAGAGAAGTTGTTACCTTGACCTTGGTTCCCAGACCGTCGCGGTTGGATTTGACGCCGACCAGTTTCAAGATGATCCAGTGGTTTCGGTTGCCGCCTTTCTGATCACCGGAACGGTTCATCCATATCTCCGGCGGGCCATTGAGCACCGTCACGACAACATCAATCCTGCCGTCGTTGTTGAGGTCGCCGAAGGCCGCGCCGCGATGCGGAGCAGCGACCTGAAAAGATGCTCCGGCCTTGGAACTCACATCCTCGAAGGCCAGGTTGCCTTTGTTGCGAAACACTCGATTGGGAAGCGGAAAGGGGCGGTGCGCCAACTCCATGGCGTTATCGAGGATGTCGGAGTTGGCGGTGAACAAGTCCTTGTTCCCGTCGTTGTCGAAATCGAAAACTCCCACTCCCCACGCGGTCGAGCGGCTGGTCAGCGCGCTCAGGCCTGCCGTAGCGGTGACATCCTGAAATTGACCGTCTCCTAGATTCTTATAGAGGGGAAAACCCTCCCCGAACATCGCGGTTTCAAAGATGTCCGGCTTTCCATCGTTGTCAATATCGGTGAAATCAGCGCCCATGCCGGCGATAGCTTTGCCGAATGCGTTGTAGGCGACCCCGGCCATCAACGCGACATTGGTGAAAGTTCCGTCTCCATTGTTGTGAAGAAGATAATTCTCGAAGGTATCGTTGGAGACGAAGATGTCGGTGAATCCATCGTTATCGTAGTCGGCAAACGCTACACCCATCCCTTTGCCCACATACTGGGAAATGTGGGACTGCTCGGAGACGTCGGTAAAAGTGCCGTCGCCGTTGTTGCGATAAAGGATGTTCGGCGTTCCGAGAAAATCGACCGGCGAGCAGTAGGTCGGAAGTCCCTGCTGAACGCAGAGAGCTGCATTCTTGATGTTGTAATTGAGGTAGTTCAGCACAAACAGATCGAGTAGCCCATCGTTGTTGTAATCGAACCATCCCGCAGCCACGGACCATGCCTTGCCGATCTTAGGGACGAAGCCGCCGACTCCCGCCTTCTCGGTCACATCCGTGAAAGTGCCGTCCCCATTGTTATGGAAAAGCTGGTTGCGATTGACGCCGGTGACGTAAAGATCGACATATCCATCGTTGTCGTAGTCGGCGGCGGCCACTCCCATCGAATAGCCGATGCCTTGCAGGCCGGCTTTCTCGGTGACATCGGTAAAGGTGCCGTCGCCGTTGTTGCGGAAAAGCCGGTTGTAGTAACTGGGATCGCTCTTTTCCAGCGAGGGGATGGCCGCGCCATTGGTAAAGAAGATGTCCAGCAAACCGTCATTGTTGAAATCGAAGACCGCAACTCCGCCGACCATGGTTTCAAACGTGTAGCGCTGGGGACTGACGCTGTTCCGGAGCTTGAACTTGATCTTCGATTGCTCGATGACGTTCTCGAATTGAATCGCGGCCGCGGCTGGGACCGTCTTATCCGCCGAGCCTTTGCCGGGAGCGGCTTGGCGCGGCTGTACTGCCGGATGGGGCTTGGCCGGGGAAGCCGCCTGATCCTGGGCAGGCAGGCTGGGAACGTCGTACAACAGGAAAAAAATCAGCGCAGCCGCGAGAACGATTCCGCCGGCGACTCTTTCGAATCGGCGCTGGCGATATGCGGGGCGGCTTCCCAGTGGGCATGTGGCGGAGGCTTGCTCGGATTTAGCTTCGTCGCGATACAAATCAAATGCCCTGAGTCCACGGGGAGTTTTCGAGATGGGACCGGTCCTCAGCCCTTTGCCTGTCTGTAAAAGGAAATAAGGTCAGGGACTGGCGGAAACGTGCCGTTAACCGATCATACAAGCTGAACAGCCCATGGTTCAACGAGTGGGTTCTCCGCAAAGCGGGCGAGCAGAGACCACGGCTGTCCTATTGAATGCCCTGTAAGTGCTTCGCCCATTGAGTTGAACAACAATTTGGGCGGCGGTTTCCCGTCTCTATCCCGTCTTATGCGCGGACAGCGGACAGACAGAGATGCCAGCCTGGCAAATCCCATCGCCGAAACGTGAAGACGCGGCTGGTTTAGAATCGCATGCTGTCGGCGCAGGAGGATTGCCATGCTACGAATCGTGCTGGTGGTGGTCGCGGTGATTCTGGCCGTGCTGCTGTTTCGGCTGGTGTCGCGTTCGGCGACTACTCCGGCGGAGGGCACGAACGCGCCCGACTTCACACTGCCTACGCAGGAAGGAACTTCGGTCAGCCTGAAGGACTATCGCGGCAAGTGGGTGGTTCTTTATTTCTACCCCAGGGACCAGACGCCGGGCTGCTCGCGGGAAGCGCACAATTTTCAGGTGGATCAGCCGAAGTATGCCGAGCGGAACGCCGTGGTGCTGGGCGTGAGCGTGGACAGCGTGGATTCACACAAGAAGTTTTGCGCCAAGGAAGGTCTTAACTTCAAGCTGCTGGCCGACACCGAGCATAAAGTGAGCGATTCCTACGGCTCGCTGACCAATCTCGGCCTGGTGAAATTTGCCACCCGGCATACATTTCTCATCGATCCTAGTGGCAAGATCGCGAAGGTCTACACCAGCGTCGACCCGGTAAAGCACAGTCAGGAAGTGCTGGCGGAGTTGGATGGGCTGGAGAAATCCGGAGCAGCCAAGTAGCTTCATGAATAATGCAGGCTAGCGACGTCTCGTCATCATGCGGCGCCATCGTTGCGCCCACTTGCGCAAAATGTAGTACTCGTTGACGGGACGATCGTCGGTCAGGGACGGAGTCTTCGGGGAGGCGGCAATCAACTGATCCAGATTCAGTTCCTCCGCGAGCAGGCCGTTCAGACGGCGATCGGCAGCGGCCATGATTCCTTCGCCTGGCCGCAGTTCCCATTCCGCAAGGTCGGCCACCGCGCTGGCGGGCATGCGCTGGAGCAGATCTTTGGCCGTGCGATCAGGAATCGGCCGATCGCTGCACAGGAAGTGCATCCCGAATTCATCGGCGAAGGTGCGCACATAGGGGAAGGAATTGCGCAGCGCGCGCGCTACTGCCGCCACATCTACGGGGTCGGTTGCGCTGGTGACGGCGATCCACTGCTGCAGAATGCCTCCGGGACGAAGACGCAGTCTCGCGGCCCGATAGAATTCTTCGGAGTATAGGAGGCTCGATCCGGCAGCCTGCATAGGCGGCGGAGGATCAACCGTAATGACGTCGTATTGCTGGGAGGTACGTTCCAGATAGCGGCGGCCGTCATCAATCACCACATGCGACAGCGGCGAAGCGAGGACCGCCTGGCCGTCGCTGTGGTAGTAGCTGAACAGGCGCGGGACACTGGGCACCAACTCCACTGCAGTTACGGTGACGCCCCAGGAGTGCAGGGAGCGAAAAGTTGTGCCCATGCCAAAGCAGATCACGAGAGCGTTCTCGGGCGGGCGATCGAGAAACGCCAGAGGAAGATGCGCCATCAGCTTGGTGATGGTCGTCAGGTTGGTGATGCCGTAACCATTGACCAGAAGTTTCTTGTACATCCCGGTTCCGGTGGCGATGACGGTCGCGGTTGGGTCGCGCAGCACCTTGTGATCGGGAAATCGATCTTCGTAGCCTCTGCCCACGACCATCATCCAGGCAGAGAGCGCCAACAGACTGTAGACGGCCCCGCGCGCGGGGAGCGGAGATTGCGCCCGGCGACGCAGCGGGGCAAGCCCGACCAGCAGCCAGGGCAGCGTGAGAACGATCAGCGCCCAGCGCTCGCTCATGTACGGCAGGAGTCCGAATCCGGCGAGCAGCGGCCCAAGAATGCAGCCGACAACATTGGTCGCGTAAGCCGCTCCCGCTTTGCCCGGATCGCCGGCGGAATAGCGGTCCACCAGCATGGGGGTGATGAAACCGAGCAGGCCGGTGAATCCTGCGACGCCCAGCACCAGGCGCAGCAGTTGGTCCATGTGTACGAAAGGGCTGGCGGCGACCAGCGGGAACAAGCCGCAAGTCGCCAGGATGGTCCAGATCAGCGGATTCTCTTTGGTCCGGCGGTCACTCCAGCGCCGATAGACGACTGAGCCGATAAAGGTTCCCAGCAGGTAGACACCGAGGATCGAGGCGAACGCGTAGACCACGGTTCCGAAATAAGGCGTGTAGCAGCGTACCCAGACTACCTCCATCGCCATACAGGTCAGGCCGCTGAGGAACAAAAGCGCCAGGATATTGTTGCCTCCCGAGCTCGGAGGCGAAGCTACGACGCGATCAGGTCTGATTGCGGGAAGTTGGGGCGACTTCCAGGACAGAGCCAGAGCCGAAATGGCAATCAGGCAGTTGCAGGCGATCCCGACCTTCAGGGTTCCGCGAAATCCCAACAGTTCAATCAGGAAAAGTGGCACGTGAGTGCCAGCCACGGCGCCCGCGACGTTAGCCATGTAGAGATAACTGAAAGAGCGGCGCGACTCGCCGGGAATCGTCTTGGCGATGGAAGCCATCGCCACCGGCACCGTGGCCCCCATCAGAGTGCACCAGGGGATGACCGAGAGGGCAATCCACGCGCCGGCCACGCCATAGTAGCTCAGCGAGGAGGACAGACCGTAATGCTCCAGAATGCGGCGGCCCAGAACAAATGCGAAGGGAACGATCAAGGCCGACATCCCGATCAGCAGCTCGATGAGCGCATAAAGACGCAGGGCCGGAACTTTGCCGCGGTTCTCATGCGCGTCCAGCCATCGGCCGCTCGCCCACGATCCCAGGCCGAGCCCCGCCATGAAAACCGAAAGCACGATCGAGACCATGGCGGTGGTAACGCCGAATTGCGCCATGGCCAGCCGCAACCACACCAGTTCGTATAAGACGCTGCAAAAACCCGAGATGAGAAAGAAGACGAAGTACCAGTTCACGAGCCTCCGCTTTCCAGGAGAGGATCCGGCGCCGAATCCGGTTTGTTCAGTGTAGAGAGAATATCGGCACCGAGGCAAGCGAGCGAAGAACCAGGGCAGGTGGCTCAAGTTTTTTTCACGACGGAGTCACGGAGTCGCAGAGGGCATATTGAACCTCCTCCTCCAGAAGTCGGATCGTGGACCGCGAACCCGGTCAGCTATTTCGGTTTCTCAGGAAAAGCGCGTCCCGCAGGTCCGGTGTCCGGCACGTCCGGTTGTCAATCCGGCGTCTTTGACGTACGCTGCTCGCCATGAACAGTCGAGTTGCCTGTACCTCATCTCTTGTTTGCCGGTTGCTGCTGGCCTCCGGTTTGCTCTGCTCTTCCGCGCTATGTGGCGGCCAAAGCGCTGCCGGCGGCTTTTCGCTGCCGCAGATTCTGAGCTCACCGTTCCCGACGAACCTGGTAGCGGCCGAGCATGGGGGAAGAATCGCCTGGGTCTTCTCGTCCAAAGGCGAACGAAACCTGTGGGTCGCGGACGCTCCCAACTTCGAGGCACGGCAGATCACGCACTATGCCGGCGATGACGGCATGCCGATCGCTGCACTCAAACTGACGCCCGACGGGCGCACTGCGGTGTACGCGCGCGGCAGCGAAGCCAACAGCGCGGGCGAAGTCGCGAACCCCACCGGCAACGTGGAGAAGCCTTTGCAGCAGGTTTGGGCCGTGGATGTGGACAAGGGCGAACCCCGCCTGCTGGGCGAGATGGGCTGCGGCCAGGAGGGATGCGAGAACATCCAGATATCGCCGAGCGGGGAGTTTGTGCTGTGGGCGGCGAAAAAGCAGATTTGGATCGCCCCCATCTCGGGCAAGGAGAAGGCCAAGCCGCTGACCTACGCGCGGGGCGACAATTCTGATCCGAAGTGGTCGCCCGACGGCAAGCGGGTGGCTTTTGTCAGCGATCGCGGCGATCACAGCTTCATTGTTCTGTACGAATTCGGCAGCAAGACGCTGCGCTACGTCGCACCCAGCGCTGACCGCGACATGTTTCCGCGCTGGTCGCCGGACGGAAGCCAGCTCGCCTTCATCCGGCTGGTGGGCAAGGAGATGAAGCAGCCGCTGATTCCGCGACTGCCTTTGCCGTGGTCCATCTGGGTTTACGATGTCGGCAAGGATTCCGGGCGCGAGATCTGGAAGAGCGGATCGGAACTGGACGATTCTCTTCCCGATCTGACTGCCGACGCGTCATTCCACTTTGCGGCCCGGAACCGCATTATCTTTTCTTCCGAACAGGACGGGTGGAACCACCTGTATTCGGTCTCCACCACTGGCGGAAATCCTGTGCTGCTGACGCCGGGGAAATTTGAGACGGAAGACGTCGCCCTCAGCGCAGACAAAGCGTCCGTCATTTATTCCTCGAATCAGGATGACCAGACTCACACGGACATTGACCGCCGCCATCTCTGGAAGGTAGGAGTCGATGGCAACGCTGCGGCGCAGGCGCTCACTCGCGGCGAGACCAACGAGTGGTCGCCGCGCGAAGTTGCCGGCAAGATTGTTTGCCTCGGTTCGACGGCCACCTCCCCGGCCATGCCTTACGTGGTGACGGCGCAAGGCCGCGAAATGATTGCCAAGAGTGCGCTGCCCGCCGATTTTCCGGCTCCATCCCAACTGGTTACGCCCCGGCAGGTGATCTTCGAGGCTGAGGACGGATGGAAAATTCACGGCCAGCTGTTCGAGCCGCGATCTGAGGCTGCGACGCAGACGCCGGCGACGCAGAAGTCTGTGACAGACGGTAGGCAAGCTGGCCGGCGGCCGGCAGTCATCTTCATTCACGGCGGTTCCATCCGGCAGATGGTGCTGGGATTCCACTACATGGACTACTACCACAACGCCTACGCCATGAATCAATTCCTGGCCAGCCGCGGCTACGTGGTGCTGTCGGTGAACTATCGGACCGGAATCATGTACGGGCGCCATTTTCGCGAGCCCGCCGATGGCGGTCCGCGCGGCGGCGCCGAATACAAAGATATCGTTGCGGCCGGACGATACTTGCAGAGTCTACCCAACGTGGATCCCGCGAGGATCGGCCTGTGGGGCGGATCGTACGGCGGCTATCTGACGGCCATGGGCCTGGCCCACAACTCCGATTTGTTCGCCGCGGGCGTGGACCTGCACGGCGTGCACGACTGGTCTGCATTTGAAGAGAACTTTGCCAAGGATGCGCCCGATCGGGACGCGGCGCTCAAACTGGCGTTCCAGTCATCGCCCGACGCGGCCATCAGCACGTGGCGCTCACCGGTCCTGCTGATTCAGGGTGACGACGACCGCAACGTTGACTTCTCACAAACTGTGGATCTGCTGCAGCGTCTGCGCCAGCAGAAGGTGCACGTCGAGGAACTGGTCTTCCCCGACGAGGTTCATGGCTTCCTGTTGTGGAAGAGCTGGGTGCGAGCCTATGGCGCGGCCGAGGAATTCCTGGGCAGGGAGCTTGGACCAAAATGAGCAATGGTGGAGCGGCGGGGATGTTTTTCTCAGAGATTGCTTCGGAGTTGTACAGACAAAGTCCCACCGACGTCAGATAAAATCCGAAGGTTGTCCGCTTGTTGATAGTCGAGTGACTCCCCGATGGGGAGCAGGTTGATCATTCTGTCGTCATCATGAGGGCCCGTCATGTTATCCAGACGCAAGTTTGTGGCTGCTCTGTCAGCGCTTCCCCTTACTCATCTTATAGGATCGAAAGCGACAGTCGCGGCCGGTCCACTGTCGGCCAACCGCGATTCGGAAGACTTTACCAGGTTCGTGAAGATCGCCATCGGCACTGGCGGACACGGACACACGTACCCCGGTGCGACCGTCCCCTTCGGCATGGTCCAACTCAGCCCGGATACTTTTAACGAGGGCTGGGATTGGTGCTCGGGATATCACTACTCTGACAGCTCCATCATGGGCTTCAGTCACACGCATCTGAGCGGGACGGGCGCTTCGGACATGCTCGACTTCCTGCTTATGCCGGGAACGGGGCCGACCAAGCTGATTCCTGGCGCGCGGCAAAATCCGGGAGAGGGATACAGATCCCGGTTCAGCCACGAAGATGAGATCGCGGAACCGGGCTACTACTCAGTGGTGCTGCGCGATTACAACATTCGCGCGGAACTGAGCGCCACTGAGCGCGCGGGCATCCACCGCTACACCTTCCCTAAGAGCGACAGCAGCCACTTTATTCTGGACCTGGTCCATTCCTTTTCGAGTACGCCGATTCTCTGGGCATTCCTCAAGGTCGTAGGCAACGACACCATCGTTGGAGGACGCAGTCTCAACGGCTGGGCGCCGGGACGCGAGATTTACTTCACCATGCAGTTCTCCAAGCCTTTCGTCTCGTCCGAAATCATCTCTGACGATAAGCACCTCGATCCCGCCGTCCGGGAAGCCAGGGGTACGTCTCTGAAGTGCCTGCTACATTTTCACACGGATGAGCGCGAAGTCATTTCGGTGAAGACCGGCATTTCGGGAGTCAGCGCAGAAGGCGCGAGGAACAATTTGAAAGCCGAAATTCCGGGCTGGAACTTCTACGAAGTCCGACAATCCGCCCATGCTGCCTGGAACTCGAATCTGTCCAGGATCAAAATCGAGACTTCGAGCGCCCGCCACAAAACCATCTTCTACACCGCTCTCTATCACATGATGGTTGCTCCCACGTTGTTTGATGACGTTGACGGAAAATACCGCGGCATGGACGGGCAAGTACATCAGTTGCCCTCCGGAGCGCACAACTACAGCACTTTCTCGCTATGGGATACGTATCGGGCCGCACATCCTGTGTACACACTTTGCCAGACCGAACGCGTGCCCGATTTCGTTAATTGCTTGATCCGAATGGCGCAGGAGAGTCCGGCCGGCGTCCCGGTGTGGCCGTTGCAAGGCAAGGAAACCGGATGCATGACCGGTTATCACTCCAGCTCTGTGATTGCCGAAGCGTTTGTCAAGGGCTTCCAGGGGATCGATTTCAGTAAAGTCTATCCCGCGCTTCGCCAGCGCGCCCTGGTCGATGACTACCGTGGACTGGGCTATTACCGCAAACTGGGCTACATCCCTTGCGACAAAGAAGAAGAGTCGGTCAGCAAGACGATGGAGTATGTGTACGACGACTGGGCCGTCGCCCACATTGCGAAAGCCGTCGGGCAGATGGACGATTTCCATCTCCTCATCGAACGATCGAAGAATTATAGGAACCTCTTTGATCCTTCTCTCAGCTTTATCCGGCCGCGTCTTGAAAACGGCCAATGGGCGGAACCGTTTGATCCGACCGAGATGGGCTATTCCAAGAAGTGGCGGGATTACACGGAGTCAGATCCGTGGGAAACCACGTTTTCGGTGCAGCACGATCCCGCCGGGTACATCAAGCTGTACGGGAGCCGGGAGGCGTTTGTCCAGAAACTCGATACGCTCTTTACCACCAGTTCTCAGCTTCCGCCGGACGCTCCTCCTGACATCGCAGGCATGGTTGGTCAGTATGCCCATGGCAACGAACCTTGCCACCACATGGCCTATCTCTATTGCTATGCCCGCGTCCCGCACAAGACGCAGGAGCGCGTACGCAGTTTGCTGAAGATGGAATATGACGATCAGCCGGACGGACTCGCGGGCAACGAAGATTGCGGACAGATGTCCGCCTGGTATGTGATCAGCGCGCTCGGTTTCTATGCGGTTGATCCGGTCAGCGGAAACTATGTCTTCGGGACACCATTGTTCGATCGTGCGGAAGTGGAAGTGGGCAACGGGAAGAAGTTAAGGATCGAAGCAAAGCGAACTTCCCCCGATGACGTTTATATCCAGTCCGTAAGTCTCAACGGGAAGCCGCAACACAAACTCTGGTTCAGGCATGCCGACATCGCGGATGGCGCGGTCATCGAGTTCACCATGGGAGCCCAGCCCAACGCCCAGTTCGGCGCGGACGAAGAAGCTGTGCCACCTTCGATGAGCGGGATTAAGACCTAATCGTCACCGACGAGCACCGGGTAACAGAAGAGAGAGCAGTGTTTTAATACCGTGGGACCCGCGCAGTCCGCAGAGCGCGCTGTTTGGCCACGCCGGAAGCCTCTCGATCGGGCGATTTTATGCGGGTTTCAGAGGGGTTGAAGTTGGAGGCGCGGGTCGGAATCGAACCGACGCATAAAGGTTTTGCAGACCTCTCCCTTACCACTTGGGTACCGCGCCCCTGTTCAGTAATAAAGTAGCGTTACCAGACGAAAAAGTCTACCTGCGCAGAGAGAGAGAGTCACGGGCAGGTGAGTTGCGCTGCGCCGAAAGGCTGCAACTGATACCCCTGGTTTACCCCGGGATGGGAAGCAGGCTGTCCTGCCAGAACAGTTACGGTTCCCGAAAAGCCAGAGGCGCACTGGGCCAATCCGCCGGTCACCTCGGCGAACGCCGCTACATCGGCTGAGCAAAGACCGCTGGTTGAGCCAATGCACCAGGTCGTGGTGGTCGTAATGTCGAGGCTGGTGGGCATGGTGTTGTAAATGCCGGTGGCAGAGAACTGAGCCTGGGAACTCGTAGCCGTAGCCGGGCTAACTTTGACGGACTGAAGAGGATGATTGTTGCCGCCGCAGGCGAGGAGGGCAATTGAGGTTGAGAGGAGAACGCCGAAGAGGCAAGCGGGCGAAGGTCTCATGGAACCTCCTGAGTCGGCCTAAAGAGGAACTGGAGCGGGAGACGGGATTTGAACCCGCGACTTCGACCTTGGCAAGGTCGCACTCTACCACTGAGTTACTCCCGCTCGTTCTCTCATTCTACAGCACTTGCACGTCTCGGCCAAATCACTGCACCCGCTGGAGACAAAATCTTGAATCGCAAAGGACACGAAGGAGGTGCAGAGAAAGACCTTTCAACGCAGAGGACGCGGAGGGGACGGAGAAACAAATCTTAAACCGCAAAGGACACGAAGGGGATGCATGGGTCCTTCGGCGCCAAAGGGCGGCGCCTCAGGATGACAAACGTAATTCGCTGCGCTCAGGATGACAGGGCGACAGGGCGTCTAAACTTTCCCGGCGGTATGCCGATGGAAAACTGTTCGGGCTTGTTTCTATTGTGGCCACCGTCGAGCAATACGCGGCATCGATTGTCGAGAAGTACCGGGTGGTTCCCGACGCGGGATCGGCGTCGCACCGGGCCGCCGACGAAGTGATCCCGGTGCTGAAGGAGTGGGGGAAACAGTATCTGCTGGGGATTACGCTTTCGGGCGCGTATACGAAGAACACGGCCATTACGCTGGCGTCGCACGCGGACATTCTGGTGGCGCTGAGCGCGGTGCCGGGGATGGACATGAAGGGCGTCTACTGGAATTTGTTCGAGTATCTGACCGATCACGATCTGAAGCCGCGCACGCGCAACGTATCGATTCAACTGCAGAGCAAGGGGCTGTGGATGGACGTGATTCCGGCGTGCCGCGATGCGAAAAGCTCGGGCAACGTGCTGTTCAACAAGAAATCGGGGGCGACGGTGGTCACCGATCTGGCGCAGCACGTTCATGTGGTGGCCAATTCCGGACGGCAGCAGGAAATCTGCGCGCTCAAGATCTGGCGGGAACGCAACGGCCTGGATTTCCCTTCACTCTACCTCGAACTGACCGTGCTGCGGGCGCTTGAAGAGGAGCGCTTTGGACAGCTGGCGGACAACGTGCTCGCGGTGCTGCGCTACCTTTCGAACCGGTTGGAGCCGACGGCGGTGCGGGACATCGCCAATCCGGAAAACGTGGTTTCGAATGACCTAGGCGCGAGCGAAAAGAAAGCCATCGCCAAGGCGGCGCGCAACGCGCTGTATGACGAGAACTGGAAGAAGATTATCTGGTAAGGCGGGTCTTGGTGGGTTGGCCCCAAGAGCTACTTTGGCGACTGAAGCCGCCAGCGAGAGACAGGGCCCATATCGCGGCGCTAATGTGTGGGTGAGAACTTCAAGCGTCCCTACCGGGACGCGATGGTTTACTGCTTCCTCCCGGCGCTGAAGCGCCGGGCTATTGTCAGACGCCCCCTTCGGGGCTGGCATTTGGCTACGCTTGCTCCAGCGTCTGATGCAAATTCGAGTTCTCACGCACACTCTAAAGCCCATTCATTCCGGCAGCTTTGTCGCAGGCCTAAAAGCCCTGCGCCACCCAAAAACAGTTTCACGCACAGACTAAAGGGCTGCGCCAGCAGAAAGCCAACCTGTTCACCGAGGCTGTGGAGCTGCGCTCGACTAGACAGCCCCTTCGACTTCGCTCAGGGCAGGCGGGGGCGGCTGTCCCCACATGGCATCCGCTTGGCACCCGCTTAGCCCACACTGTCTTCATTCCCAGCTTTCCAGCAGGCTGCGGAAAAGTCCCTCGTCACTCGGAGAATGACCACCGGGGCTAAAGCCCGCATTGATTTCAAGCCGCCTACGCGGCGCTGAAGCGCCGCTCTTCCACGGCGGCGCACGCATTCGCGACTTTTTCCGCGGCTTTCTAGAGCTTTAACTCGACTACGGTGGCGCCGGCGCCGCCTTCGTTCTGGGGGGGCTCGGCCACGGACGCTACGTGAGGATGCTGCTGGAGCAACTGCCTGAGGGCCTTGCGCAGGATGCCCATGCCGCTGCCGTGCACGACGCGGACGCGCGGGAGTCCGGCGAGGAAGGCGCGGTCGACGAATTTCTCGACATCGCGGGAGGCGTCGTCAACGGTGTGGCCGATCACGTTGATCTCGGTGGGCACGCTGGCGCCTTCGCTGGCGAGTGAAACCGAGATGCCGCGGCCGCGCGCCGCGGTCACGGGAGACTCGGCCGATCGCGCGGCGTTGGCTGGCGCGCCTGTCAGGATTTCCGCAATGTCCTCGCGGGCGATTTTCATTTTCATTGCGCCCATCTCAACTTCGAAATGATTGTCATCGAGTTTGCGGACAACTCGCGCCGGACGGCCGGTGGACTTCAGCTTGACGCTGTCGCCCTGGGAGACGTGCTGCACCAGTTGAGGCTGGGCGTGGGGATCATTTTTGTCGGCGCCGGTGGAGTGGGCGACGACGGTGGCGTCGAACTGTTCGCGAAACTCGCGGCGGAGTTTGGCGATGCGGCGCTCGGCGTCTTTGGAAAGCTTTTGCGCGGCGGCGCGATCCTGAATCGCGTTCACGGCTTCGCGGGCGTGATATTCGAAATCGCGAAGGACGCTTTCGAGCTTCTTCTCCATCTCGCGGGCTTTGGCCTGCTGGGCGCTTTTGCCTTCGGCGACGAGGTGCGCCTTCTCGCGCTCGAGATCGTGTTGGCGCGTCTGCAGGCGCAGGCGTTCACTCTCGGCTTGGCGCAGTTCGGCATGAAGTTTGTCGAGGAACTCGCCTACGTCGCGGGCCTGCGAGCCCAGGCGGGCGCGGGCGCCTTCGATGATGGCGGGATTCAGGCCCAACCTTTGCGCAATGTTGATGCCGGCGGAGGCTCCGGGCACTCCGACTTTCAGTTCGTAGGTGGGCTGCAGGGTTTTCTCGTCGAAGCCCACGGCGGCGTTGAGCACGCCGGGAGTGTTGGCGGCGTAGACCTTCAGCGAAGTGTGGTGAGTGGAGATCACGGTCATCGAACCGATGCGGCCAAAGTGTCCGGCAATGGCGACGGCGAGAGCAGCGCCCTCTTCGGGATCGGTCGCGGAGCCGAGTTCATCGAGCAGGACGAGAGATTGCGGGGTCGCGGTGCGCGAGATGAAATCAATATTGGTGACGTGAGCCGAGAAGGTGGAAAGATTCTGCTCGATGGATTGGTAGTCGCCGATATCGGCGAGCACGGCGTCGAACACGGGAAGCTCGGCGCGGTCGGCGGGCACAGGAAGTCCGGACTGCGCCATCAGGGCGAGCAGGCCGAGGGTTTTGAGGGCGACGGTCTTGCCTCCGGTGTTGGGGCCGGTGATGATGAGCTGGCGGTCGGCTTCGAGTTCGACGGTGATGGGGATGACGGGGGCGCCTTTTGCCTTGAGATTGCGCTCCAGGAGAGGATGGCGGGCGTTGTGGAGGAGCAGGCGAGCTGGGGGAGAGTTGTGCGAGTGGAGAGGGGGGCGAGCTTCGCTCGCCATGGACAGCCGAGGGCGGCTGTCCCCACATGGATCTTGGTTGTCCTCGCTTTGGTGCACTGCCACGCAGTTATAGTCTTCGGCGAAGCGGGCTTTGGCGAACTGGAGCTCGAGTTCGGCTAGGGCATCGACCGCAGCCAGGATTTCGGAGGCCTGGGCTCCGATGCGCTGGGTCATTTCGAGAAGGATGCGGTGAATCTCGGCTTGCTCTTCCTCCAGCAGGCGGACGAGTTCGTTGTTCTGCTCGATGGTTTCGAGCGGCTCGACAAAAACCGTCTGGCCGCTGGAACTGGCGCCGTGCACGACCCCCTGCACGCGGCGCTTCTGCTCGACTTTGACGGGAATGACGAAGCGCTCGCCGCGGATGGTGACGAGTTCTTCCTGGACGGCGCCGTCGGCGGCGAGGCGGCGCAAATATCCGCGGAGGGATTCCTGAATGGAGCGGCGCTGTTTTTCGATGTCGCGGCGAATGCGGGCGAGCTCGGGGGAAGCTTTGTCTTCGAGCGTTCCGTCGGGCTGAATCTTGTTGCGGAAGGAACGGAGGAAGGCGGTGAAATCGGTGATCTGATCGGAGAGCGAGCGGACGCCTTGCCATTCCGACTTCATGGCTGCGGGCGGATGGAGCGCGATTTCGCGCCACTCGGCGGCACGATCGACGACCAGGATGACGTCGCGAATTTCGGTTGTCTCCAGCGCGGCTCCAGCGATGCGGGACTTTTCGAGCAGGGGGCCGACTTCGAGCAGGCCGGAGAAATCAAAGCGTCCGCCTACGCGGCGGAATTCGCGAATCTCGCTGGCGAGTTCCTGCTGGTTGGAGATCCATTCGCAGTTGACCGAAGGAGTGAGGGAGGCGATCCGCCCTTGCCCCAGGGGAGAAGAGGAGTAGGCGCGCAGGAGATCGCGGAGGGAGTCGAACTCGAGGACGCGCGAGGAGGAATGGATCAGGTCTGACATTCGCAAATAATGTTACAGGAGAAGGACGCGTTACCGGAGGAGCGAGTTTCGAGTTGGGACGTCAACGTCCCAACCCTGTCGCAAAAGACGCGACAAGGGTGGGGCACCCGGCGCTCCAACAGACAAGAAATCTTAAGCCGCAAAGGACGCCACGGATTCGCGAAGGACGCGAAGGAAACCACCAGAAAACCTTGAAACGCGGAGTACGCCGAGGATTCGCAGAGGACGCGGAGAAAATCAGTGACCGGCGGCGCCGGCGACGTGGGCGGCGGGCTCGGCGGCGGCGGGGAACCTGACCACAAATAAAGCTCCGCCTTCGGGCTTGTTCTGGCAGGTGATCTGACCGCCGTGGTCCTGGATGAAGCCGTAGACGACGCTGAGACCGAGGCCCGTGCCCTTGCCGACGGGTTTGGTCGTGTAGAAGGGATCGAACACGCGTTCGGGCTCGCGAACTCCGGAACCGGTATCGGAGAATTGCAGCATGGCTTCGTTGCCCTGTTTCTGGGCGATGATTTCGAGGGAGCCGCCTCCGATCTCCTGCAAAGCGTCCATCGCGTTCTCGATGATCTCGACAAACACCTGGAACAACTGATTGGTGTTTCCTTGAACGCGAGGAAAGTCCGGGGCGATGGAGAGGGAGAGACGGATATTGCCGCCGGGGTGGCGCGACTCGAGCATTTGGGCGGCCCGGTTGAGCAAGACGTTGAGGTTGACCAGGACTTTCTCGCCCGGACTCTGCTGGGCAAAACTCAGCAGATTCACGACGAGGTCGCGGGTACGCTGGGCCTGGGTGACAATTTTGCGGAGCAGCGACTTCTGTTCGTCGGTCAACTGTTCCTGGGTCCAGAGCTGTTCGGAATAGCTCATGATCGCGGTCAAGGGATGGTTGATCTCGTGGGCTGCGCCGGCCACGAGAGTGCCGAGGGAGGCCAGTTTCTCTTTCTGCACCAGATGTTTCTGCAATCGCATCTGGCTGTCGTAGGAGCGGCGAGATTCCTGCAACACGCCCATCAGGGCCTGGTCCTGCAGATACTGGCGCAGGAACACGAAGGCTCCGAGCAGGAGCATCGCCGCCAACACGGCGAAAATCCGGAACACGCGGGAGGGAACGGGGGAGTGGTCGAAAAGAACTGCCCACAGACCCAAGGCGGGCAACGACAGCATGGCGAGCATGGCCAGGCGCTGCGCCAGATTTCTCCAGGGGGCGCGAATGCGGGGAGGCATGCTCTGCAACTGCCAATCCCGCGCCGCCAGCGAAGCTGCCGCCATCCAGGTGATCGTCCCGATGAGGGGAAGGTCGTAGAGGCTTCCGGAATAATAAATGTTTTTGGCGGAGGCGCGGTCGAGGAACTGAGAACCGACTCCGTATAAAAGACTCGCGCCCAGGAAGTGGAGATACAATCGGCGCCACCCGCCCGAACTGGTCAGGGCGGCAAGAGCCAGGGCCGTCGCCAGCAGCGCGTTCTCGGCCAGATAGAGGCGGTCGTAGTAGACGACGTAACGATCCAGGTTGGTGACGACGTACTGATCGGGAAAGACCAGGAATGCGTAGAGAAAGATCCACCAGCCCAGCAGCATGAAAAAATTCAGGGTGCGCAGGCGCAGGCGGGCTTCATCTTTCGGCAGATCCGGGCGCCAGGCGGTGGCGGCGATGAGGGGCACGAGGTGGAAGAAGAGGACGACGTCGAAAAACGATACATCGGGATACGCGCGCCGCCGCAGGAGTTCCCAGTAGATCCAGGAGGTTTGGTTCGCAGCCCAGACGGCGAAGCCCAGCGTCATGAGCGCCCAAAATCTCCGTCCCTGCCCGGGCGCACGGGTGGCGTTGGCCAGCGTGATGGCGCCCGCCATCATCATGGCGACCAGACCGGCAATATCGGCAAAAGCGGTAAGGGCGAGGCTGCGATGGGCCGTCAGGGACACGGCGGCGAAAGCCAGAGTGATCCCGGCCGCTGCGACAAACCAGCGGTGGCGATGAAGCAGACCCATTTGATCCAATTCTATGAGCCGCGGTCCGGGTTGCCGAGGAC
Source organism: Candidatus Sulfotelmatobacter sp. (assembly GCA_052326105.1). Lineage (GTDB taxonomy): Bacteria > Acidobacteriota > Terriglobia > Terriglobales > Acidobacteriaceae > Sulfotelmatobacter. The sequence continues at coordinate 29,396 of JBKQRC010000088.1, read as the reverse complement.
CGATTGAGAGATGTGTGGTTACTTTCGTCACACCCCCCGGTTGAGTCAGTTGCCGGCTGCCGGGTATTTTCAATGACATACGGCACGACTTAAGTCGGGCCCTTCCCACACCCCTTCAATCGGAATTCTTCCGCAGCGGCTAAAGCCTTGCGTCCTGCGCCGGGGACGGCATCGCTGAAGCGATGCCCTGATACGAACCGTTAACGCCGAGGCCGCGGCACTCCGCGAGCTGCGGCTAAGCAGTTTGCTGAAAAACTCGCTGTAGTGACCTCAGGGGCTGAAGAGTGTGCGTGAGAACCGGTGCCGTCCCTGCGGTTGGCGCGCGCATTTGCGAGTTTTTCCGCAGCGGCTAAAGCCGGGGGCGGCATCGCTAAAGCGATGATACGAACCGTCCAGGTTTCTGGGAAATCCAAGATGTTCTAGAATCGAGACAGGAAGGGCGCTGCTTTGCCTTTGCGAAAAAGGCAGAGAGCGACCTTCCCTGGTGACCTCTTATGGCATTTCCCGTAACCCGCCTGCGCCGCCTCCGCCGGACCGCCGAACTGCGCAATCTGGTGAGCGAAACCCGGCTCACGCCTGAATCTTTTGTTTATCCCATGTTCGTTTGCCCCGGAGAAGGAGTCCGCAAGGAAGTGCGCTCCATGCCGGGCGTGTTCAATCTGTCGGTGGACGAAGCGGTGAAAGAAGCGCGGGAAGTTCATGCTCTGGGCGTGCCCTCGGTGATCCTGTTCGGGCTTCCCGACAAGAAGGATGAAGTGGCCACCGGAGCGTGGGAGGAGCATGGCATCGTGCAGCAGGCGGCGCGCGCGCTCAAGCGGGAAATTCCCGAGCTGATTCTGATGGGCGACGTGTGCTTGTGCGAATACATGTCGCACGGGCATTGCGGGATAGTGAAAGCGACGTATACACCCCAATCGTTGGGCGCTGCGGTTAGAGACGCGTTGACCCCTTCGCAACGCGGGCTCGCGGTGAAGAATAAAGCAGAGAAGGAAAAGGCGATCAAGACGGCGGTGTCCGCTGCCGCGCATGCGGTTCAGTCAAGTTTCGAAATCGTGAACGACGCGTCGCTGGAGTTGCTGGCGCGGACTTCGGTTTCGCTGGCGAAAGCGGGGATTGACGTGATTGCGCCTTCCGACATGATGGACGGGCGAGTGGGCGCCATCCGCAAGGCGCTCGACGAAGCGGGGTTGATCAATACGCCGATTCTTTCGTACGCGGCGAAGTTTGCCTCCGGCTTCTACGGGCCGTTCCGCGAGGCGGCGGACTCGGCGCCGCAATTCGGCGACCGGCGCTCATACCAGATGGATGGAGCGAACCTGCGCGAGGCCATGCGCGAGATTGAAGCGGACGTGGAAGAGGGCGCGGACATGATCATGGTCAAGCCGGCGATGCCGTATCTGGACGTGATCGCCGAGGCTCACCGACGCTTCGGTCTGCCGCTGGCGGCGTATCAGGTGTCGGGCGAATATGCCATGATCGAGGCCGCGGCGCGGAATAACTGGATTGATCGGGAGCGGGTCATGATGGAATCGCTGGTGTCGATCCGGCGAGCGGGGGCTAGCATTATTTTGACTTACTACGCTAAGGATGCGGCCCGAGTGCTGGGGTAAGGCGGACGGAAGATCTTACCGCAAAGGACGCCAAGGATTCGCGGAGGACGCGGAGAAAATCCTCTGGGCCGGGAACGCGAGACTTGGACAGCCCTGTGATTGTGCGGACGGAAGATCTTAAACCGCGAAGGACGCCGAGGATTCGCGGAGGACGCGAAGAAAAACTGCCAGAAAACCTTGAAACGCGGAGTATGCCGAGGATTCGCGGAGGACGCGGAGAAAATCCGCTGGGTCCAGAACGCGAGACAGGGGGCGCCCACAGTGAAGTCATCCGAAAAATTCAACCTGCGCCCTGTCAATTACTGTTGGCGCTGGAGAGGCGGGCCCAGAGTTTCTGGAGAAATGCCCGATTTCCGATTCGGCGCAGGAGGAAGTATTCGTTTACCGGACGATCGTCGGTGAGCGCCGGGACGGAGGGATCGAGTTGCAGCAGAGTGTCGAGAGAAACTTCGTGCGCCAGGGGGCGCGGAAAGTTGCTCGGACGCAGTGTGAAATGGGCCCCACTCCACCAGATCGCTCGCGGCATCGGCGGGCATGCGGGCAGCGAGGACCGAAGGTGAGGCGGTCACGATGGGCGAAGAGCTGGCCAGGAAATGAAGCCCGGGAGCGTCCAATGCACCAAAAACACGGACGTAGGGGAACGAATCGCGGAGGGCCTTGGCGGCCGAGGTCACGATGGCGGGGTCAGAGTTGAGCACCCATTGCTGCAGAATACCGTCGGGACGCAGGTGCCGCTTCGCCACCGCATAAAACTGTTTGGAAAAAAGCAGGCTCGATCCCGCCGCTTCCACCGGCGGAGGGGGATCGATGGTGATTACGTCGAATTGCTCCGAGGTCCGTTCCAGATAGAGACGTCCGTCGTCAATGATGAGATGGGAGCGGAGAGATTCGAGGAGCCGAGGGCCATCCGCGTGAAAGTAGCCGTAGAGAGAGGGGACGCTCGGAACCAACTCGACGGCGGTGGAGGAAATGCCCCAGGAGAGCAGGGACCGGTGAGTTGTCCCCATGCCGAAACAGATGTTGAGCGCATTGGTGGGAGTTCTGCCGAGAAGAACCAGGGGCAAGTGGGCCATGAGTTTGGTCTCAGGCGTGAGGTTGGTGATGCCGACGCCATTGACCAGCAGGCGTTTTCCCTCGCGGCTGACTCCGGTGGCAATGACGGTGGCGGTGTAGTCGCGGCGCACTTCGCGCTGGGGAAACTGAGTCGCGAAATCTTTGGTGGATAAAACGAGAAGCAGGGAGAACGCTGCTGCCACGAGGAAAGCGAACTGTCCGCGAAGGCCGGAGGCCGGCGTCTCATGCGGAAGAGGAAACAGGGCAAACAGCGAGGCGGCGGTGAGGCACGGCAGGGCGAGGATGAGGAGTGATCCGCGTTCTCCGGCAGCGGGCAGCAGAATGAATCCAGACAACAGCGGCCCGAGAATGCATCCGATGATGTTGAGGCTGTACGCCGATCCGGCAACGGCGGGATCTCCGCGGGAGACACGGTCGAGCAGACATGGCGTGAGAAATCCGAGGGCGGCGGAGAACGGGACGATGCCGAGGAAGACGCGGAGCAAGGAGGGAATCGTAAGGCGCGGATCGGCGGTCAGGAGCGGAATCAGGAGGGCGAGAGCGAGCAGGGACCACAGGCGGCTATCGAGGTGCGCGTGGGCCATCCAGCGGCGATAGATCCACGAGCCGAGATAGGTTGCGCCAAGGTAGAGAGCGAGGATGGCGGCGAAGGCGTAGACCACCGTTCCAAGCCAGGCGGTGAACATGCGCACCCAGACCACTTCGGCTGCCATGCTGGTCAGGCCAGTCCAGAACAAAATCAGGAGGAGGCGGTTGCGCTCGGGGGATCGGGGGGCGAGCGCTGTCGAGCTGCGCTCGACCGGACAGCCCCTTCGACTTCGCTCAGGGCAGGCGGGGGCGGCTGTCCCCACATGGGCTTTCCACGGGTCGGCGTGGCGGCCGCCCACGGCGACGGCGCAGAGTGCGAGGAGGAAGTTCAGAGCACATCCGAGAGCAAGAGCGCTTCTGAATCCAGCGCGCTCGATCACCAGGAGGGGAAGAAGCGATCCGGCCATCGCTCCCAGCACGTTCGCCAGATACAAATAGCTGAACGAATTGGCCGACTGAGCGGGGAAGCGGCGTTGGATGGCAAACAGCGCGCAAGGGAACGTTGCGCCCATGCAGGCGCACCAGGGCAGCAGAGCGATGGCGATCCAGATCCCGGCGCCGCAATAGTAGGTCAATGAGGAGAGGCCGTGGGCAGCGTCGAGACGGCCGAGGAAATGGCGGCCCTGGGAAAATTCAAAGACGACGGCGAAGGCCGAGAGTCCAATCAGGAATTCCATCGCAGCATAGAGACGGAGGGGCGGGAAGGTGAGCCGGTTTCCCCAGGCCTTGATCAGGCGGCCACTGGCCCAGGAGCCGACGCCCAGCCCGAGCATGAAAGTGGATAGGACGAGGGAGACCATGGGCGTGGTAACGCCATACTGGGCCATGGCGAGGCGAAGCCAGATGACCTCGTACATGAGGCTGCAGAAGCCGGAGATGAAGAAAAAAAAGAAGAACCAGAGCATCAGCGAACCTTCTCCGAAACAAGTTCTATGAGGTGCGTTCCTCAGGGGCTTAAAGCCCGCGTTCTTTGATCGTCGTTACGCGGCGCTAAAGCGCCGCTCTTCCACGGCAGCGGCTCTTCCACGGGTGCGGCTGGGAAGGGGAAGTATAAATGACTGGCAGGATTAAACCGCGGCTCCGCCGGGACTGGCGAAATCGACTGCGACCTGGCGGCGGTCTTCGTCGGAGACTTTGAACATGGGGCGGGGCTTCAGGGCCATGAGGCTGGCCACGAAGACGTCGGGGATCTGGCTGATGCGAGTGTTGTAGGTGTTGATGTCGTCGTTGAAGAACTCGCGGCGGTCGGCGATGCGCTCTTCGAGTTCGGTGATGCGATTCTGCAGCTTGAGGAAATTTTCGTTGGCCTTGAGCTGAGGATAGTTTTCGGCGACGGCAAAGAGGCTGCGCAGGGCGCTCATCAGCTTCAGATCGGCGAGGGCCTTCTGGCTGATGCCGGACGCGGTGATGGATGCGGCTCGCGCCTGGGTTACGGCCAGCAGAGTCTGCTGCTCGTGCTGCATGTATCCCTTGACGGTTTCGACCAGGTTGGGGATCTCGTCGTGACGCTGTTTGAGGAGCACGTCAATGTTGGCCCAGGCGCGGTCGTTCTCGTTGCGCAGGCGCACCAGGCCGTTGTAGAGGATGACCGCGTAGGTGAGCACACCCGCCACGAATAGGAAAAACGCCAGGCCTGAAACAATGCTGCTGCCCATGATCACCTCGACGGTACTTCTCGGTTGTACTCTCCAAGGTGCCAGTTGGAAGCTGGGAGTGGCAAGTAACGGAAGGGTTGCGGGGGGGAGTGTAGAAAGCCTTTCACCGCAAAGGACGCGAAGGATTCGCGAAGGGCGCGAAGGAAAGCGGGACGGTCGAGGAGGTCAACGTCCCCACCCTGTCGCAAAATGCGCGACAAGGGTGGGCACCCGGCGTTGGACTTCAGTCTTTGCTCGGCTTTTTGGGCGTCAGGTCGCAGGCCTGGCGGACTAGATCGAGGTTCAAGCCGGCGGGGGAGAATTCGGCGATCTGGCGGCCGCTGGGGGTGGGAAGGGCGATGTTGAATATCTGGGCGCCGATCATGCCCCGCGCGGTGCCCTTATCCATCGAAAGGATGCGGCCCCTCCAGTTCCAACCGTGGAAGTTGTGGACGTCGTCAACGCGAACCTCAACTTCAATCTGGGGTTGACCCCAAAATCCCGGACGGTCGGGACGAATCTTGACGCCCGGGTTGAAGTCGGCGATTTTGAACTTGTTGTCCTCGCAGACCAGTTCGACTCGCGGCTTATAGTCGGGATCCTCACGGAAATAGTTGTTCGAGAGAAGCTCGAAGCGCGCTCTTTTGGCGCCGGTCATCTTGTCTTCCGACTGAAACTCCATCCACTTGCCGCCGGCGCTAACGCCGTCTTTTTCACCCTGGTAGGGGCTCATGGCGCCTTCCTGCGCCAGGGCCGAAGCGGCAGCGGCACAAAGAAGGGCGAGACCGGCCATCAAGGCGATCGTGGCTGAGGTTGGGCGGATTGGTTTGCGAGAGAATTGCAGTCCGTTCACGGGAGTCCTCCAGACAGAAATCCTACCTATATGAACACGGAAAGGCGGGGAAAAGTTGCATGAAAAAGGGGGCTGGTGGGGTCAAAAAGCTGGGACCGCAAAGGGCGCGAAGAAAAACGGGGCCAAAAGTCAGAAACGCAAGTGCAGCGCCTAAAGGCTCTGAAGGTCACATTGATTTCAAACCGCGCCAGCCACAATCGGCTGCAGCATGGAGGCGGGCAAAAGGCTGGGACCGCGAAGGGCGCAAAGGAAAGCCGCGAAGGACGCGAAGAGAATCTGGGGGGAAGCGAAAGTCAGAAACGCAAGTGCAGCGCCTAAAGGCTCTGAAGGTCACATTGATTTCAAACCGCGCCAGCCAGAATCGGGTGCAGCATGGAGGGCGGGCAAAAAGCTGGGACCGCGAAGGGCGCGAAGAAAACCGCGAAGGGTGCGAAGAAAAACGGGGGGAAGCTGCGAAGGGCGCTAAGAGAATCATCCCTAGCGGGTGTCTACTTTCAGATCGAGGTAAACCTGGGAACGGTCGTCGAACTGGCTGACGGACTTGATGTCGCTTTTGCGGCCTTTGTACTGGGCGTAGATCTCGTAGTCGATGGCGGTGGAAAGGGCGGGAAAACGGTAGGTGCCATCCACGCCGACAATATAGGTCTTAATGGTGCGGGTGCGGGTGTTGGTCAAATAGACGACAGCGTCAGGAACGGGATTATCGCCCTGGTCGAGGACCTTGCCGAGCACCAGGCGCCCGGTAGTTTTTTCCTTTTTGTCGGGCGAGGCGCCGGCCACCGGGCCCAGGGCGAGCAGCAGCGCGCAGAACACAGTCATCGCAGCTATCACGGATAGCTTGTGATTCATATCGGTGATCATTGTCTCACGATTGTTCGGGGCGGAAGGGTTAGCGAGTTAAATGCACGCCGGTGTCCTCGCGCTCGTCGTTGTAGACGTGCACGGTGACTTCCTGGGCGTGGGCTGGCGCGCCGTCGGGGAATTTGACGCCTTTGAGGTCGGCGGAGATGATGTAGTCGGATTCACCGGCGGGGACTCGCTGGGCGAACTCACCGTGGTGGTCGGAGTAAAGTTCCCAGCGGACTTTCCTGGGTTTATCGGTCGAGCGGCGGATGGTCACTCGGACGCCATACACGGGACGACTATCGGGGTCCCAGACCGTGCCGAAGATGAGGGCGTAGGGCTGGCCGGGTTTGACCTGCTGCGCGGCGGAGGTGAGAAACGGGTTCAGACCGAGGAGGAACGCGAGGGTCAACAGGAGCCTGGAGGAGGACCAGCTCGCGGCAAGCAGGCCGGGCTGGAGTCTAGGACAGGTCACCGTCGTCGTTTTCCTCTTCCAGTTCATCTTCTTCCTCAACGTAGCCCGCTTCCACGGCCTTCAATTCGAGCGGACTGGTGGTGACCACTTCGAAGTCGGTGCCGCACTCGGGGCAGGAGATGACCTCGCCCTCGTCGACTTCATCTTCTTCAATGTCCAGATCGGTATCGCATTCGGGACACAGAACCATAACCCCTCCGTTACCCATTAGAGCCTCCTGATAATATTTAGATTCTTCCCCGGCCGTTGGTCAAGAGGTTCGAGCCGGGACGGGGTTTGGGGGCAAAAACCCGCATTCCGTGCAATGTACACCAATGGGGTGGCTAAGATCATGCTGCGTTTTCTTGAGACCCGGGACTGGGGCGTTTTTTATATATGCCTTTGAGCTCGGAGGGTTCGTCGCTGAGGGGCTAGAACCCGCATTTTCCAGGCGATGGGGGAACGTCCGGTTGCAGACCAAGGCACTGGAGAATGACTCGACGCTGACGTGGGAGGCATCGCCGGGCGGGCTAGCGGCGGAATATGAGATTTTGTGGCGGGCGACGAGCAGCCCAGAATGGGAACAGGTTCAGAATGTTGGCAACGCGATGCGCGCGACACTGAAAGTTTCGAAGGATAATGTGATCTTTGGGGTGAGAGCGGTGGACCGGGCAGGGCATCGGAGCCTGCCCGTGGTGCCGGTGCCGGAGCGGTAGGAACTGATACCATCTAGAAGTAAGTGGGCTTTGCTATACACCGGGCGGTCAAAATCTTAAACCGCAAAGGTCGCGAAGGAGGGCCGCGAAGGACGCGAAGCTAAGACACAGCAATTTCGAAGGTCTGTCGCGACGCGCGGGGCGAATTACATTTTCGGCGCTTAGGATCACCGAGGGCAAAACTACATTTCTATGTATCGTGGACGCACCATGACGTTGAGCTTGCCTCCATTCACCAAAGCGGTGAAGTGGATCGTCATCGTCAACGCGGGCATGTTCCTTCTGAATGTGCTGCTGAATTGGCTCGCTCCGGCTTTCGCTGGCGAGGCCTCGTACCAACTGGCCCTCGTACCGGACCTGGTGGTGCGAGGCCGACTATGGCAATTGTTCACCTACGCCTTTCTGCACGCCGGCCCTTCCCACATTTTTTTCAATATGCTTTGGCTTTGGTGGTTTGGAGCTCAGTTGGAGATGGATTGGGGCCATCGGAAGTTTCTGGAGTTCTATTCCTTCTGTGTGGTGGGCGCGGCGCTGGTCACCGTGGCTATTTCCTTTACCGGTGTGGCAGGGGTGCAACCCTCCAGACCCACAGTGGGGGCCTCTGGAGGAATATTCGGAATCTTGATGGCGTTTGCCATGCTTTACGGGGAGCAGGAGATCTGGCTGTTCCCGATACCGTTTTCTATTCGAGCCAAGTATTTCGTGGCCGGCGTTGCCTTCTTCACGCTGATTGGGGCGATTATGGCGGCGGGGCCGCATCGGGGGGATTCGGTGGCTTACGTGGCGCACCTCGGCGGATTGTTGTTTGGCTTTCTGTACGTGAAGTTTGTGCCGCGACGTGGGCTGAGCCACTCCGCCTCGGAATATTATTTCAACATGCGCAATTCTTATTACCGGTGGAAGCGGCGGCGGGCGGCGAAGAAATTCGAAGTCTACATGCGGAAGCACGATCAGGAAGTGCACTTCGACGAGCATGGGAACTACATTCCTCCGGAGGACGACCGGCGCAAGGGGAACGGCGGCGGGGACTCGGGGTGGGTGAATTAGGAAATCCGGGCACGGATTTTTTGCGGATAGATTTAGGATTGCCGATTTTCGATTGCCGATTTCAGAATGCAGAAGTCAAAATGCAAAAGTTGGAGCACGTGTTTTTACTTCTGCATTCTGACCTCTAACTTCTGCATTTGCTCGATCACCAACGGTGGCAGCTCTTCCTGCCTTGTTTTCCCTTTGAATCCCAAGTCGTGGCCGGCGCCTGCGATGGGCAGCAGCTTCGTCTGGGCGGGGATCATTTTGAGGGCCTGTTCGAGTTCAGCGATCGAGCCGAAGGGATCGTGCGTACCGTGGACGAAGAGCGCGGGAGTGCGCAGGTTGGGGAGATGCTGGGTGCGCTGCTGCTCGGGGCGGCGCGGGGGATGCAGAGGATAAGAGAGCAGCAGCAGGGCGGAGACGAGATCTGGGGCCGTTTGTGAGAACTCGGCGCAGAGCATGCTGGCCTGGCGTCCGCCGTAGGAGTGGCCGCCGAGATACAGCGATTCGCACCCTGGTCGCGAAGAAGGCGACAAGGATGGGGCACCCAGCGGTCGAAAATCCCCACTTCTCTCAAAACCGGCGAGAAGTGGGGCACCCAGAGTTTTCTTGATTGCGGCGATGGCGTTCTTCAGGCCGGCGCGGTCGCGGGCGGCGTCGCCGGGGCCGGGAGGGCCGAAGGATCGCGATTGGCGATAGGGGAGATCGCAGCGCAGGACCGTGAACCCGGCGGCGCTGAAGGTGTCGGCCAGCGCGACCAGGAGCGGGGCTTGGGCGTTCGAGCCGGCGCCGTGGGTCAGAACGAGGGCGCTGCCGTTGGGAGTGGGGGGGACGTGCAAGAATCCGCGAACGTGAGGCTCGACGGAATCATCGGCAAATTCGCGGGGATCAGGCAAGACATCATTCTAAATCCTGCAGGCAGGTGTGGCTCAGGCGGAGGCGGCCAACTCCGCGGCCGGCATTGACTTGCCCTCGCGGGCAAAGTGCAAAAGCTCAGGATAGGGACTTTCTACTCCCAACGGGCCATGCCCCAAAAAATATCCCAAAAAAATCTCGCGCAACCGGTCGAGCTGTCGTAAACTGCTGTCCCCCCAATATTCCCGCCGAAAGGAACAAAGCATGCGTAAGCACTCCATCGTTTTCGTCGCCGTGATCGCGCTTGGGACTCTGGGTGGATCAGTCCTGGCGCTCGCGCAAACCGCAACCCGCACGCCTGCAAAAAAGGTCTTCGGATATCAGGATTCCAAAACTGGAACCTTTCATCCTCTGGGTAAGTCCGCAGACCTGATGTCTCCCGACGTTGCAACCACAACGTACACGGGCACTGTCGAGGCCACCATTACGATCACGTTAAAGACAGCCCTTCCCAAAGGGGATGTAATCGTCTGCAGTGTGGACGCGACCGCAACTACCGAGAGCGAAACGACGTTCGCGGGCGTGGCCTATGATGAAAGATCGGCCAGCACGGCCACGGTCTCAGGCTCGACGGCGAGTTGCAAAGTGAACATCCCCTTTTCCTGGGTGATGTTCACGCCATCAACGACCGTCGTGAACTCGCTCGATGGCAGCCTGGAGGTGATCATGTATTCGCCAACGGCCACGACGATAACGGATCTAGTGGAGGATTTTGCACGGGACCACACTCAGTCGATCACCATCAACGGCGGCAAACCTGGGGACGGGACACTGACGGTCACCGCGGCCGTAACGCTGTAAACACTGGGCACCTTATATGACGGTTTCGTGTGCGGGGACGGATTTGTTGCCACTTCGCCTCGTCCCCGACACACGGTTCTTGGTCCGGAGATTGGGGTGTCGCGGCGGCGCTGTGGGCACGTAAACCTTCACTTCCCTGCCGTTACGGCGCGGCTACTTTACCGTGTCGGTGGGAACTTCAGTGAGGGTCTCGTAGACTTTCACGATTTGAATTTCATTGCCCAGGCGGGCCCAGCAGCGGAGCATGTCGGGATCTTCCTGGGCGGCGCGCCGGGATTCTTCCGACGTCCAATAACGCAAGAAAACGTAGTGCCCTTCGCGGTCGCGGTAGAGGAGATCGCGGCCGTATCCCTTGACGGTGACGATCGAGGTAAGGTCGGCGACGGTGGCGAGCGAAGCGGACTCCATTTCGGGGATGGGGTTCCAGACGGCCACCGACAGGATCTCTTGCGACATACGGAGGGAATTATACTTCGGCGGTTCGCCGGGCGGGCAAAATCTTAAACCGCAAAGTTCGCGAAGAACGGCTGCGAAGGACGCGAAGTTGGGACTCGGTAACTTCGCAAGCACGGCGGTTCCGGAGGCAAAATCTTAAATCGCGGAGTTCGCGAAGAAGTGCCGCGAAGGACGCGAAGGCGAGACTCGGTAACTGCGAAAGCACGGCGGTTCCGGGGGCAAAATCTTAAGTCGCGGAGTTCGCGGAGGAAGTGCCGCCGAGTTCGCAGAGTTAGGACTCGGCAGCTCAGGAACGCCTTAGCACCTTCGGCGGGCAAAATCTTAAACCGCAAAGTTCACGAAGAACGGCCGCGAAGGACGCGAAGGCGAGACTCGGTAACTTCGCAAGCACGGCGGTTCCGGAGGCAAAATCTTAAATCGCGGAGTTCGCGGAGGAAGTGCCGCGGAGCACGCAGAGTTAGGACTCGGCAGCGGCGGGCAAAATCTTAGACCGCAAAGTTCGCGAAGAACGGCCGCGAAGGACGCGAAGAAAAGCGAGGGCCGGGGTATAGGGAATCCGCAGGCTGCGTCAAAGAGCACGCACGGATGGTAGGAAGCGAGCCAAACGCGCGATTACTGCGTGGAGAGGCTCGCCCAGATCGCCTAACGCGGCTTCCTGGGGCGGGCCAGGCGTTTGGCTTCTTCGTCGGTGACCGCGTGCAGACGCATGAGGTTGGTGGAACCGGAGGTCATGCGGGTACCGGCCACAACTCCCAGAACATCTCCTGACTTGAGCACGCCGCGGCGGAGAAGATCCTGCTCGGCCATGGCCACCATCTGCTCCGCGGAGCGCGCCATGCGGCAGCGCACGGGATGAACTCCCCAATAAAGATTCAAACGATGCACCACCGGATCGATGTGGGTGAAAGCATAGATGGGAGCCGGGGGGCGATATTTCGAGATCATGCGGGCGGTGTTGCCGGTTTCGGTGAAGATGGCGATCGCGCCCATGGGCAAATCTTCGGCGGCGTGAGCGATGGACTCGCAAATGGTCTCGGCGACGGAGAGGCCGTGATGCTCGCGGCGGCGGCGGGGCTGGGTGAAGTCGGCCAGGTTGCACTCGGCCTCGACCACAATGCGGGCCATGATCGAGACCGATTCGCGCGGATACTTGCCGCTGGCGGTCTCGGCGGAGAGCATGACGGCGTCGCTGCCGTCGAAAATGGCGTTGGCCACGTCGCTGGCTTCGGCGCGCGTGGGGCGCGGGTTTTCGATCATGGATTCGAGCATTTGGGTGGCGGTGATGACGGGCTTGCGCCAGGCCGCGGCGCGGCGAATGACATGCTTCTGGATGACCGGGACTTTTTCCGGCGGCACTTCGACGCCGAGATCACCGCGAGCGACCATGACTCCGTCGGCAGCTTCGAGAATCTCTTCCAGATGATCTATAGCTTGAGGCTTTTCCAGCTTAGCGATGACGGGGATGTCGCGATGATGCGCGGCAATGATCTGCTTGACCATGCGGACGTCGGCGGCGGTGCGGACGAAGGAGAGCGCGACGGCGTCCACATCGTGCCGGAGGCCGAATTCCAGGTCTTTGCGGTCTTTTTCGGTCAGGGCGGGAATGGACAACGCCACGCCGGGGAGATTGATGCCTTTGTGCTCGCCCAGCAGGCCGCCGTTGAGAACGTCGCAGAGCACGTCTTTGCCGCGGACGGCGCGGACGCGCAGTTCGATCAGGCCGTCACTGAGCAGGATGCTGGCGCCGGGAGCGAGCTCGCGGGCGAGGTCGGGAAAAGTAGTGCAGATGCGGGCGGCGGTGCCGAGAACGTCCTGCGGCGTGATGGTTACGACCGAGCCGGTCTTCAGCAGAACGGAGTCGTGGCCCTCGAGCTGGCCGGTGCGGATTTTCGGACCCTGCAGATCCTGAAGGATGCAGATGGTGCGGCGCTCGCGGTGAGCGGCGCGGCGCAGGCGTTCGATGTTGTGGGCATGGTCCTGGTGGGAGCCGTGGGAAAAGTTGAGGCGGGCAACGTCCATGCCGAGGCGAAGGAGATCGCGCATGAGAGCCTCGGAATTGCAGGCGGGGCCGATGGTGCAGATGATTTTGGCGCGGCGGGCGGAGGACTTAGGCCCGGACGGGGAGTCGACGTTGCGCGCCGGGTGTTTATCTCCGACGAAATCTGGCGGTCGTCGGCTCAATCTTGCCTCGGCTCAGCAGCTGGGATCTGAATCGCGGTGGAGGCCGGTGGAGTGCCGTTGTTGAGAAGATCGGCCGGGGCGGATAGAAACCATTCCGGCCTCACTTCCTTCAAACGGAGATTGCGCTGTGCGAACTGGGCTAAGGACAGTTGTCCCTCGGGCGTCAACATTCGTTCAGTATTGTGAAATTCTGCGGGTGAGGTCTGGCCGAAGTTCAGCCAGAGCGCCGGATGCCAACAAGGCACTTCACCGGGCAGACAGAAAGGCGTGTCGCCGCCTCCCCAGTGTCCAGCCGGACCCGCGCGCGCGAGCCGTCGAGGGTCCAGCTTCGCGTGAAGCAGCAGCCACTGTCCGGCACAGGCCATCAGGTGGGGCGAGCGTTCGGAGTCATCGTTGGGGGTTCGCCAGTCGATCGTTCCGTCTAGAACGATGGAGGCGGCTCCGGCACGCGCCAGTGGCCAGGCAAATTGCCGGAGGTCCACCTTTTCATTTTGGCCAAGGATTTCGGAATGGGAGAAGACGATGGCCGGAAGCGGAGCGTCGCTGCCGGGAATCAATACGGTGGCACTGGTCTTCCCCGCTGGCTCAACGACAGCGACACGCTGGATAGTAATTCCATCTTTGTACCCAACGGTGAGAGACTCAGCCGCTCTGCACGGAGGGAAGGAAGCGATTTGCGCAGCGCAGACGGACGCGAAGGCGATGGACAATATGGAGACCAGCAGCGTTCGCATCATTTTGACGCTCCGTAGGTGAATTGTAGTTTGGTCTCTTTCGATCGTTCAACTACGGGATGTGGACCTGCCTAGTTTTGTGCCCTGGGCCCGTTGACGGCGGTGAGTTCTTTGCCCAGCATGGCGCGGGGGAAGAGGAGGGCGTTGAATTCGGCGCCCACGAGCACGACCAGGGAAATCAGGTACATCCAGACCAGCAGGGCCATGGCGACTCCGAGCGATCCGTAGATCGTGGCGAAGTTGCCGAAATGCTGCAGGTAGGAACGGAACCCGATGGTCACGGAAAACCACAGAACCGTGGCCAGGGTTGCGCCGGGGATCACGCTGTGCCAGGGCTGAGTGCGCGGGACGGCGTGATGGTAGATCAGCGCAATCACCGCAATGCTGGTCAAAGTAGCGATCAGCCAGCGGCTCGCACCCCACGCCAACAGCACGTAGACGCTGAAATCAGGATCGAGGTAGGGAAGAAGGCGGGTCTCGATCTTCGAGCCGACCGCGACGAGCAGGGTGGCGAAGGTCATGGGGATCAGGGCGAAGACGACCAGTAAGAATGCGATCAGGCGCTCTTTTACCAGTCCCCAGATTTTCGGGAGTTCATAACAGCGGCGGAAGCCTTCCATCCAGGAAATCATGACGCCGGAAGCGGTCCAGAGCGTGATGGCCCCAGTGGTGATCAGGACGCTGACGGGATGCTGCGCCGCACCCTTGAGATAGGTCAGGGTAACGTTGGTGCCAGCCGGGAGGATGCTGCCGAGGGCGTAGGAAATTTCGCGCAAGTAGGGTGCGCCCTTGCGCCAGTTGGCCAAGACAGAGCCTACGATCAGCAGAACGGGAAAGAAAGTAAGAATCGAGGAATAGGCAGAGGCCTTGGCCGTGGCGAAGGCATCGTGCACGAAGGCACGCCAGAACGCAAGTCGCAGAAGGCGGAGGAGGCGCAGCATGCGCACTTCTAGCTTAGGGCCGCGAGGCACCGGACGCAAAGAGGGAAGTTCGCCGGGTTCCTCGAATCGCACTCGCTGGAGGGTAGCCATCGTTCGTTAAGGGATAGAGTTCCCATCCTTGCCGCAAAGAACGCGGCAAGGATGGGGCACCCAGTTTCCAGTTTCTACTCCGCCGCGGGAAGTTCCGCGGTCAGATCCTCGGTTTCGCCCTCGTGGCGCATCATCTCGAGAGCGCGTTCGGCCTCTTCATAAGCGGCGGAGACTTCGGCCTGGACTTTGGCAGCGGCCTCTTCCATTTCCGGGGAGAGACGAACGTTGCGGTAATACTCCATGCCGGTACCGGCCGGGATGAGGCGCCCGACAATGACGTTCTCCTTGAGGCCGCGGAGGTGGTCCACCTTGCCGTTGATGCTGGCTTCGGTGAGCACGCGCGTGGTCTCCTGGAACGACGCCGCCGAAATGAACGAGTCGGTGGAGAGCGACGCCTTGGTGATGCCCAGGAGCAAGGGGCGTCCGGTGGCTGGTTTGCCGCCTTCCTTGATCACGCGCTCGTTCTCTTCGCGGAACGCGAACTTGTCGAGCTGTTCCTCGAGCAGGAAGCGCGTGTCGCCGACGTCCTCGACTTTCACCCAGCGCATCATCTGGCGGACAATCACTTCGATGTGCTTGTCGGAGATGTTGACGCCCTGGAGGCGGTAGACTTCCTGGATTTCGTTAACCAGGTAAGCCTGCAGCTCTTTTTCGCCGAGCACGGCGAGGATGTCGTGCGGGTTGAGGGGGCCGTCCATGAGCGGTTCGCCGGCCTTGACGCGCTCGCCTTCCTGCACGTTGATGTGAACGCCGCGGGGAACCGAGTATTCCTTCTCGGTGCCGTTGTCGGCGACCACGTAGACCTTGCGCTGGCCCTTGGAAACCTCACCGAACTTGACCGTGCCGTCTATCTCGCTGATGACGGCGGTCTCGTGCGGCTTGCGGGCTTCGAAGAGCTCGACCACGCGGGGCAGACCACCGGTGATGTCTTTGGTCTTGGTGGTTTCGCGCGGAATCTTGGCCAGCACATCGCCCGGGCTGACTGCGTCGCCGTCCTGGACCATGAGGTGGGACCGCGACGGCATCAGGTAGCGCTTGCTGCCTTTGCCTTTGATGACGATCGCGGGCTGGCGCTTCTCGTCGGGGGAATCGCCGACCACGTGACGCGACAGACCGGTGACTTCGTCCACTTCTTCGTGGAGGGTGACGCCTTCCTGCAGGTCCTTGAACTGCACCGTGCCGCCGATTTCGGTCAGGATGGCGAAGGTGTAAGGATCCCACTCGACCAGAATCTGGCCAAGCTTGACCGCATCGCCCTCGTTGACCTTGACCTTGGCGCCGTACACGACGGAGTAGCGCTCGCGTTCGCGGTTTTTCTCGTCCACGACCGCGATCGAGCCCTGGCGGTTCATGACCACCAGATCGCCGGACTTGGCCTTAACGGTCTGCATGCCGATGAAGCGCACGTTGCCGTTGTTCTTGGCTTCGAGGCGCGACTGCTCGGAGACTCGCGATGCGGTACCACCGATGTGGAAGGTACGCATGGTGAGCTGGGTTCCGGGCTCGCCGATGGACTGGGCCGCGATGACTCCGGTGGCTTCGCCGAGTTCGACGAGGCGTCCGGAAGCCAGGTTGCGGCCGTAGCACATGACGCAGACACCGCGCTTCGATTCGCAGGTGAGCACGGAACGAATTTTCACCCGCTCGATGCCGGCAGCCTGAATCGCTCCGGCGAGGTCTTCGGTGATTTCGTTGTTGATATCAACGATGACGTTGCCGTCGTAGTCTTTGATCTTCTCGAGCGATACGCGGCCGACGATGCGGTCGCGCAGCGGTTCGATGATCTCGCCGGCTTCGACGATGCCTTGCACGTAGATGCCGTCGACCGTGCCGCAATCGTACTCGCTGATGATGACGTCTTGAGCCACGTCAACCAGGCGGCGGGTGAGATAGCCGGAATCGGCCGTCTTGAGCGCCGTGTCGGCCAGCCCCTTGCGGGCGCCGTGGGTGGAGACGAAATATTCGAGCACGGTCAGGCCTTCGCGGAAGTTGGCGGTGATGGGCGACTCGATGATTTCGCCGGAAGGCTTGGCCATCAAGCCGCGCATGCCGGAGAGCTGGCGAATCTGCTGTTTCGATCCGCGGGCGCCGGAGTCGGCCATGACGTAAATCGGGTTGAGTTCCCCGGCTTTGTCGCGCTTCTGCATTTCGACGAACATTTCGTCGGCGACTTTTTCTGTGATGCCCGACCAGATTTCGATGACCTTGTTGTAGCGCTCGCCGTTGGTGATGGCGCCGTCGAGATACTGCTGCTGCACGCCGACCACTTGCTTTTCAGCTTCGCGAACCAGGAGCTTCTTGTTGTCAGGGATGACCATGTCATCAATGCCGATGGACAAGCCGGCGCGGGTGGCGAAGCGGAAGCCCAGCGACTTGACCTCGTCGAGCATCTTGACCGTGATCTCGAGACCGAAGGTCAGATAACAATAGTTGACTAGGGCGCCTATGCCTTTCTTCTTCAGCAGGCCGTTGATGAAAGGCATGCCTTCGGGCAGATGATCGTTCAGGATGGTGCGGCCGACCGTGGTGTTGACGAACGACCGCTCCACATGGACCGGCTCGGTGTGGATCAGGTCCTGATCATCGTAGGCGGTGGTCAGGTCGATCAGTTCACCGGTGTAGCGCAGGCGGATGGGGGTCAAGGTCTCGACCTCACCGGCATCGAGCGCGAGCTGCACTTCCTCACTGTTGGCGAAGGCGCGGCCCTCACCCTTGGCGCCGGGCTTGGCCTTGGTCAGATAGTAGAGGCCGAGCACCATGTCCTGCGTGGGCACGGTAATGGGCTGCCCGGATGCGGGCGACAGAATGTTGTGCGAGGAAAGCATCAGAACACTGGCTTCGACCTGCGCTTCCGGCGACAGCGGAATGTGAACCGCCATCTGGTCGCCGTCGAAGTCGGCGTTGAACGCGGTGCAGACGAGCGGGTGAATCTTGATGGCCTTGCCTTCCACCAACACGGGCTCGAACGCCTGAATGCCGAGGCGGTGCAGGGTGGGAGCGCGGTTCAGGAGCACCGGGTGATCTTTGATGACTTCTTCCAGGATGTCCCACACGATGGGTTCCTGCTGCTCGACCATCTCTTTGGCTTGCTTGATGGTGGTGACGTTGCCGGTCTGCTCCAGCCGGTGATAGATGAAGGGCTTGAACAACTCCAGAGCCATTTTCTTGGGCAGGCCGCACTGGTGCAGCTTGAGCTCGGGACCGACCACGATGACGGAGCGGCCGGAGTAGTCCACGCGCTTGCCGAGGAGGTTCTGGCGGAAGCGTCCCTGTTTGCCTTTGAGGGTGTCGGAGAGCGACTTGAGCGGACGGTTGTTGGCGCCGCGCAGAACGCGGCCGCGGCGTCCGTTGTCGAACAGCGCGTCGACGGCTTCCTGCAGCATGCGCTTCTCGTTGCGCACGATGACTTCGGGAGCATGCAGGTCCATCAGCTTCTTCAGACGGTTGTTGCGGTTGATGACGCGGCGATAGAGGTCGTTGAGGTCGGAGGTGGCGAAGCGGCCGCCATCGAGTGGAACCAGCGGGCGGAGCTCCGGTGGAATGACCGGAATCACGTCGAGGATCATCCAGTGCGGCTTGTTGACGCTCTTGCGGAAGGCCTCGACGACTTTCAAACGCTTGGCATACTTGAGCCGCTTCTGCAGCGAGCTCTCGTTCTTCATTTTCTCGCGCAGCTCGCCGGCCAGGCCGTCGGTATCCACGCGCTTGAGCAGTTCCTTGATGGCCTCAGCGCCCATCATGGCCTTGAATCCGGCGGGACGGTACTGCTGATCGAGCTCGCGGAACTTGGCTTCGTCCTTGATGACTTCGCGTTCTTTCACCGGAGCGTCGCCCGGCTCGACGACGACATAGGCTTCGAAGTAGAGCACGGACTCGAGATCGCGCAGAGAAATGTCGAGCAGGTGCCCGATGCGGCTGGGCAGTCCCTTGAAGAACCACACGTGGGAGCAGGGCGAGGCGAGCTCAATGTGGCCGAGGCGCT
This sequence comes from Candidatus Sulfotelmatobacter sp., assembly GCA_052326105.1. Taxonomy (GTDB): domain Bacteria; phylum Acidobacteriota; class Terriglobia; order Terriglobales; family Acidobacteriaceae; genus Sulfotelmatobacter. The sequence goes on along the minus strand of JBKQRC010000088.1, from coordinate 10,495 downwards.
CGCGGCGGACTTTGGAGAGGGTGACTTCCACGCCGCACTTGTCGCAGATCACGCCGCGATGCTTCATGCGCTTGTACTTGCCGCAGAGGCACTCCCAGTCGGTGACCGGACCGAAGATGCGGGCGCAGAACAAGCCGTCGCGCTCCGGCTTGAAGGTGCGGTAGTTGATGGTCTCAGGCTTGGTGACTTCGCCGTGGGACCAGCTGCGGATTTTTTCCGGGGACGCCAGGCTGATGCGGATGGCGTCGAAATCCGCAATCACATTTGCCATTTCGAATGGGCTCGAACGAAACAAGGTGTTCCTCCGCTTTCCTCGGCTGTTTCGCCGCCGCATGCGGCACCTGAAACCAAGTGGCCGGTGGTCAGTGACCGGTGGCCAGTATCCCTTGCGGCACGGGCTGCGCAGGTGCTTCGCAGCCGGCCATTCATTTCAAACTCTCTGAAACTCGTTCGTGCAGTCAGTAGCTCAGGGGCTAAAGCCCCCGGGACTATTGTTGGCCTTGACGGCGCGGCTAAAGCCGCGCCCTTTCAAAGCTCAGGTCTAGCCACTGATTACTTGCCATCGCTTCTTAATCTGCTGCCGCGGTGGCTGCGGGCTTCTTGTCGCCGGCCTTGATCAGTTCGACATCGAGGCAGAGCGACTGCAGCTCGCGGATCAGGACGTTGAACGATTCGGGCACGCCGGGCTCCATGGCGGCTTCGCCTTTGACGATGGCCTCGTAAATCTTGGTGCGGCCATAAACGTCGTCGGACTTCGCCGTCAGCAGTTCCTGCAAAATGAACGCTGCGCCGTAGGCTTCCAGAGCCCAGACTTCCATTTCTCCGAAACGCTGGCCGCCGAACTGGGCTTTTCCTCCCAAAGGCTGTTGCGTAATCAGCGAGTACGGACCGATGGAACGGGCGTGAATCTTGTCGTCCACCAGGTGCGACAGCTTCAGCATGTAGATGTAACCCACGGTGACGGGCTGTTCGAACTTCTCGCCCGTCATGCCGTCGTACAAAGCGGTCTTGCCCGAGGTTGGGAGATTGGCGTGCTCGAGCAGCGCCTTGATCTCGCCTTCCTTGGAGCCGTCGAACACCGGCGAACCCATGAATACGCCCCTGGCGAGGGTCGGGGCCACGGCTTCGAGTTCCTCATCGCTCATGTCGGCGATAATGTCGGCCAGCTGCGAGTCTTTGAAGAGCGCCTTCAACTCGCGGCGGATGGCTTCGGTACGGGTGTTCTCCTGGAGCAGACGCTTGATCTTGTCGCCCAGAACGAAGCCCGCCCATCCCAGGTGAGTTTCAAGAATCTGGCCCACATTCATACGGCTGGGCACGCCGAGCGGGTTGAGGACGATTTCGACCGGCTGACCGTCATCGAGGTACGGCATATCCTCTTCCGGCAGAATGCGGGCGATGACGCCCTTGTTGCCGTGACGGCCGGCCATCTTGTCGCCCACGCTCAGCTTGCGCTTCATGGCGATGTAGACCTTGACCAGCTTGATGACGCCGGGCGGCAACTCGTCGCCCTTGGTCAGTTTGTCTTTCTTCTCGTTGACGATCTTTTTCAGGACGTCGATCTGACGCGAGGTCATTTCCTCGATCTCGTCGATCTGCTCATTCACCCGCGGATCCTTGTCGGCATACTTGATGCGCTTCAGGTTGCGGGTGGAGATGCGCTCGATCTCGTCACGAGTGAGGATGGCGCCTTTGACCAGCAGGCGCTTGTTGGTGCGCTCGTCGTGCAGGTCGGCCTGCACTTCCTTGCCGCCGAGGATGTTCTCCAGACGCTTGAGGCGCTCGTCGGTGAGAATTCGGATTTCATCGGAGAGGTTCTTTTCGAGCTTCGCGACCTGCGTCGCTTCGATGGCTTTGGCGCGCTCGTCCTTCTCCTGACCCTTTCGGGAGAAAATTTTCACGTCGACGATGACGCCCTCGATGCCGGGCGGGCAGTAGAGGGAAGCGTCGCGGACATCGCCGGCCTTTTCGCCGAAGATGGCGCGCAGCAGCTTTTCTTCCGGAGTGAGCTGGGTTTCGCCTTTGGGCGTAACCTTGCCCACGAGAATGTCGCCCTGCTTGATGGTGGCGCCGATGCGGATCACGCCGGCTTCGTCCAGGTTGCGCAGCATGGACTCGCTGACGTTGGGAATGTCGCGGGTAACTTCTTCGGGACCGAGTTTGGTGTCGCGGGCCTCGATTTCGAATTCCTCGATGTGAAGAGAAGTGTAGTAATCCTCCTTCACCATCCTCTCGGAAACGAGGATCGCGTCTTCGAAGTTGTAGCCGCGCCAGGGCATGAAGGCGACGAGGACGTTGCGTCCCAGCGCCAGCTCGCCGTGATCGGTGCAGGGACCATCGGCGATGACCTGTCCCTTCAGGACACGCTCGCCCTTCTTGACCACCGGCTTCTGGTTGATGCAGGTGTTCTGATTGGAGCGTTTGAATTTGGTGAGCTGGTAAATGTCGGAGCCCACCTCGCGCGACAGCTGAGTAGGATGATGCTCGCCTTCGACGCGCACGATGATGCGCTCGGAGTCAACTGAATCCACCAGGCCGTTGCGGCGGGCGAGGACGACCGCGCCCGAGTCGCGAGCGGTGACGCCTTCCATGCCAGTGCCGACGATCGGCGCCTGGGCGCGGAGCAAGGGCACGGACTGGCGCTGCATGTTGGCGCCCATCAGGGCGCGGTTGGCGTCATCGTGCTCGAGGAACGGAACCAGCGAGGCGGCGACGGAGACGAGTTGCTTGGGGCTGACGTCAACGTAATCCACTTCGTCGCGGTTCACCAGAACGAAGTTCCCGGCTTTGCGGGCATTGACCAGTTCGGCCACGATGCGGCCCTTGTCGTCGAGCTCAACGTTGGCCTGCGCGATGGTGTGACGATCTTCCTCCCAGGCAGAGAGATAGAACGAGAACGGTTCGATCTGCGCCGGCTTCTTGCGCTTCTCTTTCAGTTCGGCGTTGATCTTCTCGATCTCGTGCTTCTCGATGTGGTCGCCGACCTTGAAGTCACTGTCGCCGACGTTGGTGATGGTCACAAAATCCACAATGCGGCCATTCTTCACCTTGCGATAAGGCGACTCGATGAAGCCGTAGTCGTTGATGCGGGCGTAGCAGCTCAGAGACGAAATCAGTCCGATGTTGGGACCTTCCGGCGTCTCGATGGGGCAGATACGGCCGTAGTGCGTGGGGTGAACGTCGCGGACTTCGAATCCGGCGCGCTCGCGGGACAGGCCGCCCGGCCCCAGAGCCGAGAGACGGCGCTTGTGCGTGATCTCGGAGAGCGGGTTGGTCTGGTCCATGAACTGCGAGAGCTGCGATGATCCGAAGAATTCGCGGATGGCGGCCATCACCGGCTTGGCGTTGACCAGGTCGTGGGGCATGGCCGTGGACATTTCCTGGTACACGGACATTTTTTCTTTAATCGCGCGTTCCATGCGGACCAGGCCGATGCGGAACTGGTTCTCCATGAGTTCGCCGACGGCGCGGACGCGGCGGTTGCCGAGGTGATCGATGTCATCCACGGCGCCGATGTTGCGGCGCAGCTTGAGCAGATAAGAGATGGTGGCGTAGAAATCCTCGGGATCGAGGGTGCGCTTTTCGAGCGAGGTGGCTTCCTGGTTCTCGAACAGCTTGATGTTGAACTTCAGCCGGCCGACGCGCGAGAAATCGTACTTGCGCGGATCGAAGAACATGCCGTGAAACAGGGCGGTGGCCGTGTCGAGGGTTGGGGGATCGCCGGGACGGAGCTTGCGGTAGATTTCGATCAGCGCTTCCTGCGGAGTCTTGATGGAATCGCGCTTCAGAGTCTGGCTGATCACCGTTCCCACGTCGTCGCGCTCGGGGAAGAACAGGTTCATCTCGACCACGCCCGAGTCGAGAATCTTCGACAACTTGTCGGCAGTGAGCTCGGAGTTGGCTTCGAGCATGACCTCGCCGGTGGTGGTGTCTACCACGTCGCCGGCGGTCCAGGCGCCTTCGAGATCGGTGATGTCCACTTCGATCTCGGTGATTTTGGCCTTCTGAATGTCCTTCAGAATCTGGTGGTTGATCTTGCGGCCGGAGTGCACGATTTCTTCGCCCGACTTGGACTTGATGCTGTGGGCAAGCTTCATGCCCAGCAGGTTGGTCGGCTTCTCGCTGGCGGGGTCGAGGGTCCAGTAGAGCTTCTTGTCGCGGACGGCAATCCGATCCACGGTATAGAAGGTGCGGAGAATGTCTTCGCCGGAACGGAGGCCGAGAGCGCGCAGGAAAATCGTGCCCAGGAACTTGCGCTTGCGGTCGATGCGGACATAGAGCACGTTTTTCTGGTCGTACTCGAACTCCACCCAGGAGCCGCGGTAGGGAATGATCTTGCCCAGGAAGTAGGTGCGGTTGTTGGCGGTTTCGAAGAACACGCCGGGCGAACGGTGCAACTGGCTGACAATGACGCGCTCGGTGCCATTGATGATGAAGGTGCCGTTCTGCGTCATCAGCGGAACGTCGCCGAAGAAAACTTCCTGCTCTTTGATGTCGCGGATGGAACGGTTGCCGGTCTCGGCATCTTTGTCGAAGATGGTCAGCCGCATGGTGACCTTGAGCGGAGCGGAATAGGTCATGCCGCGCTCTTCGCACTCAGCCACGTCGTACTTCAGCTGCAGGCCGACGGGGTCGCCGCACTTGTTGCAGAAGTCGGGCGTGTTGGCGTTGTAGGTGCCGCACTTATTGCACAGCACTTCGCCGGGATGGAACGGGTCAGTGATGACCGTCGATCCGCAGTTCTTGCAAGTGGTGCGCAGGTGATGCAGGCCCTTGAGGTGGCCGCACTTGCACTCCCAGTTGCCGATGGCGTAATCCACAAACTCCAGCTGGGACACGTTGCGGAAGTCGGTGATGGGGAAAACGGACTGAAACACCGCCTGCAAGCCGCCGTCTTCGCGCTCGCTGGGCAGTTTGTCCATCTGCAGGAAGCGGTCGTAAGAGCGCTTCTGAACCTCGATGAGGTTCGGAATCTGGATGGTGGCCGGAATTTTGGAAAAATCGAAACGTTTACGGTAGGCAATATTCTTCATCGTCAAGAAACTCCCAATCTCACGCGCAGCCGCGTGGGCCGCGCTCGAACCGCGGAATGTGGGGCGCGTCGTTGATTGTCGAAATCCGCGCCGCGGGACTTACCTCATGTAAAAAACAGCCGTATGTAGAGCCGGGACAACCTGGGAACCTCATCAGGCCAATCAGAAAAGACGATGGGGCGCCCGCAGGGACAGTCGTTCCCGCAGACGCCAACCAAGGCGTTTCGCCAATCTTGATTTGAACTCTTTCGCGCCAGTTCTCCGGCCTGTTTCCGCCCCGCCTGCCTGCGGAGCAGCCGCCCAAACTTCCCTCGCGAGCCTCGCTCGCGATCGAGTGAGGCCGAAGGAAGCGACGTTAATATAGATGCTAACATCGCCGCCCCGGCTTCACAAGTAAGAAACGCTACTACCTTAACGATTTTGCACCGTGATTGGTGCGATTATGGCCAGGTGGAGCGGGCACTCTTGCCCGCTGGCTTTATGGATGCCGCAGGCAAGCGGGCAGGAGTGCCCGCTCCACACATGCCGTTACTTTACTTCGATGACCGCGCCGGCGTCGGTGAACTTCTTCTTGATGGACTCGGCCTCGTCCTTGGAGACCGCTTCCTTCACCGTTTTGGGCGCTCCATCCACCAGTTCCTTGGCTTCTTTCAGGCCCAGGCTGGTGACTTCGCGGACCGCCTTAATCACGCCGATCTTGTTGGCGCCCACTTCTTTCAGGACGACAGTAAATTCGGTTTTCTCCTCGGCTGGAGCCGCGGCTGCGGCTGCACCACCGCCGCCGGCCACCATGACCGGGGCTGCTGCCGCCGCTGACACGCCTAAGCGCGATTCCAGCTTCTTGACCAGTTCCGCCGCTTCCAGCAGCGACAGGCCTACGATTGATTCTTCCAACTGCGCTAAATCCGCCATTTTCGTTTCTCCAGTATTTAGTCTCTTCTTTTTTCGCTATCCGCAGATCAGGTTTCCAGTGCGCCCAGGCCCTGTTTCCTCGCGCCAGACAACGGTTGGAAAGGACCGCGCAACCCCTGACTTGCGGACAACAGAACTTTTCTTAGGGCAGGCCTGTGGCCCGCGTGGTACTGCAAAACCTATTTGCTCCTCTTCTCGCTCCACGACTCCCAGAGCGACTTAAGGCCGAACCAAATCACAATCAACGCGGCTGCCCCGAAGGCCCGCCACAAGAGGTAGATCCAGTCCATCGTGCCACCGCCTGCGAAAACCTAGTCGAGCTTCGCTCGATCGGGCGGACGAACGCGTCCGCCCCTACATGAGCAGCTATGCTTCTTTGAACTTCTTCTGCTGCACGCCTTGATCGACTACCACCGCCAGGTTGCGTCCGACCGCGTTCATCGCGGTGACCAGACGCTGCGCCGGGGCGTTGATCAGGAACAGGAGCTTCGAATACAGCTCTTCCTTCGAGGGCATGCTGGCCAGCGCTTCGATCTCTTTGATGTTGATGACTTTGCCTTCGACCACGCCGATCTTGAAAGTGAACTCAGGCGTATCCTTGGCATACTTGGTGAGGGCCTTGGCCATCGCTACGGGATCGCCGGTGGTATAGGCGATCGAGGTCACACCCGCCAGATCCTTCAGGGCGGCTTCGACCTTGGTACCTTTGGCCGCGCGCTCGGCCAGCGTATTCTTGACCACCTGATACTTCGCGCCGGCGCCGCGGAGGGCCTTGCGCAGTTCATAGTCCTGGGGCACGGTGAGCTTGGTGTAGGTGGCCACGACCACGTTGGAAACATTCTTCAGGTCCTGGCTCAGCTTCTCGACCTGCTGCGTTTTCTTCGCTCTGGTAACTGGCATGGTGAAATCCTTCTCAGCTTTCTGATCTTCCGTGGCCCTCGGGGGCTAAAGCCCCATCTCTTTAGGGCCGCTATCGGCGCGGCTGAAGCCGCGCCCTTTCAAAACCTATGCGTTTCGCGCCTGGCGCGGCTTAGGCCTCGCCCTTTCAAAACCTATGCCTACGCGGGTTCGCGGCGGCACGACTAGAGTCGTGGCCTTGGCTCTCGTTCTACGCCTTCGCCGCGGCCTCGATCGGGGCGACATCCAAAGAAATCCCCGGGCCCATGGTGGAGCTCAAGTAGCAACCCTTGATGTACTTGCCCTTGGCCACGGTCGGCTTGGCCTTGATCACGCTGGTGATCAGGACCGTGGCGTTCTCGATCAACTTCTCGGGCGGGAACGAAATCTTGCCTACCGGGCAGTGCACCAGCGCCGTCTTGTCGGTGCGGAACTCGACTTTGCCGGCTTTCACTTCCTGGACCGCCTTGCCCACGTCGAAAGTGACCGTGCCCGTCTTTGGATTGGGCATCAGGCCCTTGGGACCGAGAATCTTGCCCAGGCGTCCGACGGACTTCATGACGTCGGGAGTGGCGATGAGGGCGTCGAAGTCGGTCCAGTTTTCTTTCGTGATCTTCTCGACCATTTCTTCGCCGCCGGCGAAATCGGCGCCGGCCGCTTCAGCCTCTTTCACCTTGTCGCCGGTCGCAATCACCAGGACCTTCTTCGACTTGCCCAGACCGTGCGGCAGAACGACGGTGCCGCGGACCATCTGGTCGGCGTGCTTGGGATCGACTCCCAGGCGCATGGTGACCTCGACGGTCTCGTCAAACTTGGCGTACTTCACTTTCTGCAGAAGCGGAACCGCGTCCTGCAGGATGTAGGGGCGCTTCTCGACTGCGGAGTGCGCCTTGGCGATGTTTTTTCCTTCTTTTTTGTGCATTTGCTTTTCCTCGTCTCCCGCGGCTCATCGGTGACTCGAAGAGCTGTGGTGATTTCGACTGCAAACTCAAATGTGGCGCGGGCACTCTTGCCCGCGAAGTCCAACCACTTCGACGACGCCCGCGAAAACCCCGCTCGCTTTGCTCGCTGGACGGACGAATGCGTCCGTCCCTACACGAACTATCCAACCACCTCAATGCCCATCGAGCGCGCGGTGCCGCGGATGCTTTTGATCGCGGTATCGATGGAGGCGGCGTTGAGGTCGGGCATCTTTTGTTTAGCGATGTCCTCGACCTGCTTCAGCGTGACCTTGCCGACTTTATCTTTGTTTGGCGTGCCCGATCCCTTGGCGATGCCAGCGGCGCGCTTCAATAGAATCGACGCCGGAGGGGTCTTGGTGATGAAGGTGAACGAACGATCGCTGTACACCGACACCACGACCGGAATGATCAGCCCTTCCAGTTCCTTCTGGCTGGTCCGGGCGTTGAACTGCTTGCAGAACTCCATGATGTTGATCTGCGCCTGGCCCAATGCCGGGCCGACCGGAGGCGCCGGAGTTGCCTTGCCCGCCGCGATCTGCAGCTTGACGTAACCTGTAACTTTCTTCGCCATATTCTCTTCTCTGAATTACGACTTCTATTTCCGATTGCCGATTTTCAATTTTCGATTGAACCCGAACGCCAAGAAACTTTGGCAATCGGAAATCGACAATCGAAGATTCCCTACGCGACCTTTTCCACCTGGTTGAACTCGAGTTCCACCGGGGTGGAGCGGCCAAAAATCGTGACCATGACTTTCAACGTCTCGCGGTCCTCGTTCACTTCGTCCACAATGCCCTGGAACGTGGCGAACGGGCCTTCGGTGATGCGCACGGTTTCGTTCTTCTCGAACTTGACTTTGAGTTTCGGTTTCTCGCGGCTGTCGGCGACTTTGTAGACGATGTGCTGCACTTCTTCATCCGACAGCGGCGTGGGCTGCTGCCCGGTGCCGACAAATCCGGTGACGCGCGGCGTGGATTTGACCACGTGCCAGACGTGATCATCCATATCCATTTCGACCAGCACGTAGCCGGGATAGAACATGCGCTCGGAGGTGTACTTCTTGCCGCCGCGCACTTCAGTGACGGACTCGGTGGGGATCAGAACGCGGCCGATCTTTTCCTGCAACCCGAAGGCGATGACGCGGGACTCCAGCGACTCTTTCACTTTCCGCTCAAACCCCGAGTAGGAGTGAATGATGTACCACTTCATGTTGGGGTTGCGCGGCGTCTCGGCGGGCGGAGCGACAGCGTCGGGAGCAATGCTCTCGGGCACCGGGGCGGTACTTTCCGCAGCGGCCGGTTGAGGCTCACTGGTTACGCTGGCTACGGCTTCGTTTTTCTCTTCGTCCTGCATAAAGTTTCTTTCGGGCCGCCATTCTCCCGGCGGACCAGCTCATCTCGATCTGGCTAGTGCTTGAAATAGTTGAACAAAGCCGTCATGCCGTGCTGGATGAAGTAGTCAATCACGGCGAAATAGAGCGCGAAAATGAACACCGTGATGACCACCACCGTGGTCGTGGCCCGGACTTCTTTCCAGGTCGGGGCTGTCACCTTGCGCATTTCGGTGCGGACGTCGTTATAGAAAGACCGGATGCGCTCCGGCCAGGATCTCACCGTCGTCACGATTGCGTTTTCTGCCATGGTGGTCATCTTCTTCTTTTACTTCCTTCTTTGCCCGTTCAGCCTGCCGCGCTGCCCGTTCCAGACCGTAAATTCTGGCAGGGGCGGAGGGATTCGAACCCCCAAGTCCGGTTTTGGAGACCGGCAGTTTAACCGTTGAGCTTACGCCCCTGAATGCAGGAGTCAGTGGTCAGCGGCCAGTAGTCAGTTTGTTTTCGCTGACTACCGACGACTGACTCCTGACTACTTTACTTCTTTGTGCGGCGTGTGCTTGCGGCAACGGCGGCAGAATTTCTTGAACTCTAGCCGGTCGGTTGTCGTCTTCTTGTTCTTGGTGGTCGAGTAATTCCGCTCTTTGCACTCACCACACTGTAAGGTCACAATTTCTCGGGGCATCTCAACAGCTCCTAGCTCAAGTCTCCTGAATGCAGAAGTGAGAATGCAGAATGCAGAATTGAATTCGGTTTTACTTCTGCATTTTTACTTCTGACTTTTTACTTCTTACTTCTGACTTCCCTTACTGAATAATCTCCGCGATGGTGCCGGCGCCTACCGTGTGGCCGCCTTCGCGGATGGCGAAGCGCAAGCCTTTCTCCATCGCCACCGGCGTGATCAGTTCGATCACCAGGCTGACGTTGTCCCCCGGCATCACCATCTCCGTGCCCGACGGGAGTTCTGCAACTCCGGTCACATCCGTCGTCCGCAGATAAAACTGCGGCCGGTAGCCTTTGAAGAACGGCGTGTGCCGCCCTCCCTCTTCCTTCGTCAAGATGTACACCGCCGACTTGAACTTCGTGTGCGGCGTGATCGACCCCGGCTTCGCCAGCACCATCCCCCGCTCCACATCTTCCTTCTCCGTCCCCCGCAACAGCACCCCGATGTTGTCTCCCGCCTGCCCTTCGTCCAGCAACTTCTTGAACATCTCCACGCCCGTCACCACCCGCTTGAACGACTCCGGACGCAAGCCCACTATCTCCACTTCCTCCTGGATCTTGACCTTCCCCCGCTCCACCCGACCCGTCACCACCGTCCCCCGTCCGGAGATCGAGAAGATGTCCTCCACCGGCATCAG
>JBKQRC010000087.1:0-61055 GCA_052326105.1 Candidatus Sulfotelmatobacter sp. | reverse complement strand
CTCTTTGACAACCTAAGTCGTTGATTTACAAATACTTTACGTATAAGTCCTTTAAACTCAAAGATCTGGCGGGAATTTCCTCCTAACCCCATGATTCCACAAGACGGGGGGAGGGGGGGGTACCCACCGTACTAGTGGGTTATTACCCTTATAGTAACTAGCAAGAATTAAGACAGAGCGGGACCCTCAAGCGGTGCCAAATCGGACCGACCCTGAGCGAAATCGAAGGAAGGCGTCTGTCCTAAGTGGGTTTGATTTTACTGAGAGCTGAGAGCTGACAGCTGAGACCTGCCCCTAGTTTGGTGGCGGCGGTTGGACTCGAACCAACGACCTACGGATTATGAGACCGTCGCTCTAACCACCTGAGCTACACCGCCACTTGCCTGCAAATAAGGGAAGGAATTTACGAAAGGAGGCCGAAGGCCAGACTCAATAACTTATTCTAGAAGCGCCCGCGAAATAGGTCAAACCACTGCGTGTGCACGCCCCGCGCAGGGGCAGGGTCGGCAAAGCCGTAAGGACCGCGTTCTAGGAAGCTAGCCCGCCCAGACTAACCTCCGATTGGCGATTTCCGTTTGCCGATGAAACGCCCTCAGTGACAACAAGAAATCGGCAGCCGAACGATACCAGCCAGAAACCCGTGCCGAAGCCTGAAGTCCGCTACCTGACGCCGAGCAACTGCACGTCGAAGATCAGCGTAGCGTTGGGCGGGACGGCTCCGGGGTAGCCGCTTGCCCCATAGGCCAACTCAGGCGGAATGCGCAGTTGCCGCTTGCCGCCGACCTTCATGCCGGTCACGCCTTCGTCCCATCCCTTGATTACATCACCCTTGCCGATGGTGAAGTCGAACGGCTTGTGCGCGTCCACGGAACTGTCGAACTTCTTGCCAGTGGTCAGCCACCCGGTGTAGTGCACCTTCACGTGGCTGCCGTTTTTGGCGACGGCGCCGGTACCGACGGTGATATCCCAATACTGCAGGCCGGAGTCGGTCTTGACACCATTCCCGGTGACCTTGGTGGGAGCACTTGTATTGGGCACGACCTGAACCTTGGGCTTCTGGGTTGGCGTTTGCGCCCAAAGAACAGCAGCCGAGATGACAACGGCAGCAATTCCAGCGATTCCCTTTTTCGTCATAAATGCTCCCTAAGAAAAACAAACCACCACCGCAGAGTACGCGGAGGACGCAGAGATTCTCTAAGCTTCTAGTCGAAGCTGACCCGGCGCGATCTGGCCGACAGCGTGTCCCGGATCGTAATCTCTGAATTCCTCCGCGTCCGTCCTCTGCGATTTTCATTTCTTTCCCTATTCCAGCGCGATTACGTCGATCTCCACCAGCACGTCCTTGGGCAGGCGCGCGACCTCGACTGTGGCGCGGGCCGGAGGCACGGAACTGAAGTATTTGCCGTAGACGGAGTTCATGGCGGCGAAATCGTTCATGCTCTTGAGGAACACGGTCGCGCGCACCACTTTCCCCAGGCCGCTGCCCGCCGCTTCCAGAATTTCAGAAAGATTGCGCAGGACGCGGTCGGTTTGCGCGGCCACGTCTCCGGCGATGACCTGCTGCGTCGCCGCATCAATCGCGATCTGGCCGGAAGTGAAAATGAATCCGTTGGCTTTGATGGCCTGCGAATAAGGGCCGATGGCCTTAGGAGCGTGTTTGGTGGAAATGATTTCGCGCATGGGAGTCAGTTATCAGTCGTCAGTTGCCACACGAACAAAAACCACCGAGGGCCCAGAGTATCACAGAGGTTGGCCAAGTCAGAGGTCAGAAGTCAGAATGCAGAAGTAAAACCAACTGATTTGGTGGGCAATTCTGTGATCTGACTTTCACTTCTGACTTCTCACTTCTGCATTTCTGCATTTCTAGATTTTCTGCAGTCTTTGCACCTCGTGCACGCCGGGAATTTTGCGCAGGCCGGCGATGATCTGCTCCAGATGCTTCAGGTCCGCTATATCGAGGACGATATCCACGCTGGCCTGGCTGTTGGAGGTATGGGCGGCGATGTTGCGGATGTTGCTTTTGGCGTCGCCGATCACGCCCGTAATATTCTTCAGCATGCCGAAGCGGTCGTCGCAGAAAACGGTGAGTTTTACGGGATAAGCCGTCGGGGTGCTTTCATCCCGGGCCCACTCGACATCAATGCGGCGTTCGGTTTCATAGAGAAGATTGGTCACGTTAGGACAATTGACCGAGTGCACAGCCACCCCTTTGCCGCGTGTGATGTATCCCACGATGCCCTCGCCGCGGATGGGATTGCAACATCGCGCGCGATAGACCAGCATGTCACCCTGTCCGCGGACGGTAATCGCATTGTGATCCCCGAAGACTCGGCGCACCACGCTGGCAATGCCGCCCGGTTGCGAGGTCAAGCCCTCGGCTTCGATGTCCCCTGAAATCGAGGGCGTCGCGCCGGCGGGCAGAAGCTTCGCCAGTACTTGCCGCGCGGAATACTTCCCGTAGCCGATCCCGGACATCAGATCGTCAGCCTTGCCCAGGCCATAGCTATTGGCGACTTTCTGCAGGTCGTCGTCTTTGATCTCTTTCAGGGCGATGCGGTACTTGCGCGCTTCCTTCTCGATCAGCTTGCGGCCGATTTCAATGGCGCGCTCTCGCTGGTGCACGTTGAGCCAGTGCTTGATCTTGTTGCGCGAGCGCGAAGACCGGACCAGGCCGAGCCAGTCGCGGCTGGGCTTGTGTCCGGGCTGAGTCAGGATTTCGACGATGTCGCCGGAGTGCAGCTTGTAGCGCAACGGCACCATGCGTCCGTTGACTTTGGCGCCCACGCAGGTGTGGCCGACTTCGGTGTGAATGGTGTAAGCGAAATCAACGGGCGTGGCGTCGCGTGGCAGCACGACCACCTTGCCTTTCGGGGTGAAGGTGTAGACCTCTTCGGGATAGAGATCCACCTTCAGCGTGGAAAGGAACTCATTGGGATCGCTCACGTCCTGCTGCCACTCGACCACCTGACGCAGCCACGCCAGGCGCTGCTCGTCCTGGGCTGAGACCGGTCCGTCTTTGTATTTCCAGTGAGCGGCGATGCCTTCCTCCGCCATCTTGTGCATATCTTCGGTGCGAATCTGAATTTCAAACGGGGTGCCGTCTTCAGTAATGACCGAGGTGTGCAGAGACTGGTAGAAGTTGGGCCGGGGCATGGCGATGAAATCCTTGATGCGCCCTGGGACCGGCCGCCACAAATTGTGAATGATGCCCAGAACGGCGTAGCAATCCTGCAGCGAGCGGGTGATGACGCGCATGGCGCAGAGGTCGTAAACCTGGTCCACGGAGATGTGCTGCCGCTGCAATTTCCTGTGGATGCTGAACAGGCGTTTGATGCGGCTTTCCACGCGGGCCTGGATGCCAGCCTCCTTCAGCTTGTTGGTGATGGTCTGCTGCATTTTGGCGAGGAAAGCTTCGCCCTGTTTGCGGCGCGCATTGACCGATTTTTCCACCTGCTCATAGCCGACGGGATCGAGGAAGCGGAACCCCAGGTCTTCGAGTTCGCCGCGAATCTTGCCCATGCCCAGGCGGTGGGCAATGGGCGCGTAGATCTCCAGCGTCTCTTCGGCGATCTTGTGCTGGCGGTCGGGCGGCAGGTGCTCCAGCGTGCGCATATTGTGCAGGCGGTCGGCCAGTTTGATGAGGACGACGCGGATGTCGTCAACCATGGCCAGCATCATCTTGCGCAGGTTTTCGGCCTGCTGCTCCTCGCGCGTGGCGAAATCAATCTTGCTGATTTTGGTGACGCCCTCGACGATGTGCGCAACCTGCTCGCCGAACTCTTTGCGAATGTCAACGATGGTGACTGACGTATCTTCGATCGAATCGTGCAACAGGCCCGCGGAAATGGCGATCGGGTCCATCTTCATTTCGGCCAGCACGAGGGCGACTTCAAGGGGATGGATGAGGTAGGGGTCGCCCGAGGCGCGGGTCTGGCCCTCGTGGTTTTTCAGGGAATAATCGTAGGCCTTCTTGACGATGGTCAGATCGTCCTGCGGACGGTTCTCCTGCATCCGCTTCATCAGCTCGCGGAACTTGGTCAGCGTGAGAGCCGTGGTAGCGATCTGTTGGCGCAAGCTCGCCATGCAGGATTATAGCCCGCGGACAGCCCGGGGGAGCGGGGGGACAGGCGTGAGAACGGGCTCCTAGGCTTGATTATAGCGGTTGTGGCAGACGAGCCGAAAAGGCTGGCGGTGGGGACGGCCGTCGACGAAGTTGTCGCGGTCAGAGGATTCAAAAGCGGTGAGCCAAGTTTTCGTACTGAGAAATTCCCCGCGATGGAATTATGAAGAAGACGCTCGAAACCGCCGGAAGTCTGGTACATTCGCCCTGGTGAGCCTGCGCATGACACGGATTCTGGTGAGTGGAGTCTCGGGGCCGATTGGCGCCGCGCTCGTGCCATCGCTCGAGGCGAGCGGAGCACGAATTGTCCGGCTGATGCGGGCCGGTTCCAGAGTGAACTCGGCTGCGATGGAGATAATTCCGTGGGATCCCGCGATGCCGATTGCTCCCGAGGCAGTCTCCGGATTCGATGCGGTCATTCATCTGGCCGGTGAAAGCATCATCGGACGCTGGACGGCAGCCAAGAAGCGCAAGATTCGCGACAGCCGGGTCGTGGGTACGCGCAACCTGGCCGAGGCCGTGGCGCAGGCGAAAGACAAGCCGCAAGTGTTCGTCTGCAGTTCAGCGGTCGGGTACTACGGCGACCGCGGCGAGGAAGTGCTGAACGAGACGAGTGCCCCCGGCACTGGGTTCCTTGCCGAAGTTTGCCGGGAATGGGAAGCAGCCACGCAACCCGCCGCCGCTGCCGGCATCCGCACCGTGCAGATTCGGACCGGCGTTGTGCTCAGCCCCAAGGGAGGCGCGCTCGGGAAAATGCTCACGCCCTTCAAAATGGGCCTGGGTGGGAACATCGGAAACGGGCGGCAGTGGATGAGTTGGATTGACGTCGAGGACATGGTCGGCGCGATGCTTCACATCCTGAAAACTGATCCTGTGCGCGGCCCGGTAAACATGGTTGCTCCTAAACCGGTGACCAACGCGGAATTTGCCAGGACCCTCGCGAGCGTGCTGTCGCGTCCGGCGATCTTTCCTGTGCCCTCGTTTGTGGTGAAGCTGGCCTTTGGTGAAATGGGGAAGACGGTTTTGCTGGCCGGGCAGCGAGTGGAACCGGCCCAGCTCGCCACCAGCGGATACTCCTTTCGCTTCAGTGAGTTAGGAGCGTCGCTGGAGAACACGCTGAAGCGCTAGGGCGGCGGCGCACGGCTAGCTGTGACTGCAATCACAGATCACCAATTCCTGCCGTGCCAGTCTATTCACCAAGGCTTGCCGGAATGTCGAGGAGACTCATCGCCGCCGCTGTACTGGCCTCGCTGCTGGGCTGGAGTGTTCCGGTTGCCCGGGCTTGGTCGTGGCTCGACGCTCGGATGGCGCAGAAGGCGGCACCGGCCTCCACTTCCGCCGCGCATGATCATTTCTGTTGCCCGGGAGTTCACTCTCAGCTTGTACCTCCGATCTTCGTGAAGCTGGCACCGGCCGATATGCCGTGCAGCCAGCATCCGTGCTGCGCCAAACCAGCACCGGACAATCCTGCATCCCTACCCGCGGTGACCAGGATTTTACGCTCTCACTCGGAAGGTTTGCCGTCGGCTCTTCCCGGCGAAGGCAGTCGCGATCGTGCCATGATTCCGACGGGGACTTTGGGAAGCGATCCCTCTCAATCCCACTTTGTGCGAAGCATGGTCCTTCGCATCTGAGGTCTCCGCTCGCGCCAGAGGCGCAATCCCGTTCCACAAGCAGACCAGGCGAGCCATTGCGTTTGCCGGTTCCCCACTGGGCGTAAGCCCGCAGAGCGAAATCACGAATTACGGAGACTTCTCATGAAACACAAAATGTTAACCCTGATCCTGGCCCTGACCGTGGCGTCATGGGCCCAAACCGCAACTCAGAACACGCCGGCCGCTCCACCGCAGACCACCGCACCGGCAGCGAAGGGCAAGTGCGCGTGCTGTGACAAGATGACTGGCGCCAAGGCAGGACAATCGTGCTGTCACCACGAGATGGCTGGAAAAGACGATAAAGCCATGTCGTGCTGCTCAGGCAAGGACGCGAAGTCATGCTGCGGCGGTACCGATGCCAAGTCTTGCATGAAGAATGACAAAGACAAGGCTGCATGCTGCGCCGACTGCGGCAAAGACAAAACTGCCGCCGGGTGCTGCGCTGGCCAATGCGGCAAGGACCACGAGAAAGGCTGCTGCTGCTCGGCGAACAAGACCGAGAAGACAGCCTCTAACTGCTGTCGTCACGATTCACGCAGTTGAAACCGTTCCGGCGTTTGCCGAACTCGGAAACGGCGGTCAAACGCCGGAAGCCCCAACCGTTCTGGCTGGGGCTTCTTTCTTGACTTTAAGCCCTCTACAACCCCTCTCGCAAAAAGGATTTCGGGTAGGACACGGCTTCAGCCGTGTCGCCAGAGCCGGCAAAGCAAACGGGCTTTAGCCCCTGAGGGACGCAGGCATCCCACTGCTGACGTCATTATGGGATGGCTTCTGGCTTCCAGCGAATTCCCAGCCCCTATTCACTGTGGGTGAGGACCGTTGATTTCTTCTTGCAGCTTTTCGAGAAGGGCTGCGCGCTCGTCGGTGCTCAGTTCGCGCTGCAATTCTTCCAGGGCCAGAGCCACGATGTGGTAGTGGTGCGCGGCGGCGTACTTGGGATCGGCGGTGATGTCGAGCCAAAGTCTGTGCATGAGCTCGACGTCCTGCGGCCGCATGCGGGGCGTGTGCGGGCCGAGCGCGTATTCGCGGACCGATCCGTCGGGACCGCAGACGTCCAGAGCCAGGCGGGGACGCGGCTCGGGCAGGCGCTCCCAGGCGTCTCCGGTAAGTTTGGCCTGCTCGTCGGAAGTGAGCTTGTTGGAAAGCCCGCAGACCGTACGGCTGGAATCCAGCCGCTGCGCCGTTACCATGATCGCTTCAAAGACATTGGTCGCAGGCACGACCAGCAGCGAAATCGGCTTGCCTTCCTTTTCGGCCACAGCGACCGCTGCGGTAAAGAGCTCCTGTTCGTAGTGATCGAAGACCTGGCTCGCGTCGAAGACGGTGCTGCCGCTGAAAGTGTGCTCGCGGTGGTAGAGGCGGGCGCTCATCACGACGACGTCCTGTTTAAGCGTGTTGGTGTGAGTCAGCACGTGGCGCAGGTAGTACAGATTGCGCGGGTCGCGCACCGCTACCAGGATGTTGCCGGGCCGCACGCCCATGGCGCCGCTGCCCAGTTCCTGATTGCCATAGACACGAAACTGGTCGAGCTGTTCGGGTTTGCCCTGGCGCTCTCTGGCGACATGGCGCTCGGACAGCGTGAAGATGGTAAAAAATGCTCCGCTGAAAATTATCCCGGCAATGGTGGCTTCATACTTGGTGAACAGATTCACAACCGCAGTGAGGAACAGCACCGCCGAAATCGCCATCAGTCCGAGGGGAATCTCCGTCTTCCCGATGTGCAGGTTGCCAGGAACTTTCCATTCCCGATTTCCCGGCTCGGTGAAGCGCAAAACCAGCACCGCCAGCGATTTCATGGCGAAGCTCCAGATCACGCCGAAAGCGTAGAGAGCGGCCAGCACGTAGACGTTGCCCAGGCTGAGAAAGATGGTGAGCAGCTGCATCCCGACGATGAGATTGATGATGCGGTAGCTGGTCCCGAAACGGTGGTGCGGCTTCTGGAACCAGCTGGTCAGGACGCCGTCTTCGGCCACGCGGTTCAAAACGCCGTTCGCGCCTACGATGGAGGTGTTCTGCGCGCCGGCCAGGATCAGGACGCCTACCAGCACCACGAACCCGTGAAACAGCAGTTTCAGGCTGGTCGGCCCGGCCAGGTACATGGCGATTCCGCCAATCAGATTGGCGAAAAAGTTCGGCCGGATGTTGTCGGGAATGATCATCGCCGCGAAGAATGACACCAGCGAGGTGAAGAGCAGGCTGTAGATGAAAATCACCAGCCCGGTCTTTTCCAGGTTCTTCAGCTTGGGATGCTCGATTTCGCGATTGACCTGGGCCAGCGTTTCTTCTCCGCTCATGGCCAGCACGGAGTGCCCGAAACCCACGAAAAGAAGGATCCAGGTGATATGAGCGAACCAGCTTCCATTCAGCCAGCCCAGCGAGTCCTTGTTCAGCGGAATCGCGCCCGCGGTACTCAGGGGACTGGGGGGCAACTGGACCGGAGTGCGCAGAATCGTGATCGTGCACCACACGATCAGAATCACCACCATGACGGTCGTGATCACCATGATCTGCAGGGCCTTGCTGCTGGATTCATGGATGCCCTGCGTGTTCTTCCACCAGAAGTAGGTCACGACGATAACGGCCAGGCCCGCCGCAAAGTAGTCGTCGTTGAAGCTGAAGGGGTGGTGAATGTAAATCCCGATGTCCTTGACAAAGCCTGCAAGGTATTGCCCGGCCGACACGGCGCTGATCGGGCCGGTCAGGACGTAGTCGAACAGCAGGGCCGAGACCGAGAACTTGGCCAAGGTCCCGCCCATGGCCTCTTTGACGACGCGGTAGACGCCGCCCCGCACGAACATGCTGCTTGACTCGATGTAGAGCGCCCGCACGGCATAGCTGAACAGCATGACCGCGAGGATGAACCAGGGAGCGCTCCTGCCGATGACCTTTTCGGCGTCGCCGCCGGCGTAGTAGGCGGAGGAGGCCAAGTCAGCCAGAACAATGGCGGAAGCCCGCCAGAAAGAGATGAAGGTCAGCATCACCGTGGTGGCGACGAAGACCTTTACTGCCGGCTTGGTACCTTCAGGCACAGTAGCCATGCTTCAGATGTATAGCGGGAACCGCGACGAACGCTAAACCATTGAAGATAGCACAGCCATGGACCCGACCGCAGCGTTTGAAGATCATAACCACGAAGTCCCGCGAAGGAAAAACATACAGGATGAATTCCTTCGTGGCCTTCGTGGTTGGTTGCTTTGTTATTTCGCTTTTTGTTCCGCGATCCACTTGTCGGTGCGTGCATCGAGCATGTCGAGAGGCAGAGTGCCGCCGTCGAGCATCTCGTCGTGAAACTTGCGCAAATCAAACTTCGGCCCCAGTTCCCTATGTGCGCGCTCGCGCAGTTCGCGGAACTTTAACTGGCCGAGCTTGTAGCTGAGGGCCTGCGCCGGCCACGAGATATAGCGGTCGGTCTCAGATTGGATGGTAGGCTCATCGACGGCGCCGGATTTGCGCATGAACTCCACGACCTGGTCGCGGCTCCATCCTTTGGCGTGAATGCCGGTATCGACCACCAGTCGCACCGCGCGAAACAGCTCGGAAGAGAGCCGTCCGTAGTCTGACACGGGATCCTGATAGAAGCCGACCTCTTTGCCCAGTTGCTCGGCGTAGAGAGCCCAGCCTTCGATGTACGCGTTGAAACCGAGCCCGTGTAGACGGAACTTCGGCAATCCCTCCAGCTGTTGCTGCACCGAAAGCTGCATGTGATGTCCGGGAACACCTTCGTGATATGCGATAGCCTCGTCGTCGACCAGGGAGCGTTCAGCAAAATTGGACGTCGCGACAACCACACGCCCGGGCCGCTTGCCGTCAGCCGTGCCGATCATGTAGTGGGTCATAGCGGACGCCTGAAATGCCGGTATGGCTTCCACCGTGACCGGCGACTTGGGAAGCAGAGTAAAAAGTTCCGGCAGCTTCGGCTCCATCTGCGAAATGTAATGGCGAAAGTCGTCGAGGATCTGCTCGGCGGAGGTTGGAATGTACTTTGGGTTGGTTTTGAGCGAAGCGCGGAACGAGGCCAGGTCGGCAAAGCCTTCTTTCTTCGCGATTGCCGTCATCTCGGCCGTGATGCGATCGATCTCCTGCAGGCCGAGCTGGTGGATCTCATCCGGCGTCATGTGAGTGGTAGTCCGGGCGTAAATATCGTTCTCGTAGCGCTTCTGACCGTCCGGCAAGGAAGTGATCGAGAGCATCGTGCGGCCCTGAGGAGCGTATTCCGTGCGGGTGAAGTCGGCGAATTTCTTGTAGGCGGGCAAGACCTCGCCGTTGACGGCGCCGGTGATTGCCTGGGTCAGGCGCTTCTGATCTTCCGCGGAAATGCTGGCTGGATATTTCTTAGTCGGCTGGAGAAACGGATCGGCAGCGATGATGCCCTCACACTGCGCCGAAATTTTCTCCGCCAGGAATCGCACCGGCATGAGCTTATCTTTCATCCCCGCCCGGAGCACTTCGGTGGTCTGGCTGAGAGCGGCTGGGATCTGATGCAGCCGCGATATGTAGTCTTCGTAATGCTTGACCGAGTACAGAGGCACCGCCAGCGGGAGATCGGCCAGATTGGTATGCACGCCAGCCTGCGTGTTGATCGGCATTTCGTATTCTTTGAGCTCGAAATCGGCGATGCGCTGCCGCAGAACTCGAATGAGGAGATCGTGGGAAAGCTGGTCCTGGTCTGGAAAATCGGTAGTCGGAATCGCTTCCAGCCGCTTCAGGAACGCCTCATCGCCCTCATGACGACGCAGGATGGCCTCGATCGAATAGTCATTGAGCCGGTCGTTGTAACGGTAATCGCCGAAGGCAGTCGCGCGTTCGGGAAAATTGCGGAGGTCCGTTTCGTACTGTTCGTCGAAGAGCGCATTCTGCGCCGCAAGGCGCTCGGCAACTGGTTTGAGAGTCTGGGCAGGAACGAGACCGGAAAGAGTAACAACGACAGCGAATGCCAAGTATGCGCGCATAGAGTTGGTAGCGTATCAGAGGAACGGGCGTCGATGAACAATTTTCGCCGGCGAAAGGGGGACCGATTTGCTCAGTCAAAGATGTGCTTCGAGTGAACCGCGTTACTGCGCTCTTTGAGCTTCGGATTTCTTCCCAGACCGCTTTTGCGGGCTGAGGTATGTGTGCGTGATCCGGTCATGCCAGCAGAGGGCGTCTTCGTCGAGGAAGGCCCAGGCAAAGCCCATGCCGAGGGAGGCTCCCGAAAGGTAGGAAGCCAGCACGCGCCAGCGGCGCAGGGAGCGGCTGGTCGCGGCACCGTCGAAGCGGCACAGTTCGAGCCCGGCCACGCGCAATCCCGGGGTGCTGGCCGCGTAAACGATCAGCAGATACTGGTAGCCCGCCCAGAACAGGCACGGGGTCCCGGCTGCCAGCGAAAGCATTTGGATCAGAGGCGGACGAACCCCCGCCACCTTCCAGAAAACAGCCCCAAACAGGGCAGTCGCGATAGCGACGATCAGGCCGTCGATCGCACCGGCCAGGATGCGTCGCCCGAGCGATGCGCTCTGCAGAGGAATGTCAATCCCGGGCTGTTTTCCCGTTTCCTTTCGCTCGGCTGCATCCATGGTGATGCCGCCCAGGGCTGGTGGTTCCGGCGCAACCTCGGGAACCTCCAGGATTCGCGGCCGGGCGATCACCGGCTCGGCGAGCTGATCGGACGGAGGAGCGGGCGGCGCCCACCCCAGTCTGGGGAACTCCAGAATCTTCGCGCCGGAGTATCCGGCCGGGGTATGAACGGGCTGGGGAGCAGCGCCTGTGGAATGCTCCTGCGGCGGCGTCACATCCGGGTCCGCAGCGGAGAGCCTCTGCCTCATTCCGTCGAGCGCCAGCGCCTGGTCTGAGACTGGGTCGAAGGCAGACAGCAAAGCGGCGGACGAACCGGGGGCGTCAGGAGACTCCCCCGCACCGAATTCCAGGTGGAGCGACGGATATCGCGGCGGACGTATCTTGCGGCGGGCGCGATAACGGTTCAGCCTGGCGAACATCTCGGCGCGCCAAGCGGAGTTATCTGGCTCTTCAGAAACGACTTGATCCGGCGGAACAGGGGAAACTGACTCCGCCGTCGAAATCGAATTCGAACCTGGAGCGGAAGGTGTCTCAGCCGTTCCGGCGCCACTCGCGACTGGCTGGCCCGAGCCCAACGGGAACGCAGGCGCAGCGTCCCACGCGTCAGGTCTCGACCGCGGTGAAGCGGGAGGAGGGGGCTCCGAATGGCAACGGCAAATTTCGCCACAAAGCGGACAATTCATGTAAGTCTTGCAAAAATCGAGTGAGTCTATGCGAAGCGGACAACCGGAAGTGCACCAACGGGAATCCTAGCCTTTTTCGCCACTTTGCCTCGCGGCCAGCGCCGTGCTAAGTTCACGATGCCGCGACAATCAAGCCAAAAGGGCAGGTTCGCTGCGATGAGCGATCTTCTTCCGTCGATTTTCTTCCAATGACGCTGCGCACTAGATTCCTTATCACGGCGCTGTTTCTTTGTCACCAGCTTCCCGCCTCCGCGCTAGTAACCAGCCAGTTGCTTGCAGAAAGGTCAGATCAGACCGGGAATGTTACGGCTCAAGCTCGCGCGCAAAAAGCAGCACCGCCCGAAAAAGCCGTTTCGCCTACTCCCAACACGGCTTGCGCCAGTCGGGCGGCAACGCAACTCAAGGACGAGGCGATCATCTGCGCCATCCAGCAGGAAAAAGACGGCGCCATCTACAAGTTGCACGGTGACGCCGAGATCCACTATCGCGACTATATCCTGCGTGCCGATGAATTGACCTACGACTCTGACAGCGGAGAAGCCGTCGGTTCAGGGCATTTCACGCTCGACGGCGGACCCAATGATGACCACATCAAGGCCAGCCACGGAACTTACAATCTGACCGCGGAGACCGGGCGGTTCTACGACGTGACGGGGACTACCGGATTGCGCTTCCTGGGCAAGGAGGTGGTTCTGACCTCGACCGCGCCATTTGCCTTCTCCGGCAAGATGGTCGAGAAAACCAGCTCCGATCATTACCTCCTCTACGACGGCACCATTACCACCTGCGAGCTTCCACATCCCAGATGGCTGTTCGAGGCGCATAAGGTAACCGTGGACGTCGGCGGCAATGCCAGCATCTACCACAGCCGGTTCCTGCTGTTCGGGCTTCCGGTTCTCTATTTTCCCTATGCGACTCACCCGGTGAACCGGGAAACGCGCCAGACCGGATTTCTGATTCCGACGGCCGGCCAGTCCTCGATCAAGGGCACTATCTTCGGCGACGGCTTCTATTGGGCAATGAACCGAAGCATGGACGCCAACGTGGGGGCGGAATATTTTTCCAAGCGCGGTTGGTCGCAGAAAGGAGAATTTCGCGTCCGCCCCACCGACACTTCATACATCGATCTGAACTACTTCGGCGTAATCGATCGTGGAACCCCGATCTGGACCACTACCGCCCCGGGATGCTCAGTACAAAACCCGTGCCGGGTGCTGCTGCGCGAGGGCGGCCAGGAGGCGCGCCTGACTGCAGAGGGCAACCTCTACGGATTTCGCAGTGTGGCCAACATTGACTACCTGAGTTCGTTTCTGTTCCGGCTGGCCTTCAACGAAGTCTTCACCCAGGCGGTGAACTCCGAGGTAAAGTCCGAGGTTTTCGTGTCGAAACCAGTAGATGGCTTCTTCCTGAGCGGGGTGGTCGATCGATATCAGAACTTTTTTCAAACCACCGTTGATGGCGTGCTCTCCAATCCCCCAAGCTTCGATTCCATCCGGATACTTCACGTTCCCAGCTTCGACGCCTCCAGCGTAGAGCACGCGCTAGGCCGCTCGCCCTTCTTCTGGTCATTCGATGCGTCAATGGCAGGCCTGGCGCGCGGCGAACCCGGCCTTGGCACTGGCACGCTGTTTGGCCGCTTCGACTTCAGCCCGGAGATCTCTCTGCCCTTGCAGTTCCGGGGATGGTCCCTGCGCCCCGCACTAACTCTGCATGAGACCTACTACACCGAGAGTGTCGTGAACCAGAGCGCGGTGAATGATCCCACTAATCGCCAGGCTCTGGAAGCATCGGTGGAACTGCGGCCGCCAGCGTTGGAGAAGATCTTCGACAAAGAGTTCTTCGGACGGAAGTGGAAGCATGTGATCGAACCCCGGGTTGTCTATCGTTTGGTGACGGGGGTGAACGACTTCGCCAATGTTCTCCACTTCGACGAGCGCGACATTTTAAGCAACACGCATGAGGTTGAGTATGGATTTGTTACTCGCCTCTATGCGAAGCACGCCGCGCTGCATGAGCAGGAGTGCGCCACACCCATGACGGCTCTCGCCGTCGGCGCCGCTGCCCCCGAGCAGATCGTGCCCTGGCAACGCGTCGACACGCTGGGCAATCAGCCCTGCATTCAAGGGCCCGAAGTAAGAGAAATCGTGACGTGGGAGCTCGCCCAGAAATATTTTCTTGACCCGACGTTCGGTGGAGCGCTGGTTACCGGACAGCGCAACGTTTTCACGACCACCGAGGATCTGACCGGCATCGCCTTCCTGACCGAACCGAGGCATCTTTCTCCCCTCGTCTCACGCTTGCGGGTTGCCACCAGCAATCGAACCGACACCGAATGGGACCTCGACTACGATTTTCAGCTGGGGCGCATCAATGCCAGCACGCTCTTGATGAATTACAGCCTCGGGCCATTGACGGTAGGCGCCGGAGACGCTTTCCTGCAGATTCCGCAAACGCCAGTCACGCCCCCCGCTCAGAGCGAAGGCAAATGCGGCCCGGTTGCAGAGACAAGTCAGATCACATGCAAATTCCAGCAGTTTCGTGTCGCGCTCGGTTACGGCGGACTGAACCGGCGGGGCTTCAGCGCTGCCACCAGCTTTGGTTTTGACTCGGAAATCCGGCAACTGCAGTTCGCCACCGCTCAAACTACCTACAATTGGGACTGCTGCGGCCTTACCCTGGAATACCGCCGCTACGCTATCGCCAACGTACGCAATGAGAATCTCTTCCGCTTCACTTTCACGCTGGCGAACATCGGGAACTTCGGCAATCTGAGACGGCAAGAGCGGCTGTATTAGGTCGGCGATCTGAGCTAGTACCGCGCGGAAGCTACGAATAGCAGAAAGACCGGATGCGCTGCGCAGAAAACCAGGTTTCATTCTAGAATAACGAGATGGACCCTCAAGCGAGCCTGCCGTCGAAGCAAGGGGCCCTCGACGAAGTCCTGAAGACGCTGGGTCGTTTGCTGGTCGCCTACTCCGGCGGCGCTGATTCCGCGTATCTGGCCTGGGCCGCCCACCGCGTGCTGGGCGAGAACATGCTGGCGGTGATTGCCGACTCTCCCAGCCTGGCTCGTACTCATCTCGCGGATGCCATTGCATTTGCCGGCGAGCACGCAATCCCGCTTGAGGTCATCTCCACTTCCGAACTGGAACGTCCGGAGTACGCCCGTAACGACGGCCAGCGCTGTTTTTACTGCAAAGACGAGCTTTTCGCAGTGCTGGAGAATCTGCGCGCCGCCCGCGGCTTCGACACCATCGCCTACGGCGTGAATCTGGATGACCAGGGCGACTTCCGCCCCGGCCAGGAGGCTGCCCGGCAACATCACGTCGCTGCCCCACTGTTGCAGGCGGAACTTGCCAAACAAGAAGTGCGCGACCTGGCGCGCGCCGCCGGACTGCGAATCTGGGATAAGCCCGCATCGGCTTGCCTCTCATCGCGAATCGAATACGGCCGTCCGGTTACGCGCGAAGCGCTCGACGCAGTCGAACGGGGTGAAGATGCCCTTCGCGCTCTCGGTTTTCGTCAGTTTCGCGTGCGCCATCACGGCGAACTGGTGCGGATCGAGATTGCCCGTGAGGAGTTCGATCGCGCCCTGAATCCCGCCATGGCCGCGGAGTTCACTGCCATTTTCAAGGCGCTCGGCTTCCGGTTCATCACCCTCGATCTGGAGGGCTTTCGTTCCGGATCCATGAACGCGCTACTGCCTGCAGAACAACTGCGGCGTACTGGTTCGTAGGTCTGTCCTGGCCCGACTGCCGCCGCCTGCTCCGCTTCTACTGTGAGATAATCGATTGGTTGATTCGGATGCTGAGGCGGTTCCTGGTGACCACAATTCGACGTTCGTTGCCGATCCTGCTTCTGATCTGCCTGGGTTGCGTCGCCCAATCTGTGCCTCCCGAAGTTGTCCACAAAATCGAGCGCCAGGTGCGTTCCTACTACAACGTTCCGGCCGACATGAAAGTGACCGTCGGGCCCATCACGCCCAGCACCGACTGGCCCGGCTATGACGCGGTGTTGGTCACCTTCGACAGCGGCGGGGAAAGCAAAAAGAAGGACTTGAAGTTTCTGCTCTCCAGGGACCGCAACACCCTGCTGCGCGTCACGAAGTTCGACCTGACCAAGGATCCGTTTGCCGAATTGATGAGCAAAATTGACGTCACCGGCCGGCCCTGGCGCGGGGCCAAGTCTGCCAAGGTCGTGGTGGTGAATTTCGACGACTTCGAATGCCCGTATTGCGCTGCCATACACCAGACGCTGTTTCCCGGGCTCCTCAAGGAATACGGCGACCGGGTAACCTTCGTATACAAGGATTATCCGCTGGCGGAGATTCATCCCTGGGCGATCCATGCGGCCGTGGACGCAAACTGCCTGGCGGCGCAGAACGGCGATGCCTACTGGGATTTCGCCGATTATATCCACGCCAACAAGCATGAGATCGACAGCGAAAAGACGCCGGGAGCGCGCCTGGACGCGATTGACAGGATCGCCATGCTGCAGGGACAGAAGCACAACGTGGATGTGGTGAAATTGCAGTCGTGCGTCAAAGCGCAAAATGAGGATGCGGTCAGGGCGTCCATGAAGGAAGGCGATGGCATAGACGTGAGCGCAACGCCGACGCTTTTCATCAACGGGCAGAAGATTGACGGCGCGGTCCCGGTCGGCGAGCTCCGCGCTGCCCTGGACAATGCTCTCAGAGATGCAGGGCAGCCTGTACCGGAGCATCCGCCCACCGCTCCGGCGCCAGCGGCGCCAGCCTCCAAGTAATGGAGGGCGCGACGACCGCCCGTTCCGGCAAGTTTCTTTGTGACGTGGTCGCTGTCACGATGGGAGACATGATCTTGAGAAAAATCTCGTTCTTCAGCCCGGCTGCAGCAGCGTTTTCCACCGCCGCGCTGCTGGCCATCCTGACTGCGTGCGGGTCGCAGGTAGGTGGCGACGTCATGGCCACGGTGGACGGCCGGAAGATTTTCCGCTCCGACGTTGACAAGTATTACGACAACCAGATCGCCTCGGCCCAGCAGGCGCCGACGGGCGAGCAGGCCACCGCGCTTCGCCTCAACATTCTGCACCAGATGATCGACGACGAAATCCTGATGCGCCGCGCCGAAAAACTCGGACTTCTGGCCACCGACGAAGAGGTGGACCGCAAGTACAACGAAATCAAGACGCCCTTCACTCAGGAAGAATTCGACCAGCGGCTCAAGGATAAGAAGATCACGCTCGCCGACTTCAAGCGCGACATCCGGCGCTCGATCACCGTCGACAAGGTGATGAACAAGGAAGTGTCGTCCAAGATCGACGTGAAAGCCCAGGACATCACTGACTATTACAACGCACATAAAGGCGAGTTCAATCTGATCGAGCCGCAGTATCACCTGGCGCAGATCATGGTGACGCCCTTTCCCAATCCGCAGGTCCAAAACCAGAACGACAAGGCCCAGAACGAGGCTGACGCGCGCAAGAAGATCCAGATGATCGCCAACCGGCTTGACAGTGGCGACGATTTCGCCACGCTGGCCATGAGGTACTCAGAGGACCCGGAGACCTCGGGCAACGGCGGCGATCTCGGCACCGTTCCCGAGTCTGGAATGAAAGGAACAGACGCGGCAACTCGTGATGCCGTATTGAAACTCAAGCCCGGCCAGTACAGCCCCATCATCAGCGTGGTGAATCCGGCGACAAGGCAGGCGGTGGGATTCCGCATCGTGAAGCTGGTGTCGAAGGAGCCCGCCGGCCAGCGCGACTTGTCGGATCCGCGGGTAGAACAGGCCATCCGTTCGCAGCTTCACGATCGCCGCGAGCAGTTGCTGAAGGCCGCCTACTATGAAGTGTTGCGCGATTCCGCCAAGGTTGAAAACTATTACGCGAAGAAGGTGCTCGACAGTAACGGGTTGGAGAAGTAGGACTCCGGTTACTCGACAATTGCCAGCACATCTCCCGCGTTCACGGCCGCGCCCTCGCTGACGAGGATTTTCTGGATGGTCCCCTTTTTCGGCGACTTGATCTCGTTCTGCATCTTCATCGCCTCCACTACCAGGACGCCCGCCCCAGCCTCGACCTCGCTTCCCTGGCTGGCCAGCACGCGCACGACTCTGCCCGGCATGGGAGCCGTCAATTTCCTGGGACCATGATCGTCCACGGCGCGAGCGCGTCCGCGCAACGAACGCGGATCACGAACTTCCACCCCAAAGCGCTCGCTACCCACCCAAAGATGCAGATCGCTGGCCACGCGTTCGCATTTCACCTCGTAGGCCGAGTTGCCAATGCGGAGCGAGAGCACGTCCGGGCGCGCCAGCACCGCGTCCACCTCAACTTCTCGGCCGTCGAGACGGCACGACCAGCGGCCGCCGGCGCGTTCGAGTTCGAGCCGGTAGCTCTTTCCGTCAATCGTGACGTCGTAAGTCATGAGAATCAGTTGTCAGCCGCCAGTTGCCAGAGGTTGCGCGGGTGCCCCACCCTTGTCCCTCCGTTTCTTGGAGGGACAGGGTGGGGACTTTGACATCCTCCGCACAGAGCCCGTGCGGACGCCAGCCGAAGGCTGCGCCTGAACTAGTTCGACTTGTTGTGTGCGTCATCGCAGCGCCTCGCGGTGAGCCGCGCTCTTCCACCCGGAAGGCCCCGTCGCGCCCGCGGAACCATTAGCCAGTGCACGTTCCCCGGCCCCTGCCGCCGACGCCCCCAGCGCGGCAAACATCCCCGCAGCGATCACTGCGACTTCCGCCGCTTTCGAATCGCCCTGGGAATCAGGCCGCTCGTCTTGCTTCTCCTTCAACAGGCGATCCAGGAATCCGGTGTCCAGTTTCGCGGCGCGGAAATCCGGATGGCGCAGGATGCGGCGGAACAGAGAAATGTTGGTCTTGATCCCGCCCACGAAGTACTCGCTCAGCGCGCGCGTCAGCCGTCCGATGGCCTGATCCCGGTCCGTGCCATAGCCGATCAGTTTGGCCAGCAGCGGGTCATAGTCCATGGGCACAGTCCAGCCCTCATACATGCCGCTATCGCGGCGAATCCCCGGCCCGGAAGGCGCCAGCAGCAGCGTAATCTTTCCCGGGCTGGGAAAATAATTGTTGTCGGGATCCTCGGCGTAGATGCGGCATTCGATGGCGTGTCCGCGGAGGGTCACGTCGTTTTGCGTGAAGGAAAGCCGCTCGCCGGCGGCGATGCGAATCTGCAGGTGCACCAGATCAAGCCCGGTAATCAGTTCCGTGACCGGATGTTCCACCTGCAACCGCGTGTTCATCTCCAGGAAATAGAAATTCCTCTTCTCGTCTACCAGGAACTCGACCGTGCCGGCATTGGTGTATCCGGCAGCCTGGGCGACGCGGACTGCGACTTCGCCCATTCTGCGCCGCATCTCTGAATCCACGATCGGCGATGGCGCTTCTTCGACAACTTTCTGATGCCGCCGCTGCAGCGAACACTCGCGCTCGCCGAGATACACGGTATTGCCGTGCTCGTCGGCCAGGATCTGCATTTCGATGTGCCGTGGATTGGCCATCGCTTTCTCGATGTAGACTTCGCCGTCGCCAAAAGAGCGTTCGGCCTCGCTGCGCGCTCCTTCCAGCGCCGATTTGAGATCCTCGGGCGCCTGCACCAGCCGCATGCCCTTGCCCCCGCCGCCTGCCGCCGCCTTGAGCATGATGGGATAGCCGATGCGCGCCGCCACCTGCTCGGCCTGTTCGAACGATTCCAGGCCGCGTGAGGTGCCGGGAACGATTGGAACCCCGGCGCGCTCCATCGCCTGCCGCGCCTGCGTTTTCGATCCCATCGCGTTCATCGCTTCTGCCGTGGGCCCGATGAACTTCACGCCTGCCGCTGCGCAGTCTCTGGCAAACCTGGCATTCTCAGAGAGAAAACCGTAGCCGGGATGAATTGCCTCCGCGCCGGATCGCGCGGCAACGTCAAGAATCTTCGCCATGTTGAGATAAGACTCGGAGGCCGCGGGTGCGCCAATCGGGTAAGCCTCGTCAGCCTTGCGCACGTGCAGAGCCGCACGATCCACGTCGGAGTATACGACTACCGCAGCAATCCCCATCTCATGGCAGGCGCGGATCACGCGCACTGCAATCTCGCCCCGGTTCGCGATGAGCATCTTTTTGAACATCTTCTTGATGATCGGCAGCGTGCCGATGACGTTCAATTCTAGCCGAGATTCCCGCGGTTGCTGTGCATCGCATTCTGCCCCTGGACCGGTTTCAGATGTGCCGTCGCCCA
The DNA here is from genome assembly GCA_052326105.1 of Candidatus Sulfotelmatobacter sp. Classification (GTDB taxonomy): domain Bacteria; phylum Acidobacteriota; class Terriglobia; order Terriglobales; family Acidobacteriaceae; genus Sulfotelmatobacter. The sequence continues at coordinate 40,830 of JBKQRC010000087.1, read as the reverse complement.
TTAGAACCTGTCATCCCGAGCGAAGCGAGGGACCTGGGTGTTGGCTTTGTCCGCGACACCGGTGTCGCAGGTAAGAACCGAGATCCTGTTTCAGTCGGCGACCTGCGGCAAGCTACTTCTCCGGCAATCGCGAAAAGCTCACGGTAAACGGCGCCTGCGGCTGGTCCAACCCGGGCCGCATCCAGCGCCGCCGCGGCACAAAGCGGTAGCGGATCAGCGTCCAAATCGCCAGCCATCCATCGGAGTGGCGGATTTTCTTTCCCTCCACCGCCGACCTCGGATGGTAGGAGATGGAAACCTCTGCGATGGTCTCGCCGATCCGGCACAGCTTGGCCGTCACTTCCGGGCAGAATTCAAAGCGGTGGCATTCGAGCTCGATCCGCGCCAGCAGCGAGCGCCGAATCACTTTATAGCAGGTGGCTTCGTCGTGGATTCCCGCACCGTAGAGGAGATTGGTCAGGAACGTGAGCAGTTTGGCGCCGAGAAAGAAGCGCAGCCCACGCTCGGGACGATCCGGCCGCACTCCGTAGACCACATTCGCCTTGCCTTCCTCAAGCGGCCGCAGCAACGCGGCATAATCGTGTGGATCGTATTCCAGATCGGAATCCTGGATCAGCACGTACTCCCCCCGGGCAAAGGCCAGGGCGGTGCGAATGGCCGCGCCCTTTCCGCAGTTCTTCTCATGGAAAACGATGGTGACGTCGTCGAGCGGCGCGAGCGCCTGTAGTTTCTCGCGCGTCCCGTCAGTCGAGCCGTCGTCCACGATGATGATTTCCTTCTTCACCGGAGACGCATGGATCGCCTCAAGCAGTTCATCAACATGCGCCGCCTCGTTGTAAACCGGCACGATGACCGACACGCATCCCTTCCAGGGATCGGTGGTCATGGCCGAAGTCTCCCGCGGTGCGGTATCAAGGGATGTCACAATCGGGGCTCCGCTTGCACATATCGGTTCACACACACTGGATCACAAACACCGGCAAATTCTCTAGCATAGTATCATCTGAAATTGTCTGATCTCCCACACTCCGCATGCCGCCACCTGCAGCTCCGACAAATCAGAGCAGCCCTTCACAGCCGCCCTCTGCGCCTGCGCGGTGGGCCTCCCGTTTAACCCTTCTGCTCCTGTTCGCCGCCGGCACAGCCATTCGGCTGGTGGGTCTTGCTTCGAAGCCCTTCTGGTTTGATGAGTGCTTCAGCACAGAGGTCGCCCGGATCGATTGGCGGAGCTTCCTGCACCTGCTCTGGTGGCGGGAAGCCAACATGTCGCTGTACTACCTTCTGCTGCGGATCTGGCTAAACGTTGGTCCGCAACATGGGCCAAGCGAGTTCTTCATTCGCAGCTTGTCGGTGGTAATGGCCGCGGCGACGATTCCCGCCGTCTACTGGCTGGCCAGGCTCCTCTATGACCGGCGCGTCGCATTAATCGCGGCCGCGCTTCTGACATTCAATGCCTACAGCGTTCGCTATGCCCAGGAAGCGCGCAGTTACGCGCTCTTCCTGTTGTTGGCGACGCTGTCGTCGGGGTTTCTGATTGCCTATCTGCGAGAACCTGAACGCCGCTTTCGGATAGGGTACATCCTTGCGAGCATCCTGGCGGTTTACGCGCATCTCTATGCCTTGCTGCTGGTCGCGGCACACTGGCTGTCCCTGCGCTGGTTAGGCAGCCCCAGCCGCAGCACGGATGAGTCTGCGGCCAAAATCTCGCCGGACTTGCGGCGCGCCTGGGGGGCTATCGCGCTGGCAGTACTTCCCCTACTCGTTTTTGTGGCCAAGACCGGAGCCGGCCCCATCCGCTGGATTGCCCGGCCCGGAATTCACGACTTGCTTCGATTTTTCGAAAACTTGGCCGGCAGTACTGAGTGGCCACTCCCCGCGATCTACGCGGTCGCTTGCATCGCTGCCGTCGCTCCGCTCGCAAAGCGTCTTTGGACACGCAACCAAACCTGGGAGACATGGCGCTGCCAGTTTCTGCTGATCTGGCTGTTCTTTCCCGTAGCGCTGACCGTCGTGCTTTCGTTTGCGCGTCCGGTCTTCCTGGCTCGCTACATGATCTTCTGCCTGCCCGCACTGCTCATCCTGGTTGCTGCCGGGCTGGCAAGGTTGCGGAGAGGCTGGCTGCTCGCGGCAGTGCTCACCGGGATCCTCTTCTTTTGCTCGCAGGGAATTTTCTTCGTTTACGGTCACGACTTCGACACGGAGCGGGACGCTTCGAGAGCCGCGGCCAATCTCATCTTGGACCAAGCCCTGCCGGGCGACGCGATCCTCTTCCACATCGCCGAAACGCGCGTGCCGTACGAGTTTTTCCGTTCCCTCCGCCCCGGGAACAACACCGCCAGCCCTTATTCTGCCGCCTCTCTCGGACCGGAGATTCTCTTTCCGCGCCACGGCCCGGGCCTCGACTATCGCGACTTCACGGGTAAGCCCACTGAGGATCTCCTGCGCTCGGCCGCTTCCAGTCATTCCCGCATGTGGATCATGCTGATGTACAACCAGACGGCAGACACTCCCGATCCCACGACCGTAATGATGAATCGAGTGCTTCCAGAAGTGTTTCCGAAGATGCAGCGCTGGCAGATGGTGAAGGTCGAAGTCCGCCTCTATAGCAAGTAGTTCCGCGGCAGAAGCACCGTGCCGGCGGAGCAATAAAAAGAGCCTCCTTCGCGTCGTTACGAAGGAGGCTCCATTCCTGACATCCGGCTGAGCCTGCGTGTGAATCTTCCCTCGGACTGGTCTTACTTCGACTGATCCGTGATGCCGCCCGCAGCCTTTTGTGCTTCCTTTGCGGCTCGGGCTTGTTTGGCCGTCATCGCCTCATCCACCCAATGATCGGCGGTTTTCAGATCCTGGGTGCGGGCGTCGAGATCGTCGCACTCCACGTCGGCGCGCTCGCGGTACATCAGGTTCAGGTACGCCATTGCGTCGTCATAGTCCGGGCGGAGTTGGATGGCCTTGGTCAGGACATCCATGCCTTCCTGGATAGAAGGCGCGTTCTTCGCCTTGAGCTCGTCGCAGACCTTCTTTTGGTCCTTGTTCTTGGGATTGAGGTGCTCGTCGGGCTTCAGGCCCAGCTTGGCGCGTTCTTCCATGCGCGGCTGGTAGCATGCGGTCCAGTCAATCACGCCGACCGAGTAGTAGGGCTCGGGATCGTTCGGATCAAGGTCCGACGCCATGCGGTAATATCTTTTGGCATCGTCAAACTTCTTCATGTTCAGGTACAGGTAGGCGATGCCCTTGGCCGCATTCACCTTCTGATCCCGCGCGGGGTTGGCATCAATTACTCTCTGATATTCATCAATGGCCTGTTGCGCTGTGCGGAGATTATCGGCTGAATCAACGCCGGGAATATATTGCGAAACGAAGGCCGTAGCCAGATACATGCGGGCATTGATGAGGCTCGGATCGAGCTGCACGGCCTGCTGAAAATGATCAATCGCCAGCTCGTAATGAGAGTTCTTGTAGGCTTCGACACCCTTGTTGAGCTGGTCGCGGGCTCGCAGTTTATTGCAGCCCGCGGAAGAGATGAGCGCCAGCGCTATTGCCGCCAGCGTGAACAGTCTTAGATTCTTATTCATTGCGGTATAAGTCTCCCTCGCCAAAGCATCGTAGGCCCAGAGACAACGGTTTGCAAGCGCGGGCTGCGGCAGCACGGGAGCGGTACGTTCCCGCGCCGTGGGCCGGATGCGCAGACGCACTCCAAGCTCAACCGGACGGGCAAGGTCAGTTGCCCGCCTCGATCTTGGCGGTGATCACGCCAACCTTGTCCACACCCGCAGCGTGCGCGATATCAATCACGTTGGCGGCATTCGCGAAGGGAATCGCGTCGTCTCCCTTGATAAACATGACCTTTTCCGCGCGTTGCTTGTAGATGTCGGTGAGACGCCCTTCCAGGTTGTCCCAAGTCGCGTCTTCGTTGTTGATCTTCAGGCCCGGCTCCTGGCCCGCGCCACGGTCAATCAACTGCACGACGATGGTGCGGTCCGGAGTGTTATTTTTGGGCGCGTTCGGCGGAGGCGGCTGCGGCACCAGCGCATCCAGCCCTTTGGGTGTTACCGGCGAGATCACCATGAAGATGATCAACAGCACCAGCAGCACGTCAATGAGCGGGGTGACGTTGATGTTCGCGTTCTGTCCACCCTTCGTGCCAACTGCCATACTCATGGTCGTTCTCCTCTATTGCCCGCCCGCGGCAGCAGGTGGAGCCGGCGGGGGCGTAGTTGTCTTCTTCTGATCGGTGAGCAAGCCAAGATCATCCACTCCAGCAGCCCGGACACTGTCCACGACCTGCACGAAGCTGCCAAAACGGGTGCGCATGTCCGCCTTGACGTACACGCGCTTGTTCGGCGCGTTGGCCAGGCGATCCTTCACCTTGGTCGTCAGAGCGTCTACCGTAATCTGGTCACTGCCGAGGTACACCTGGCCATCCCGTGTAACCGAGACCAGCAAGGCGTCTTCCTTGTCGGCGTCCTCCATGGGAGTCGGGTTGTTCACCTTCACCATGTCCACGCTGACGCCCTTCTGCAACATGGGCGTGACCACCATGAAGATGATCAGCAGCACCAGCATCACGTCCACCATGGGTGTGACGTTGATGTCGGAGCTGATTTTGGATCCTTCGTCTCGCTTTGAAAGTGCCATAGCTTTGGTATCTCCCCTACTGCGGCCGGAACCGCACCCGCGTCAAGTTGGGAAGGCCCGGCGCCGGAGTCGTCCGGCGCCGGACAAGCAACTCAATACGGAAAACCGGTGGGTGCCCCATTTCTCGCGCGTTCTGTGCGCGAGAAGTGGGGAATTTGTCCTTACCGCCGATCGCCGCGCTTCTTGAGGAAGTAGTCGATCAGTTCGCTCGACGAGTTGTCCATTTCCACGTCGAACGCTTCCACGCGACCGGTCAGGTAGTTGAACATCATCACGGCTGGGATGGCGACGAGCAGCCCGATGGCCGTCGTGACCAGCGCTTCCGCGATACCGCCGGCGACTGCTGCCAGACCGGTGGCCTTAGTGTTGGCGATGCCCGTGAACGCGTTCAGAATGCCCATCACCGTTCCGAACAGGCCCACGAAGGGAGCGGTCGAGCCGATAGTGGCCAAGCCGCCCAGTCCGCGCTTCAGTTCGGCATGGACGATGGCTTCGGTGCGCTCCAGAGCGCGCTTCGAGGCTTCAATCGTCTCGCCGGGAATCGCGCCGGGGCTGTCCTGGTGAGCTTTGAATTCCATCAGGCCAGCGGTAACGACCTTGGCCAGATGACTCTTCTTGTTGCGTTCGGCTACCTTGATGGCTTCGTCAATGCGGCCGTCGCGCAGAGCTCCCGCCACGGCGGGGGCAAAGGCTCGCGACTGTTTCCGGGCCGCGCTGTAAGCCATCCAGCGATCAATCATCACGCCGATGGACCAACCCGACATGACGAACAGAATTAAGACCACCGTCCGGGCGACCCAGCCCATCTGCTTCCATAGGCCGAGCGGGTCCGTAGGCATGCCGCCGCCCTCCTGGATCACCCAGGTGGCTGCGACCGAAACGTGACTGAGAATGACTCCTGTTACGTGAGCTGCGAGCATGAGTTGCTTTTCCCTCCTCGGAATTCTTCTTCGTTACTGGTTAAGACGCCACGATACGCCTGAAAAGCCAACCGCTGGCCGGAAAGTTACATCGCCGGCGGGCGGCCTTCGCCGCACAGGCTCGGACCCGCCCCTGCCGGAATTGAACTGGGCGATAAAGGGGCATGCCTCAGGCTGCCTGCAAGCCGCTCCCGGTCACCGCGCTTTGGTGGGAAGGGGAGGGCCCATTACCAACTGCCTGCTGTCCTGGTTCCCGCTACCTGAGAGTCTAACCCCCGGAGAGCGTGAAGTTCACCTGCACCTGGGTTTCGACCTCGACCGGTTCTCCGTTCAGCAGGTACGGCCTGTACTTCCACTGCTTCACGGCCTCGATCGCGGCCGGGGCCAGCATCGGATGCCCGCTGATCAATTGCAGGTTCTGGATGTTGCCCTCTTTGCTGATTTGGGCCGAGAGAACCACCACGCCCTGAATGCGCGCTTGGCGCGCCAGCGGCGGATAGGTCGGGTTGACTTTTCTTACCAGCAGTCCCGTAGAGACGCCCGACGACACGCGAATGCGCTGCGGGGTGGCGATCTTGGGCACGGGCAGATTACTGGTGGCGTTGACAATGCCGCCAATAACACCGCCCATCTGGCCGCCCGGAACACCCCCGGGTACGCCGCCCACCACACCCGCGGTCGCCATGACCGGCGGAGGCGCCTCGTCCTCTTTAATCATCTGCACTTTTTGAGGAATCTTGGTCGGCGTGCGCAACTCGCCGTTCACGATATCGGTCTGGATTACTTTCACGATCTTCACCGGCGCGGCTGCTGGCGGCGGTGGTGGCGGCGGTGGCGGGGGGGCCACCAGGAAGGTCATGAGCTGCGTTCGCGGCAGGGCCTCGGTAAAGATCAGTGGGATCAGGATCATCACAACGATGATCATGATCTGGATGATGAACGAAATCAGCGACGTCCACCCACGTTTCGTCTTTAACCTGCCCCCTGACTCAATGAGACTGTCTTCAAACATATGGATTCTCCCCTACATCAGAGCCTACGGAAGTTTAGACACCGGCCGTTCCTTTTTTGCTCCCGGGATCCTGCTCCCCGCGCGAGCTCAATTGCCGCTCGCCAGAGATTTCGGGCAAATCCCTCTAACTCCTTACAATAGAAGGCCTAAACCCATCTTCCGCTGCGCGCCATGGGGTACTTACCTAGCCTTGCCGGGCATGGCCGCCGGACGCTTGCCTTTTTCAATCCGCCAATCCTGATAAGCCACCAGGATCGGAGCGGCGATCGCGATGGACGAATACGTTCCAATTAATATGCCAATGACCAGGGCGAGGCTGAAACCATGGAGCACCTCGCCGCCGAATAAAAAGAGTGCGAGTACGGTAAGGAAGGTGAGGCCCGCTGTCAAGATCGTTCTACTCAGCGTCTGATTGATGCTGCGATTGACGATCTCCGACAGCTTCTCGCGCCGCATCAGTTTAACGTTTTCCCGGATGCGGTCAAATACCACGATCGTGTCGTTATTCGAGTAACCGATCAGGGTCAAAATCGCCGCGATGACGGTCAGGGAAATCTCCTCCTTTTTCAGGGAAAAGAACCCCACCGTGATCAGCGTGTCGTGAAATACGGTGATCACGGCCGCGACCCCGTAAATCCACTCGAAACGGAAACCGAGATAGATCAGCATCCCCGCCAGTGAGTAGAGAGTGGCCAGACCTGCCTGCTGGCGCAACTGTCCGCCGACCTCCGGGCCGACAATCTGGACGTTTCGCACCCCGAAATCGGAGAGGAAGAAGCCATCCTGCAACGAAGCTACCGCCGCCGGATCGGCCGCGCCCTTAAGCTGGTCAATGGAATTCAGCACTCCGCTCATGGTCTTGTCGCGATAATCCACGATCGCCTGGGCCTGCGCCGTGTATTTCTGGTCGGCGTCGGACCCCAGGCGCAGCGGGTCTTTGTCCATCAGGTAATTCTTGATTGTCAAAGAACTGGCGTTGTTCAGGTCACATGCATCGGCGCTGGCTGCGCCGCATTGTTTCCCTGCTGGAACATTTTTCTCCAGCGCCCGGATAATCGTCAGCTTGCCCTGATCGAGCGCCTGCGCGCTGGTTTCGCGCACATCGAGGTCGATCAGAATCTCGTTGTTCGCGTTCAGCCCATAGGTCTGAATCTTAGGATCGTGCAGACCCGCGCGATTCATGTCGGCGCGCACCAATCCCAAGTCCGGCGCATGCGAGAACTTCACGTTTACCAGAGTCCCGCCACGAAATTCCACGCCCCAAGGAATGCCGTGCCAGAACAACATGGAAAGCACGCCCGCGACGCTAAAGACTAGCGAAAACGCGAGAAAATACCACTTTTTGCCAAGAAAATCTATGTTGACGTCGCGAAAGAACTCCACCGGTTTGTCTAGCCCCTTATCTTTCTATGACTTAGCTGGCCTTCGCCAACTCGAAATAAGCCCTTGTTAGTTCCACATTCCGTTCCTAAATGCTCAACGCTTCCCCGCGCTGCTTGCGGCTCAAAATCCAGTCGAAGATTACGCGCGAGACGAACACTGCGGTAAACAGGTTCGCCAGCAGACCGAAAGTCAACGTGGTGGCAAACCCGCGCACCGGACCTGTGCCGAAGATGAACAGAATTGCCGCAGAAACAATCGTAGTGACGTGGGTATCGACAATCGTCACCCAGGCGTGACTGAACCCCTGATCCACCGCCGAAGACGGCGTTTTGCCGTTGCGCAGTTCTTCGCGAATGCGCTCGAAGATCAGCACGTTGGAATCCACGCCCATGCCCACCGTCAGAATCACGCCTGCAATTCCGGGCAGGGTAAGCACGGCTTCAAAGTAGCCCATGAATCCGAGCAGGATGATGAGGTTCAGAATCAGCGCAACATCGGCGTTGATGCCGGCGCCGCGGTAATAGATCAGCATGAAAATGAGCACGGCCACCATGCCGACAACGGCGGCGCGTACGCCGTCGCGAATCGAATCCGCGCCCAGCGACGGCCCCACGGTTTCTTCGTCCAGATACCCGATGCCGGCGGGCAGCGCGCCCGAGCGCAGGATCATGGACAGATCCTTCGACTGCTGCTCGCTCATTCGGCCACCCGAGATTTCGCCGCGATCGCGGATCGCTTCCTTGATGTTGGCCACTTCCTGCACCTTGTTGTCGAGCACCACGGCCAGGCTGTCACCCACGTGCGCGGAAGTGAAGTTGTAAAACCGCTGCCCGCCCTCGGTGGTGAGCGTGAAACTCACGCTAGGCTGGCCATTCTGATCGCGGCTGGGCTGCGCATCGCGCAGGTCCTTTCCGCTGACCGCGGAGATGCGCGACACCACATACCATGCCGGCCCTTCGCTTTCGGTCCCGGGCATATTGTGGCCGGGAAGAAGTATCGCATCCGAAGGCAGAATTCCTGGCTGCGCTTGCCCCTGCAGGGCTGCCTGCTCGCTGGGGTACGGTCCGCCCAGAGACTGCTTGATCTCGAGCATGGCGGTGGACTGCATGATGTCCTTCACGCGCTGGGGATCATCCACGCCCGGCAGTTGCACCAGAATCTGATATTGGCCTAATCCGTGAGGGGCAATCGTGGGCTCGCTGACGCCGAGCGCGTCAATGCGGTTGCGAATGGTCTCGATAGCCTGCGTCACCGCCTTGTTCTTGAGGTCGGTGAGGTTCTGCGCCTTCATGGAAATGTTCCACGAGTTTTCCGCTCCCCCGGTGATGCTGTACTCGGGCAGGCGGTCCTGCACGATGCCCAGCAGGTCCGTGCGTGAACTGGCCTGCACACCCTTCAGGACGATGTGGTCGGGGTTGTTCTGCAGGTCGGACTGGGTGATGTCGGTATAGTCAATCTTGTGGCTGCGCATTTGCTGCTTCAGGATTTCGATGGCGTTTTGCGCATCCACATTGACCGCGTCGTTGACCTTCACCTGCAGAATGAGGTGAGTGCCGCCGCGCAGATCGAGACCCAGATGAATGCGGTCGGCCATGGCTGCGACCAGACCCTCGCGGGAAAAGCTCTTCGGCACCCCAAAAATGCCGAACAGGAAAACGAGCAGTATGCCGACGATGAGTCCGAGTTTGGTGAGAAGAGTCTTGTTCATAAGAAAAACCAGCTACGAGTTGCGAGCCCCGAGTCCCGATCCTCCATCCTATATCCCACGCCGCAACTCGCCACTCGCGGCTCGTAGCTTGCAGCTTGCAGCTACTTCGCTTTCGCTTCTTCCTCAGCCGTTGTCACCGATACCACTGAGGCCTTGGTCACTTCCACGCGCAGGTTGTCCGGCGGGATGCGCAGATGAATCGCGTCATCTTTCAACGCGATGATCGTGCCCCGCAGGCCTCCGCTGGTGGTGACTTTATCTCCGGGCTTGAGCTGATCCAGCATAGCGTGCCATTTTTTCTGCCGCCGCTGCTGGGGCATAATCATGAGAAAGTAGACAATGGCAAAAAAGAAAACCAGGGGAAAAATCAGGGGCCACCCTATGCCACCGCCGGTCTGCACCGCCAGTAAATATTGCATGCTCTTGAGTGTCTGAGCGGATGTGTCCGCGAAAAACCGCCCGCGCCGTCTAGCGCCGCGGGAGCTGTCATTTCACCACGGGGTTTGGATCGACTTCGGCCGGGTTCCTTCAGCTTCAGGCTTGAATCCGGGGAGGTCTACGGTTTCGGTCCAGATCAGACACTAGGAAGAAAACCGCACTTCCCCAAGTGAAATAGAATGCCGTACCCGCCTCATAGTGTCAAGGTAGAAACTCAGGTTGTGGATCGTGTTCAAAACCTGCGCCAGCACTTCTTTGGATGCATAAAGGTGACGCAGATAGGCTCGCGAGTAGCGCCGGCACACGCGGCAGCCGCAGTTGGGGTCGAGCGGGCCCTGATCCTGGGCATAGCGCGCCTGCTTGATCGAGACCTTGCCTTCCGATGTAAACAGCAGCCCGTGGCGCGCCGCCCGCGTGGGCAGCACGCAATCCATCATGTCCACCCCCAGGCCGGCGTATTCGACAATTTCTTCCGGCGTGCCCACGCCCATCAGATAACGCGGTTTGTCCGTGGGCAGATGCTCGAGCGTGGACTCAACGATCTCACGGGTCAGGGCACGCGGCTCTCCGACGCTCAGCCCGCCGATAGCATAGCCAGGAAACCCGATTTCGATCGTCCGGTCGGCGGATTCTTTCCTCAGTTCGCGATCCATCCCGCCTTGGATGATGCCGAAGTGGGATTGTGTCTGCTCTGAATATGGGGGGACAGCCGCCCCCGGCTGTCCGGCGGCGCGAAGCTCCGCAGCACAGGCGAGCTGGCGCTCGCCCGGACGGACGAATGCGTCCGTCCCTACCTGGGCCGGGTGCCCCATTTCTCGCGCGGTTTGTGCGCGAGAAGTGGGGACTCGGGACGACACGCTCCACGGAACCTCGTTCTTATGCGCCTCAAAATGTTTTTTGCTGCGCGCGGCCCAGCGCAGCGTCAATTCCATCGAGGCTCGCACGCGATCGCGGTCTGCGGGATATTCCGTGCACTCGTCAAACGCCATAATGATGTCGGCGCCCAGCCCGATCTGCGCTTCCATCGCGCTTTCCGGGCTGAAAAAATGTGCCGAGCCGTCGAGATGAGAGCGGAAGGTGACGCCTTCCTCGCTCACTTTGCGCAGCTCGTTCAAGCTGAAGACCTGGAACCCGCCCGAGTCGGTAAGGATGGCCCGAGGCCACGACATGAACCTATGCAGCCCGCCCATGCGCCGGACGGTCTCCACTCCCGGCCGCAGGTAGAGGTGATAGGTGTTGCCGAGAATAATCTGCGCGCCTAGCTCTTCCAGCGTGTCCTGCGGCACTCCCTTAACCGACGCCAGCGTTCCCACCGGCATGAATACCGGCGTTTCGATTTCGCCATGCGACGTGATGAGCCGCCCCCTGCGGGCCCGGCCGCTGGCCTTTTCGATGTGGAATGAGAGGGACATAGTCTGGGATTCTCGTGTCAGAGATGACGCCAATGAGAATGCAAGGTGTCAAGTTTAGGTCTTAGGTCTTAGGTCTTAGGTGTTGGGTCTTAGGCCCAAGGCTTCCACTTCAGCATTCTGACTTCAGCATTCTGACTTCTGCATTCCGAGTCCTTGTCTTCCCAAAACCTCACTTCCCCTTCAGTTTTTCGACGAACTTGCCGACGCTGATGACGGCGCGGCCCACCGTGCCTCGCCCGATTTCCTGCGCGTCGTCGCGCGCGGTGACCCGCAGGGTGTAGAAGCGCCCGTCAAAGGATTCGAGCACCGCCTCGGCTTTGACGCGGGTTCCGATGCGGCCGGCGGCGCGATGCTCGACGTTGATGGATGTCCCCACCGTAATCTCATCGCCCTCGCAGTAAGGCTGCAGCGCGTGGAACGCGGCCGTCTCCATCAGCCGGATCATGTCGGGCGTCGAGTACACCGGCGGCAGTTCCGGATGGTGTGCGGTTAGCGTGTGCTTGAACTCGACGGTCTCCTCGGCTTCACCGCGCGCCCCGAGCGGCATTTTTCTGGCCAAAATCGTTTCCCTCCAAAAAAGAAATGAGCCAATGATTCTATCGAATCATTGGCCCGACTCTTGTCACTCACGTTCGGCTACGCCACCACCGCCGAGCGCCGCGCTTCAATCCCGTCCAGAGCTTTCCAGAGCATGCGTGCTGCATTTTCGGCGGCATCCAGAGCCGCATCGGCTGCCGCGGGGTTGGTCGCGATGCGTTTTTCCAGTTGCTGGCGCCACACGTTGGAGTGACACACATCGGCCTCCGCATGCAAGGCAAAGTAGCCGCAAGTTTTGTCGTCGGCGCCGTACATCTCGCGCAGGCCGCGTCCTTTTTCCATGGCAATGCGCGGCACCTGCGATTCGTAGACATAGAAAGCGGCCAGAGCTTCCTCGGGCGAGCCTTCACTGGCCACGTGATGAAAATGCCGGACAAGTTGGCGAATCTCCGTCACCGGGCTGTGCCATTCCAGGTTGCGGCTTGAGCCCATGCCTTCCGCGAAGTCCAGCCAAAGATCGGAGTGCGGTACCGAACCCACTCCCAGCTTGCCTTCCACGCCCTTCTCGTCGCACATGTTGGCCAGCACAGCGCGGCGCAGTTCCCCTTCCTCCAGGCGCAGCCCGAAAGCCGCAAGGTAAGAGGGAAAAGCCTCCACGTGACGGTAATAGTCCTGGGCGTACGCGCGCAGATCTTCGCGGGTCAACTCTCCCGCTGCCCACGCCTTGTAGAAAGGATGGCAGAGCATGTCGTAGGGTGCGATCCGGGCGTCCAGTTGCGCAAAAAACTCAGCGGTGGTCATGACTTCCCCCTGGGGCTCCCCGTATGACTCCCCACTATACGGGCCGTCCGGGGGGTCAGCAAGTGATGGGAATCACCAATGCCGCCAAGTTGCTAGAATGAAAGAGGAAAGAGTGCAGCGAATCTGGGGCAAGCGGTAGTCTGGATGCAGTTTACCGAACAATTCGAGGTTGTCGTCGTCGGCGCCGGCCATGCCGGTTGCGAGGCCGCGATGGCCGCCGCCCGCATGGGATTGAAGACCGCGCTCTACACGCTCAACGTCGACCTGATTGCCCAGATGTCCTGCAACCCGGCCGTGGGCGGTATTGCCAAGGGACATCTGGTGCGCGAGGTCGATGCGCTGGGCGGAATCATGGGCGAAGTCACCGACGCGGTCGGCATCCAGTTCCGCTTGCTGAACACTTCGCGCGGACCGGCAGTATGGTCTCCGCGCGCGCAGTGCGATAAGCAGGCCTATCGCCTGAAGATGCGCGAGGTGCTCGAATCGCAGCCGAACCTGAAGATCAAGCAGGCGGAAGTGGCGGATCTGATTGTCGAAAGCGGACCTCGGCCCTCAGCCCTTGGACCTCAGCCGGAAAGCGAGAATGCTCGTGTGGGGACAGCCGCCCTCGGCTGTCTGGTCGAGCAAAGCTCGACGGCCGCCGGTGACCGTCGGCGCGTTCTAGGAATTCGCCTGCGCGACGGCCGCACCGTCGGCGCGCCAGCGGTCATCATCACCACCGGAACTTTCCTCAACGGACTCATCCACTGCGGCGAGCAGCAATATCCCGCCGGACGCTCGGGGGAACCGCCCGCGGTGCTGCTGGGCGAGGCGCTGAAGAAGCTGGGTCTGCGCGGCTGCCGCCTCAAGACGGGCACTCCGCCGCGTCTCGACGGACGCACCATCGACTGGTCGCGCTTCCCGGCGCAGCCGGGCGATGCCGACCCCACGCCGTTCAGCTTCCGCACCTGGCGCGTCGCCCATCACGATTCGCAGGTGCCCTGCTACATCGCCTGGACCACGGCAGAAACGCACCGCGTCATTCGCGAAAACGTGCACCGCTCGCCGATGTACAGCGGCCAGATCCAGTCCATCGGCCCGCGTTATTGCCCCTCGATCGAAGACAAGATCGTAAAGTTTCCCGACAAAACAACTCACCAGCTTTTCCTCGAGCCGGAGGGACTGAACACGCACGAGATTTATGTCAACGGCATGAGCACGTCGCTGCCGGTGGAAGTGCAACTCGCGATTCTGAAGTCCATCCCCGGCCTCGAAAACGCGGAAATGATGCGGCCCGGCTATGCCATCGAGTACGACTCCATTGATCCCACCGAGCTCGAACGCACGCTCGAAACCCGTAAAGTTGCCGGCCTGTTTCTTGCCGGTCAGATCAACGGCACGTCCGGTTATGAAGAAGCAGCGTGCCAGGGGATCATGGCCGGCATCAACGCCGCATTGCAGGTGAAGCAGCAGCAGCCGCTCATTCTCGACCGCACCGAGGCCTACACCGCGATCCTGATTGACGACCTGATCTCGAAGGGTACCAACGAACCGTACCGCATGTTCACATCGCGCGCGGAATTTCGCCTGCATCTGCGCATTGACAACGCCGACCGTCGCCTCACGCCGCACGGCCGCCGCGTAGGCCTGATCTCCGATCAGGCGTGGGCCGATTTTCAGGCCAAGCAGGAGCGGCTCGCGAGAATGAAGATGGTGCTGGCGAGCACACGGATCACGATTGCGATGGCGGAAAACCTAAAGCCGTGTCATTCCGGGGAGCGAAGCGACGAGGAACCTGCTGTCGCCGGCAGTGCAACGAGCGCCGTCGAATGGGAATCCGCGACGGGTCAAACGCTCGCGCAACTCCTGAAGCGCCCTGAAGTCACGGTGGAACAACTCGTACCAGTTGTAAGCGAACTAGAGCCAGGCTTCTTCGCCAGAGATTCCTCAGCGTCCTCTGCGTCCTCTGCGGTTTTCATTTCTTCCGAGATTCGCAATGAACTCAAGTCCGTCGAAACCGAGATCAAGTACGAAGGCTACCTGTTGCAGCAGCAGCGCGCGATGGAGCGCCTGAAGAAGGCCGAGCAGCACGCGATTCCCGAATGGTTCGACTATCGCTCGGTGAGCGGCCTCTCGCGCGAGATGCAGGAGAAACTGACGAAGCTTCAGCCTCGCACCCTGGGCCAGGCCTCGCGCATTCCCGGCGTGACCCCGGCGGCTGTCTCGCTGGTGAACGTCTACATTGAAATCCAGGCGCGACGCCGCGAGCAGGCCACCACGCTTTAGCTGGCTGCATGGTTCGCGGGTCGTAGGCCCTAGGTCTTCGGATCTCTGACACACGCCCTCCCAGCCGCTACAATGTCCTCAGCATGATTGCCCATCTTCGCGGAAAGCTGCTGGCCAAGCATCCCAACCAGGCCATCGTCGAGACGGCGGGCGTTGGTTACGACGCGACCATCAGCGTGCCCACGTTCTCCGACCTGCCCGCGGTGGGCGCGGAAGTCGCCCTGCACATTCACACGCACGTCCGTGAAGACGCGATCGCGCTTTACGGATTCCTACGCCTCGCGGAAAAGTTCCTGTTCGAGAAGTTGATCACGGTGAGCGGGATCGGACCAACCCTGGCTATCAAGATTCTCAGCGGCATGGCTGCCGACGAAATGGTCGGCGCGATCCGCGGCAACGACGTGGTTCGGCTCACGCGCATTCCCGGCATCGGCCGCAAGACTGCCGAGCGCATGGTCCTGGAGCTACGCGACAAGCTGCCGGAAGTCGGACCAGCGTCGAGACCCGCCATTCCGGCCATGAGTGCGACGGAAGAAGATGTCCTCTCGGCCTTGGTCAACTTGGGATATCAACGCGCGGCGGCAGAAAAGGCCCTGTCTGCAGCGACAAAGAATGGCAAGGGCGGGTCGTTCGATGCTACGTTCCGGGAAGCGCTGGGCGCGCTGTCGAAATAGCCCTACTTCCCTATGCAGAACGTGCTGAAGATTAGATTGAGAATGTCGTCATTTGTGGTCGCACCTGTGATGGCGTCGAGCGGACGCAGCGCGTTGTAGAGATCGAGCAGCAGCATCTCGTGCGGAACTTTTCCGGCCACAGCATTCTTCGCCGCGTCCAGCGCCGTCAGAGAATCCTTGATTAATCCATGATGGCGGACGTTGGTGAGAAATCCCGCCTCGGCCTGCGCCCCGGCTTCTCCGCCAATGTGCCGCAGAATCTCCGCGCGCAGTTCGGCGATGCCTTCGCCGGTGACGGCTGATGTAGAGACGGTAACCTGGGTGCCCCACTTCTCGCCGCTTTTGCGAGAAGTGGGATTTCTGCCTTCCCTCAGGTCACACTTGTTCTCCACCACGATCGCGGCGCGCTGCGTCGCCTGGCCGACCAGTTCCTGGTCTTCTTTCGTCGCTGGTTGCGACGCATCCACGACGACGAGCACCAGGTCCGCATCCGCCAGCGCTTCCATGGATTTGCGAATGCCGATGGACTCGGCCTCGTCGAGCGCCTGGCGAATACCCGCAGTATCCACCAGCCTGACCGGGATACCGCCGATCGCCACGGTCTCGCTCACCAGGTCGCGCGTGGTGCCGGGAGTAGACGTAACAATGGCGCGCTCGCGCTCCACCAGGCGATTGAACAGGCTCGACTTGCCCACGTTCGGACGGCCCACAATCGCCAGCGTCAATCCCTCATGCACGATCTTGCCATAGGCAAAGCTGGCGGCAAGTTGTTCGAGCGGCTCGCGCACTCGGGCGATGTGGCCGAGAATCGCGGCATCGGGCAGCACGAACACGTCGTCTTCCGCAAAATCAATGCCCGCCTCGAGCAGCGCGATCAACTCGACCAGCTTCTGCTTGACCGGCTGCAAGCGCCGCGACAGCGCCCCTTCCAACTGCTGCGCCGCCACCTTGGCCTGATACAAGGTCTGCGCGTCGATCAGTTCGCGGACAGCCTCGGCCTGCGTCAGGTCAATGCGGCCGTTGAGGAACGCCCGCATGGTGAATTCGCCGGGCTCGGCCAGCCGCGCTCCGGCCGCCACACAAAGCTCGACAATGTGGCGCAGCACGACCGGAGAACCATGCGCAGAAATCTCGATGACATCATCAGTGGTGTAGGAATGAGGCTTGGCAAAGTAGGTGACGACGACCTCATCGAGACGTTCGGTCGAACTAAATACAAGCGGATGCCCCACCCTTGTCCCTCGTTCTTTGAGGGACAGGGTGGGGGTTTTGACTTTGTCCGGTTCTGCAGGCTCTATCAACTCCCCGGATATCGCCGGGTGCCCCACCCTAGTCGCGTTTTTTGCGGCTAGAGCCTGCCCTGAGCTTGTCGAAGGGGTGGGGATTTTGACTTCTTCCACACCCGCTGCGATCTGCTCAGGTTCGAGCAACTCCCCAAACACGGCCCTTCCCGGCTCCAGCGCGTGCTTCAGCCGCAGCATCGGCGCAACAATCTTCCGTGCGTCCGGTCCGGACAACCGCACCACACCGATCCCGCCTCGCCCCGGCGGCGTGGCAATCGCAACAATGGTGTCGTCTAGATTCACAGAAAGGATTCTAACGGGCCCCGGACGCAACTTGACCAAACTTTACGATTCTAGACCGCGTTTCGGCCTATCATGAAGTGGTAGCCCGATCGCCGCGGCCCGTCCCAGATAGCGCGTGTGGACAGGAGGCCAATTATGAAAGCCGCTCTCGTCGTGATTCTCTTCGCAGCTTCCGCCTTTGCCCAGGAACTTTCGGTCGCCGCCGCAGAATTTGCGTGCGGCCCCGCTGACGCTCAGTTCGCGATAAAGACCACCGACGGCTTGCAGTCGCTTCAGCAGCCGGAACCGGGCAAGGCTCTGGTCTACGTCATCGAGGACCAGAAAATCAGGGGCATTCGCAGCGTCACCAGCAGAGTAGGACTGGATGGCGCGTGGGTGGGAGCGAACCGCGGCAACTCGTATCTATTTTTCTCGGTCGATCCCGGCGAGCATCACCTGTGTACGGATTGGACTTCGGATTTAATGGCCGGGGGCCGCGTGGTGTCTTTGGCCCCACTCACTGCCGAACCCGGAAAAACCTACTACTTCAGGGCGAGGACCATTGCCGCTGCAGCATCCTTGGGCGAAGGAAAGCTCTGGGAGAATGGCGCCTCCATCGATCTGGATCCCGTGAACAGTGATGAAGGCAAGCTCCTCATCGCGACTTCCGCGCTCAGCGTTTCGCATCCCAAGAAATAATGCGATCATAACGGCTGAGGAGTACGACCTTGTCCGTCGCCGACGAGCTGCTAAAAGCCAACGAAACTTTCGCGCGCAATTTTAAGCTGGGCGAGCTTTCGGTTCGTCCGGCCCGGCGAGTTGCGGTTCTGGCCTGCATGGATTCCCGGATCCTGTTCGAGCATTGCCTGGGCCTGCATCCCGGCGACGCGCACATGATCCGCAACGCCGGCGGCATCGCCACCGAAGATGCGCTGCGATCGCTGATTGTCTCCCATCACCTGCTCGACACCCAGGAGTTCATCATCATTAACCACACCGACTGCGGCCTGCTGAAGGTGAAGGAGTATGAACTCCGACATCACCTGGCCGAAAAGACCGGCGCGATCGCAAGCGAACCTGCTCATTTCTATGCTTTCGACGATCTCGAAGCCAACGTGCGCCAGCAGGTGCAGCGGGTGAAGTCGCACCCGTGGATTCCCCAGCACATTCCGGTGCGCGGCTTCGTCTATGACGTGAAGACAGGCAGGCTGAGCGAAGTTCGATAGGTACAGTCTCGCTGAGGAAAGGTCCGGTGGTTCATGAAAACTCAAAAGGAACTGCACGATTTCCTTTCGGACGACCTTTACGATGCTCTCCGGTGGCTGTTTGAGGGAGCCGTCGCATGGGAGGCGGCTCGGGTAAGGCCTAGCCAATCGGGACGACATCAAAAGGTGTTTGGGATGTACACAAGTCTCGTACAAGCTCGTAGTCTGTATGAATTCTTCTACGGTCAGAAGAGGGGGCAGCCTGACGACGCTCGCGCGAACGATTTCACAAGTAAGAGCAAGTGGACGGCGCCGCCGAGTCCGCTGTACGCACGCTATATGGAGAGCCGCAGACCCGCACAGAAGCGCGTCTTCCACCTCGTATTCAATCGCTCCGTGCACTCGGGAGGAACTGGAAATGAGCTCAACAAGAAGGTCCTCGAGTTCGCGTTAGAGCTGCGCAGGCTGGTTCAGGACCTCGAACAGAGCGCAGATCCACAGTTCAAGGCCGAGATCGGCTGCGCTTTAGCGAGGGCAATCCTAGAGGCGGACAAAGCGGCCGCCTCCTATGGCATACCGCGGCCTATCTAGGGTGCGTGTTCTACCGCACCACTTTCTCAATCTCGCTCAGCAGTTGGTCGTACGTCACCGCGCCGGGGTGGTACCAGGCCACTTTCCCCGCACGATCCAGCAGCACCAGCGTCGGCGTAGTCGAAGCACCATAGGCATCGAAGTTGTATTTGCTGATGGGCACGGGAATGTCGAGCAGCCCGCTATAAAAGTGACGACGGACGGCATCAATGTATCCCAACTCGTCGCTCGGCGAGGCGTGTTCGACCTGCGCGGTGTAACCGTAGAGCCGCGTCGGCCCGATCACCTTCAATCCCTTCGCCGCATACTCCGAGCGCAACTGCGTAATGATCGGCGCCTCCGCCTTGCAGTCGCCGCACCAATGCGCCCAGAAAAACAGCAGCACCGGCGACCCCTTGAGCTGGGCGAGTGGCATCAGCGTCCCGCCGAGCTCCTGTTCTGATTTCAGAGCCGGAGCGGGTTTTCCTTGCAACGAGAGCAGATTCAGGTTCTTTTGCAGCCGGTCGTGAATGGAAGTATTGCCGTAGGTCCGCAGCGCTGACTGCAGCAGCGCGATCGCCTGCGCCCGCTGGCCGCGCGCGGCCAGAACCTGCGATTGCACCTCCAGCGCTGCGCCGAGCGCTAACGGCAAGTGCGGATCGGCGTCGAGCGAACGCTGCTTCAACTGCTCCAGCACCATGGCCTTGGTCTGCTTGGCATAAGCGGCAGCCTGCTCGTACTGCTGCTGGTCGAGAGCCGCGCGTCCCAGCCAGGAATAACCCTCGACATATTCCGCGGTGATTCCGCGCTGAGTGCGATAAGAGTCCAGTTCCGACTCCGCTGCCGAGAAATTGTTCCGCATCAGAGCGGTGCGAACGTCGTCCACGATCCCCGCCCACGCTGAAGCCGTGAGCGCAACAGAAGCCAACAAAATCCGCCAACGTATTCCTGAACGCATTCTTCAATGATGAGTCTTTCGCCGAAACGGCGCAAATCGGCGGGCGATTTCGGAAGGCAGATTTCAAAAGGCAGGGTTGGTGTCATCGCGACCAGGGGCCAGGTTTCTCACTTTTGCATTCTGAAATCTGACTTCTGAAATCCTCCGCTGCGCGTGTCGATAAACCCGTAAGACTTGCCGCGTCAAGGGCTTAGGGATGGTCTCTAATGAAATATGTAGCTATTTTAGGGCACTTCGCATACAATAAGGCTGCGTTTGATCTTTAGAGTTCCTTCGCAGTACAAGCATCTCCGCTTAACCCAGCGTGTGACCTGCCTGCAGAAGACCCTGAAAGTTTCAGCGCTACATCAAGAAGAAAAGGAACAGTGCAACAACATGGAAACAGGAACAGTGAAGTGGTTCAACGACGCTAAGGGCTACGGTTTCATCAGCCGCCAGAATGGTGAGGATGTATTCGTACATTTCTCCGCCATTCAGGCTAGTGGCTTCCGCAGTCTGCAGGAAGGTCAACAGGTTCAGTTCGACGTGGTCAAAGGCCCCAAGGGCTGGCAGGCCGAGAACGTGAAGGGTGTCTAACTAAACCGCTTCACCGAAACAATTCGAATAAAGGCGGCCAGAGATGGCCGCCTTTAATATTTAAGACTGAAATATCTGAGACTGAATTCATCCTACTGCCGCATATCCCGCATCAGCACCACGTCGGAATCGGTGTGGCCGCGCACGAGCGCAAGCTGTTTGCCATCGAACGACCAGTGGAAGTCATTGATGTGTTCCGACTTAAATGAGGTGAGCTGCTTTCCCGGGGAACCATCCAGGTTCTGCTGCCACAGATTGTCGACGCCGTTCTCGCGGAAGCTGTGCACCAATGCCTTGCCGTCGGGCGTGTAGCGGATCGGCCCAAGGGCATCTTTTTCGCACTTAAGCAGCTGGCGAACTTTGCCCGTGTCGGCCTCGACCAGTGCCAGTTTTTCCTGGTGGCCACCAGAGTGGTCTATGGTCACAAACGCGAGCGTGTCACCGTCCGGAGAAATATCGAACTGGTAGGCGGTCAAGTCGGTGACCTTCTGCGACGCCCCGCCATCAATAGGAACCCGCATGATATGTCCAGCAGCGAGGTAATACACCCATCGTGCATCCCGAGAACACACCGGCCACTGGTCGAGCTTCCCATTCGAAAGTTGCTTCAGGTTTCCCCCGCCGGCATCTGCGCGCCAGACGTTCCGGATTCCCTTGGCGGCACGCATACGGTGATCAAACACAAGATAGCGGCCATCGGAGCAGGCTGAGGGATCGCCGCTCGCCGAGTCCGGCTCAGTTGGGAACAGGCCCTGGGCTCCCGAATCCGGGTTGATCCAATGCAGCGGGCCGTCCTTGTCATAGACCAGCTGGCCGTCACGGGTCCAGGTGAAGTTGGTGTTGTCGTTCGCGGGACTAATCTGCCGTGCGTCCCCGCCGCCCGCGGCCGACATGACCGAGAGATTCCAATGCTGTTCGCTGAGCACGGTGGCCAGCGCTTGGCTGTCAGACGCAATGCTCAAAGTGGAATAGCTGTTGGTATCGCGTGTGACCGGACTCAGCTTGCCTTCCGGGTAGGAGACGAAGACGATTTGTTGTCGTGTGAAATTCGAAGCACTGTCTGTGTCCAGAAGCAGCAGGCCGTGACCATCCGGCATCCAGACAGGCGCGGCGAGGTTGTCGGCGGAACTCATGAACAAATGTTGCTCGCCGGTTTTGGCGTCCACTGCTGTCAGTCCGGTGGCGGCGTCACCGGGCTGAAATACGACACACAGAATTGTCTTGCCGTCGGGTGACCATGCCGGATCGAAGAGCACCTGGCTACTCGGACCGCTGACCAGCACGCTCTCTTCGCCGCCATCAACCGAGCGGACGATTAGCCGGTATTTGCCAGGGTCGGGATTGTCGTAGCGCAGGACGGCAAACTTCCGGCCGTCCGGAGAAAAGGTTACGCTCGAATCTACGTCGGCCATCAACTTCTCAGGGGTGCCCCCCAAGAGCGGCGCGCGATACAGGAATTTCAGAGCGGGCGTTCCTGGATCGCTGCGCACAAAATACAGATAATTGCCATCGGGCGAGAAGCTCAATGCGCTCTGCCCGTACCAGACGTCGGCCGGAGGCTGCACTTGCGTCATGCTGTTGGTGGGAACATTCCGCAGCCAGAGGCTGGCCAAACCGTTGTCGCTCTTCGCCCTCACCAGACTCAGGATGTACTTGCCGTCGGGCGAAATCGCCACATATACCGCGTCGCCGGTTTCTGTAACTTTGGTGACCGTGAAGTTCTCGAAGGGCCGCGTGTGTTTGCCCGAGATCAACGAGTAGACGCCGTATCCGGCTGCCGACAAGATGAGGACGGCTAACAAGATGCCTGCGCCGGTTCCGGCCTTATGTTTGCCGGCAGCAGCAACTATGGCAGAACTGGAAGCAGGCCGGTTCGTTGCTGACGAGGGCACCGGCGCCTGTGGCAGGGCTGCGGCTGACGGCGACAGCAATGATGCCGCCGAGGCCACTTTGCGTCCCGATTCCGTGTCCCGCTTCAGCCGCTTCAGGTCCCCGCGCAAGTCGGCGGCCGACTGATAGCGCAGGTCGCGATCTTTGTCCAGCAGCTTCTCAATGATCTCCTGCAGCTTGGGCGGAAGTGCCGGGTTCGCCTGCAATACCGGGGCCGGATCGAGCTCAAGGATGGCGTGGAAAACCACCGCCGAGGTTGCTCCGGCGAACGGCAGCTTCCCCGTCGCCATCTGGTAAATCACCGTGCCCAGCGAAAACAGGTCGGAACGCGTATCGAGTTCCTCGCCGCGCGCTTGCTCCGGCGACATATACGCGATCGTCCCCACGGTCGCGCCCGGACTGGTTAAGTGCGCCGGGCTGGGTGAATCCAGCGTGGATCCGATCGTGTCCATTTCCGCCACCAGGTTCGACAACTTGGCCAGCCCGAAATCCAGCACTTTCACCCCACGCTGGGTAAGAAAGATGTTTGCCGGCTTGATGTCGCGATGGATGATCCCCTTGGCGTGCGCGGCGTCGAGCGCGTCAGCCAGCTGAATGGCGATGTCCAGCAGGCGGTCGAGCGGCAGCGGACCGGATAAGAGCTTCTGGTCCAGGCTCTGCCCCTCCAGCAACTCCATCGCGATGAACGATTGCGGCTCTCCGCCTTCACTTGCCGCATTCTCTACCGCATAGATCGTGCAGATGTTGGGATGGTTCAGTGCCGATGCAGTTCGCGCCTCCAGCAGAAAGCGGTCCAGCGCATTCTGATCGCGCGACATCTGCGGCGGAAGGAATTTGAGCGCGACCTTGCGTCCCAGCGTAAGATCTTGCGCCTCGTACACCACCCCCATCCCGCCGCTGCCCAGCCGGCCGGTGATACGGTAGTGCGCGATGGTCTGGTTGATCATGCGAACCGAGAACCCAGGTGCCTAATCTTAGGTGGGGGCGAATGGGCAGTCAACGTGCCGGAACCGCGCCGACCCCCTTCCGCATTGAGCATGACCACGATCACTGTGTTTTTGGTTTATTCTACGTAGTTTGCAGTTTGCTCTTTGAGGGGGGCGAACATTGATCCGATCACGGACGGTCCTTCGTCTGTTTTTATCCTGCCTGGTTTCGTTGTCTGCGAACGCAATTTGGGCGCAGGTTCCCGAAAGCACTTATCAGGAATTGCACTGGCGCATGATCGGCCCGTTTCGCGGCGGCCGCACCCGCGCCGCGGTGGGCGTTCCTTCTCAGCCCAATGTCTTTTACATGGGGCAGGTCAACGGTGGCGTGTGGAAGACCGACGACTACGGCCGCACCTGGAACCCCATCTTCGATAGCGAGTCCACGCAGTCCATCGGCGCCATCGCCGTTGCTCCCTCCGACCCCAAGGTCGTCTATGTCGGCACGGGTGAAGGTTTGCACCGCCCCGATCTGTCGGTGGGGAATGGAGTCTACAAATCCACCGACGCCGGCAAGACCTGGACTCACCTCGGCCTGCGAGACGGCCAACAAATCCCCGCGCTCGCCGTCGATCCACGCGATCCCGACCGTGTTTTCGCCGCCGTGCTCGGCCATCCTTACGGCCCAAGCGAGGAGCGCGGAATCTATCGCTCGGCCGACGGAGGCCAGACCTGGCAGAAAGTGATTTCGAAGGACGAAAACACCGGCGGCTCCGACGTGCAGATCGATCCTTCGAATCCTGACGTGGTTTACGCCTCCATGTGGGAAGCTCGCGAGGGTCCGTGGGAGGACGGCAACGAATTCAACGGCAGGAATGGAGGACTGTTCAAGTCCACCAACGGCGGCAACACCTGGCGCCCCTTGACCAAGGGCTTGCCCGACGATCTCGCTCAGATTTACGTCGCCATCGCGCCCAGCGATCCTCGCCGTCTTTACGCCACGGTGGCCGCTGCTTCCGGAAAGCTAGGCGTCTACCGCTCCGACGACGCGGGCGAAAACTGGTCGCAGATCACCACGGATCCCCGTGCCTCAGGCCGCATCGGCGGCGGCGACCTCCCCATTCCCAAAGTTGATCCGAAAAATCCGGACCTCGTCTACGTCGCCAGCACCGTTACAGTGCGCTCCGCCGACGGCGGAAAGACCTGGTCGGGTTTCCGCGGCGCACCCGGCGGCGACGATTACCAGAATCTCTGGATCAACCCCAACAACGGCGATATCATTCTTCTGGTCAGCGATCAAGGCGCGATCATCACAGTCAACCGCGGCGCGACCTGGAGTTCGTGGTACAACCAGCCCACCGCGCAGCTCTATCATGTGATTGCCAGCAACACGTTCCCTTATCGCGTTTGCGCCGGGCAGCAGGAAAGTGGCTCGGTCTGCATCTCCAGCCGCGGCAACGACGGCGCCATCACGTTCCGCGAGTGGCATCCCGTCGGCGCGATCGAGTACGGCTATGTCGCGCCCGATCCGCTCGATGACGACATTATTTACGGCGGAGGCCGAAGCGAAGTTTCCAAATATCATTGGTCCACCGGCCAACTGCAGAACATCACTCCCATCCCGCTGCGCAGCCCCAAATACCGCACCGACCGCACCGAACCGCTGATGTTCTCTCCGGTCGATCCCCACACGCTTTACTACGCCGCCAACGTGCTGTTCAAGACCACCGACGGAGGCAATTCCTGGCAGACCATCAGCCCCGACCTGACGCGTGAGAACCCCGGCGCTCCCGCGAGCGTGGGTGCGCTGATGAATAAGGGCGCCGACAAGCAGCGCGGCGTCATCTACGCACTGGCGCCGTCGTTCAAGACCTTCGACACTTTGTGGGCGGGCACCGACGACGGCCTGATCTGGCTCACCCGCGACGGCGGCAAGAACTGGTCCAACATTACGCCCCCGGAACTCACCCCCTGGAGCAAGGTCACGCAGATTTCGGCTTCGCATTTTGACGAGCAAACCGCCTATGCCTCGGTAAGCCGCTTCCGCATCAACGACACACGCCCGTACGTCTATCGTACCCATGACGGGGGCAAAAGCTGGAAGCTGATCACCACCGGCCTGCCCGACTTTGGGCCCGCGGACACGGTGCGCGAAGATCCCATTCGCAAGGGCCTGCTGTTCGCCGGCACGGAAAACGCCGTCTGGGTTTCCTTCGACGACGGCGACCACTGGCAGCCGCTGCAGTTAAACCTGCCCCACACCGCGATGCGTGATCTCTGGATTCACGAGAACGATCTGCTGGTCGGCACGCACGGACGCTCGTTCTGGATCCTCGACGACATCTCGCCATTGCGAGAGACTTCGGCTGAACTTTCCAACTCGATCCATCTTTTCACTCCCGCGCTCGCCTACCGCGTGCAGCGTGACACTAACACCGACACGCCGCTTCCGCCCGACGAGCCGGCCGCCGCCAACCCGCCCGATGGCGCCGTGCTGGATTACTACTTGCCCGCAGCGGCAGGCTCGGTCACTTTGGAGATTTCGGACGCGCAAGGCAAGCTGGTCCGGCGTTTCTCGAACACTGACAAGCTTGAGCCCAACGAGGAAGATCTGCAGAAGCAGCTAATCCCGCTCTATTGGGTCCGGCAGCCTCGCCAGCTTTCGACCGCCGCTGGAATGCATCGCTGGGTCTGGGATCTGCATTATCCCGCCCCGACCGCGATGCGCCATGACTATCCGATTTCGGCGATTCCGCACGATACTCCGCGATACCCCCTCGGCCCGACCGTCCTGCCCGGGAATTACACCGTCCGGCTCACGGTCGATGGAAAAACTTCGTCCGCTCCGCTGACCGTGAAGATGGACCCGCGCATCAAGACTCCAGCAACAGCCCTGGAGAAGAAATTCGAGTCGGAAACCAGCCTCGCTTCTATCATGAGCGAATCCGCACAGGCGATTCTCCAGGGCCGCTCGATTCGCGAGCAACTCGAGAAGCTGGCCGCGCAAGCCGACTTCCCGAACAAGGACGCGACCGAGTCGCTTCAGAAAAAGCTGACGGCACTGCTCGGCGCCCCGGGCGGATTCTTTGCTCCACCGTCCCCGGAAATCACTCTCAGCCGGATCAACGGAGAAGCCGGCACGCTGTACCAGCAGATGTGGCAGGTTGATGCCGAACCGACGTCTCCTCAGATGGAAGCGCTGGCGGCCACGGAACGCGAGAGTTCCGATCTTTTGAAGCGCTGGAATGAATTCAAGAGCTCGGATGTGCCCGCGCTTAATCGCCTGCTTCGCGAATCCAAGACACACGAAATCATTTTGGAGTCGGACTGGCATGTCGAAGAAGAACCGCTAGTGGACGAAGAATAGAGAGGGCCGGTTCACAACGAGCGAACGGCATCCTGAAGCCGGCTCGCAATGTCTTCCGGCTTTGCGGCAGGCTCGAACCGCATGGGCGCTCCTATGCGTACCGTGATCTTCCATGGCGGCGCGAACCTCCTGCCTGCCGCTTTGAATTCGAATAATCCGTCGATCCGCATGGGCAGAACAGGAATACCCAGATTCACCGTCAGCAGTCCAATCCCCGCGCGAAACGGAATCATCTTCCCATCTTTCGTGTGCTGACCTTCGGGGAAAACCAGCACGCTGTAGCCTCTATCCACCGCTTCTCCGGCGAAGGCAAAACTCCGCCGGAACCCCGCCTCGCGCGGCAGGGGAAACAGATTCAGCAGCGAAACTCCGAGAACCCATTGCACACGGTCGTAAATCCGCGCAAAAAATCCTCTGCCGGGCGTTGGCGTGCGCAGCGCTTCCAGCGCCTCGCCCCCGGTAGCAACGGCCAGACGATGGCGAAATCGTCCCGGCAGCACGGTCAAAATGAATCCCGCGTCCACGTCGCTGACGTGGTTCGACACCACGAGCAGCGGACCTTCGACTCCGCGCAAATGCTCGCGCCCTGCGATCCGCGGCCATCCCAGAAGAATGATCGCCGGTCGCATCAGCAGGTAATGCGCCAGAAACCGAATCCAGGTCACCGGCCAGCCCAAGGTCCAACTGGGATAGTGATACCCCGCGCCGGGAGGTGCTTCCCCGCGCAGCATGCGCTCCAGATCGCCGACCGTCCGCACCGCGCTGAAGCGGGCCTCGCTGAGATCAACCTGGTAGCGATCTTCCACCGCGCTCAGCAGTTCGACGCGATCCAGTGAGCTCAGCCCGAGATCGGAATCGAGACTGGCGTTCTCGCGCAAGCCGCTGACCGGCCTGCCTCTGACCCGCGCAATCAACTCGCTTAGCGGTCCGCTACCGGCTCCGTCTGGCGCGGGCACACGCTCGCCTATCCTTGTCTGCGCCAATTCTCGAATCACATTTCGCCGCGGCTTCTGCGTATTCGTGCGGGGAAAATCCTCCTGCGGCCACGGGATCCACATCCGCATCCGCTGGTACTCCGCCAGGGACTGATTCGCCCGCACGATCACTCCTTCCAAGTCTGCCTCGCCGCGCAGAATCACCACCGCGCACGGCTCCGCGTTTCCCCCTTGCTCGATTCCCACCACCACGCAGTCTTTCACTTCCGGCTGCCGCCGCAGCGCCGCCTCCAGGTCGTCCGGGTAAACATTCGTTCCGCCCGGAGTCACGATCACTTCCTTCTTGCGGCCCTTGAAATACAGGTTCCCCGTGGCATCCAGCGCGCCGATGTCGCCGGTGCGATACCAGCCCTGCTCATCCGAAGCACTCTGCGCGCCCAACCCATCCCAATATCCGCTGGCCACGCCTCCGCCCCGGACCATAATTTCACCGTCTTCCGCCAGCTTCACCTCCCGCCCCGGCAGCACCTTCCCAATCGAACCTTTCCCCAGCCGGAACGGATGGTTCACGCTGACCAGCGACGTGGTCTCGGTCAGCCCGTAGCCTTGGATCACCGCATATCCCAACCGTCCCCAAAACTCTTCGATCTCGCCATCGAGCGCCGCACCGCCTGAGATGAATGCCAGGAATTTCCAGCCGAACTGCCGGCGAGTCGCTCGAAACCGCCACCATCGTCGCAGAAAATGTTTGTCTTTCGCCGCCGCGAAACGCCTCTGGAAAGCTTCCGCTTCGCCTCTGTCTTCCAGATCGCGCTCCAGTTTCTGCTTGAGCGATTGCAACACTCGCGGCACGCTGACCAGCACCGACACCCGCTCGCGCCGGATCGTGGTCACGATCTCGGAAGGCTTGAACTCGTTCTGAAAAATCACCGTCCCGCCCAGCAGCGGCGGCAGGAACATCCCCAGAAACTGTCCGAAGACGTGGCTGAGTGGCAGCAGATTCAAGAATCGCAGCGGATGCACCAGCCATTCGTACTTCAGATATCGCTGCATCTCGCGCTCCAGCGGAGCGATGTTGGCCAGCACGTTCCCGTGCGTAATCACCACTCCCCGGGGCTCTGCCGTCGTACCCGAAGTGAAGACAATCTGCAGAATGTCGTCGCGGCCGAGCAAAACACTCGGCGGCGCGGCTGCAGAAGACTCCAGCGGTTGTGCCAGATCTTCCAGCGCTAGGGTTGGGAGGGAACATTCGGCAGCCGCGCAATCGTGCACATGTCGCCGCGAGCCCACCAGCAACTTCGCCCCAGCTTGCTGAGCTACGCGCAAGGCGAAGTCCGGGGCCGCTTCGTCATCCATGGGAACAACAATCACGCCGCTGAGCGCGCACCCGAAGAAAACCGCGACCCACTCGGCGCAGTTTTCCCCCCAGAGCATCACGCGATCGCCTTTCGCGATCCCGCGCGCCTCCAGCTTGCGGGCCAGGCCAAAGGCCATGTCGAGGACTCGTCCGTAACCGAACGACTCCGTACGATATCCGCGGCGCTGCCGGTAGGCGCACTCGTGCTGGTGCTTCCGAAAATTCTCCAGGAAAAACTCTGCTAACGATTCAGCCATGACGAGGCGGGCAAGAGCTGAATTCAGCCATCGCCCCCGGTTCAGCTCAAGTGTAGTGGAAGCGCGCGGCGCAAGAGCAGGTGAGAGTACAGTTTTCAAACTGCACCATTCGATTTGGCGAGCACCGTGCGGGTGCTTTTCGCGCCGCACTTGTGTACTCTGGCTTCGTCGTATGCCGTGCCCGAGCTCAACCCGATCCCGCCCAACCTGGTCCCGAGAGCGCCGCCTCCAAATCACATTCTCCCTGCTGCTCGCCCTTACTCTGACGGCCTGCACGCGCCCTCCGGCGCCGGAGAATGCGCCGGCCGCACCGTTTTCATCGGGCGCCCGTCGCGATCTCTCCCAGGACGAAGCCGCCGGCGGCCACACCCTGCGCAAGCACGTCGGACGCACCGACGCCGAGCTGCGCGAACGACTGGAGCGTGAGCGTGAAATCTCCGCCGCTTCTACCTGGAACGACCGTACCAGCGCTGAATCCGCAGTGGGTGCGGCGATCGCAGAGCAGAGTGGCAAGATTTCCCGCTGGCTCGCGCGTCAGAGTGGTCATCCCAACCTGGTTCTCGATTATGACCGCGACTCGTCCCATCCCTTCGGCAGCACTTTGCGCCGCGGCGAAGACCGCGTCCAGCCCTGCTCTCACGCCCTCATCGTCCTGAAGTGGGATGGCCCGAACAGCTACCATGTCCTGACCGCCTACCCGGAGTGCCGCTCATGAGCGCCAACCGTCCTCCGAAGAAACCTGTGGTGACGAACTCGCCAAGCGCGACGGCTTTTGCAGCCGCAGACTATCCCGCCCTGCGCAGCTTCCTGCGTGGCTACTTCCATCAGGACATGAAAGACGAATACGGCTCCGCAGAAGAAGCGGTGCGCGAATTCTGCGCCGACGCCAGCGGCGACGAGCGCGTCGCCGTGGCCGAAGAATGGTCGCGATTTGTTGACACGACCAAAGGCCAGCCGATTGAAGCGATCAACCGGATCCTCACAGGACCATTGGGAAGCTCATACATACTGACCCCGGAAGATGTGCAGCGGATTTCAGCCCTATTGTTCCGATGTACAAACAAGTCGAAGAAGCGGTAAGGACGAATCCGCACCGGCTTTGATGGGGCTTTTGGGGAGGGTACGCCGTGTTCCTACCCGGAATACGGGGCTTGGCTCGCGGTCCATGCTGGCCTTTGAACCGCTTCACCCCACAATTCTTGCCCCATTCCATTGGTAACCCACTCGTACACTCCCTTTCGGTAACCCTTGGTAACCATGCGCTTCATGACCCATGCCTTACAATGGGCCTTGTCCGGCCGGTCACACGCCGATAGGCGAGATGACCGCCCGAAACCTGTACCCGGAGCGACTCCCTCACGTTCGACGGGTTTTGTATAAAGACCAGGGTCTGGAGCTCGCACTCTTATGGCGCTGTTCGGCTTCAACAAGCAAAAGGTGCTCGCCAATGCGGAGAGGTATGTCCAGCAGGGCAAGCTGCCGAATGCCATCTCGGAGTACGAAAAGATCCTCAAGAATGACGCCAAGGATCTGACGGTCACCAACACCGTCGGCGATCTTTATTCGCGCATCGGTGAGAGCGACAAGGCCACCGAGTGTTTCAAGATCGTAGGCGATGCCTATGCCAGCCAGGGCTTCACGGTCAAGGCCATCGCCATGTACAAGAAGATCAGCAAGCTCAAGCCATCGCTCGAGGGCCTGCTGAAACTGGCCGAACTCTACACCCAGCAGGGTCTTTTCAACGACGCTCGCGCTCAGTATCTGCAGGTGGCCGAAGAATTCCTGAAAGCCGGCGAACTGGAAAACGCAGTTCGCATCTTCCAGAAAATCCTGGAAATGGACCCGGAAAACACCGCCATGCGGGTTCGCCTGGCGGAGGTCTACGTTCGCCTGGGCAAGAAAACGGAAGCCTGGCAGATTTTTTCTTCCGCCGCCGAGAGCATGCGGTCCAAGGGCTCGCTCAACACCGCGGATGAAATCCTGCAGCGCATGCTGATCCTCGATCCGGGCAACACGTATGCCTTGCTCATGCAGGGCAAGAATCAGGTCGAGTCCGGCGATGCCGCGGGAGCCGTCGCCACCCTGCTGAAAGTCGGCGACATCGATTCCAATCCCGATGGTCTGCGCGATCTGCTCAAGGCTTACCTGCTGAGCGGACAACTCTCTGAAGCCGGGGCCATCGCGAGCAAGCTCCTGACCGTCCATAACGATCTGACGGCGATCTCCAACTTCGCCGATGCCCTCATGCAGGCCGGCCAGCACGAGGCCGCCCTCCAGGTTTACGACCAGCATGCCGAACGCCTGCTGGCGGAGAACTCCGACAAGGTGTTGGCTCATCTGCACAGCATCATCGGGCACGTGCGCGACAATCCCGCTTCTCTCGAAAAATTGCTCGAACTGTTCAACAAAGCCGGCGAGACCACCCACGTCAGCGAAGTCATCGAACTGCTTGCCCATGCCAGCGTTCAGGCCGGCGACCTGCCCCGGGCTCGCGATCTCTACCAGAAGCTGGCCCAGATCGAGCCGCAGAACCCCCTGCACATGCAGAATTACCAGCAGGTGGTCAGCCAGCTCAGCGGCACCTCCGACGTTAAGCTCATTACGCCCGAAGAAGCCGTGGTTCTGATTGACGACATCGAGGCCACCGCGCCTTCCGTGCACCAGCACTATTCCGACGAAGTAGCGCTGGCCATACGCTCCGCCCTTACCGACGCGGAACTGTTTATCTCCTACAACATGCCTGCCAAGGCACTGGGCCCCCTGGTCGGGGCTCTGCCCATGGCGCCGACCGATCTTCGCATCAACCAGCGTCTGGCGGCCCTGCACACGCGCGCCGGACGCTTCGCCCAAGCCGGCGTCTGCTGCCGCACCCTGCAGACTCTTTACTCCGATGCCGGATATCCCGAGGAAGCCACACGCTATGGGGAACTGGCTGAGCGTTATGAAGAGCGCTCCTCGGCGCCTGGTGCCGTGGTTCCGGACGAAGAAGCTCCCATATTCCTGGACGCTGCTCCTCAAGTTGCGGCGCCGGACGCGGCTTCTGCCGAACTCTCCGTAAGCGAACCGGAATCCGAAGTGCCGGCAGCAGAAGCGGAAGCGGCTGAGCCACCCGAAGCTGAGCTCGCCGAAGAGGTCACCGTCGAAGCGGCTGATGAAAATGAGTTCGCTGTCGTCGAAGACTCCGCCGCAGCCCCGGCTGAGCCCGCGGCCGAAGGCTCCGAGATTGATCTTTCTTCCGAGTGGGATGATGCCGTCACCGTCGAAACCGACGTGCCCGAAGGGGAAGTGGCCGAAGTCGAGGTTGCCGACGCCAGCGGCCACGAGCCGGATTCGGCTAAAACCGAAGAAACTATCGAGGAGATTCGTTTCTATCTCGCCAACGGCATGCCCGAGCAGGCCATGGCGGCCCTGGCCAAGCTTCAGACCCTCACTCGCGACCAGAACATGCTGGCCGAACTCCGCTCAGAAGTTGAAGCTGCTGCACAGCAGGCGTCGGAGGAAGTTGAGGTGGAGACCGAACCGGTGGTCGAGGAACTGACCGCCGACGACATCCCCACCGTCGAGGTCGCAGCCGACGAGGCTCCCGCTGCGGAGCCCGCGGTTGAGCCCGTCGCTGACGAAGAAGAGCAGATCGCAGCTGAGCCCGTTGCCCCACCGGAGGAAGAACTCCCAGTCGTCGCCGAAGCCGCCGCCCCTGAAGCTGAGCCTGAGCCAGAACCCGTAGTTTCCGAAGCCCAGCCCGCGCCTGGCGCCCTGACAGAATTCGTCTCCGATCTTGAGTCTTCCCTGGGTAAGGGCTTCGCGCCGGAAACGGCGGCCACGCCGGCAGAACCGCCGGTCGCGCCGCCTGTCGTTGCCCCGCCCGTGGCTGCGCACGCGCCCGCTGCAGCTGCGCGCACCACCCAGGTTTTGGGCAAGTTCGTGGCCGATATCGAAGCGTCGTTGGGCGGAGATTTCCTGAAGGCCGCCCCAGCCGCCAAGCCGCATCCTCCCGCCGCGCCGGCACCAACGGTTGCCGCACCTGCGCCACCGGCTGCTGCGCCTGTTCCACCCGTTGCCGCGCCAGCGCCAGCCGCAAAAGTGAGTCCCGCGATTGCCGCTAGCGCCGCGGCCTCGGCCTCAGCTCCTTCGTATACGGCGCCTGCCCCGCAGTCGAGCGCGCCCGTAGCCTGGCCCACTCCTGCGGTCGAGGCTCCTAAGCCGCACGCGCCGGCGGTTCCGGCTGCCCACCCGCCTGCCGCTCCGGCTGCCGCCCCAGTTTCGCCGTTCGGCGA
Source organism: Candidatus Sulfotelmatobacter sp. (assembly GCA_052326105.1). Taxonomy (GTDB): domain Bacteria; phylum Acidobacteriota; class Terriglobia; order Terriglobales; family Acidobacteriaceae; genus Sulfotelmatobacter. Next base: position 7,162 of record JBKQRC010000087.1, on the reverse strand, counting down.
AGAACCTGGAGTGGACCTGGCGGAGATGTTTGGCGAACTGAAACATGACCTCGAGGCCGACGTCGCTGCCTCCGACGAAGATCCAGAAACCCATTACAACCTCGGCATTGCCTTCCGCGAAATGGGACTGCTCGATGAAGCCATCGGAGAATTGCAGAAGGCCTGCCAATCCTTTGATCGCGGACATCCTTTCCCGCAGATCATGCAGACCTACACCTGGCTGGCGCAGTGCTTCCTGGAAAAGGGCGTGCCCGAGGCTGCCGTCCGCTGGTACGAGAAGGCTCTCGGCGTACCCACGATTGATGGCGAAACTCGCGTCGCCCTCAACTACGAATTGGCCTCGGCGTATGAAACCGCCGGAGATAAGCCCGCCGCGATCAAGCATTTCATGGACGTCTATGGCACCAACATTGACTATCGCGACGTCGCCGAGCGCATTAAGGCCCTGAAGTCGTAGAATAGCCCGATGGCTGTTGTCCCCAATCCTCTCCGCCTGCAACTCCGCGCGTGCCTTGGCCGCCTGCCTGCCGTTGTTCTCGGAATTTGTCTCGTGCGGAGTCCTAAGGGATGACGGAACCCACGCTTTTTTCCAGTCCGCCCAGCAAGCTGCCGGAAACCGCTCCTCCGCCATCCGATTCGGGCACCGTGTTGACGGATCCCGCGCCGCCCGCGCCGCTTGCAAGTCCCAGTCACGTGCAGCTCTGGATGCACCGTATTTCCGTCTTTCTTTTCGTCTTAGTCAGTGCCGTGGCTGGTGTGCTTCTCATCATTCTCCCCTGGACGCCGGAATGGACCGACAACTACCTGTTGCTCTCATATCCCAGCCTGCGCACGGTGGTCAGCCACGGCTTTTTCCGTGGCTTTTGCAGCGGCCTGGGCCTGCTCGACATCTGGATCGGTTTCTGGGAGGCGTTGCACTACCACGAGCAACAATAGTCCGGAAGGTATCATGTGGGGACAGCCGCCCTCGGCTGTCCAGTCGAGCCAAGCTCGACCGTGTTTTTCATTAGGGCGGCACAAAAGTCCGGCGACACCAAGTGGGTCATTCAACCACGTGAGTTTCCTATGACTGACAAGCTTAAATCCGCTCCCGTCGCTTACCAGAACGAACCGTTCCTCAACAGCCCCGACGGCCGCATTCTGCGTATCCTGTCGGAATATCAGGAACCCCTGGCCCGCTTCCGCCGCGAGCAGATTCAGGACACGGTTGTCTTCTTCGGCTCCGCCCGTTTTCTTGGACGCAAAGACGCCGAGAAGACCCTCACCACCGTCGAGAACAACCACGCCGGCGTTCCCGCGTCCAAGCTGCAGGAAGACCTGAAACTTGCCCAGGCCGCCATTGACATGGCCCGCTACTACGAAGACGCCCGCCGCCTGGCCTACCTGCTGACCAAGTGGTCCGTGCAGATCCCCGCGCGCCGCCGCCGCTTCGTCGTCACCACCGGCGGAGGTCCCGGCGTTATGGAGGCCGCCAACCTCGGGGCCCACGAAGCCGGCGGCAAGACCATCGGACTCAATATTCAGCTTCCCTTCGAACAGTATCCCAATCCCTACGTCACGCCCTCGCTGAACTTCCAGTTCCACTACTTCTTCATGCGCAAATTCTGGTTCGCCTACCTGGCCAAGGGACTCGTCATCTTTCCCGGCGGCTTCGGCACCATGGACGAACTGTTCGAAATCCTCACCCTCGCCCAAACCGACAAACTGGCCAAGAAAATTCTGGTCGTGATCTACGGCAGCGAATACTGGAACCGCATCATCAACTTCCAGGCTTTCGTTGACGCCGGAACTGTTTCCCCGCAGGACGTCGACCAATTCAAGGTTATCGATTCTCCGGAAGAAGCGTTCGAATTCCTGCGCGAAGGCCTGACCAAATACCACCTCGGCGGCACGCCCAAGAAGGCCGGCGAAGTCCTCCCGGAGATCGCGAAGACGAGGCCGTGACGACCGTACGCCGAATATAGGAGAATCATGTGGGGACAGCCGCCCTCGGCTGTCCGGCCGGGCGCAGCCCGGCAGGGAACTTTTCTAGCAGAAGTGGTGCCTAACATAGTTAGGAGACGTGCGTGCGACTCATGAAGATAGCTGCGCGATCGCTGGCCGTCGCCGCCGCCGTTGCCTTGGTCCTATTCGCGTCGGTCTTCGCTTACTTCCACTATCAGGCACACACTGCGCGCCAGATGATCGGCGACCTGCGGACCCTGAGGCTCGGACAATCCACCACAGCTGATGTGTTGCCGATCGTGCACCGATACGCCGGCACCGGCTCGACCTCAGGGCCCTCTGGAGCCCCATGCTCACCCGGCAACTGCAGCTACTTCATGCACGTCGTGCCGCTTTCCGGGGAAGGACATGGAAGAATCATGCTATGGATACTAGAAAAAGCCAGTGATCTAATGAACCTGGAGGGCACCAGATACCTTGGCATTAGGCCCTGGTTTGCGAGCGGATCGGTAACTCTGGAAAACGGGAAGGTCAAGGATTATAGCGCCTCCGTCATCGTGGGTGCTCCATGCGAGAAACTGCTCCATGCTTCGTGGGAGGTTGCCGAGAACTTCCCGGAACTCGGACACGGCGAGAAATGGCCCAACATGGTTTCCGACAACCTAATGATCCAATGGCGTTCAGTGATTTCGTACGAGAGCGGTGAGGGCCTCACTGCCTATCTTCGGCCGTCGGCTACCCCAGACGAAAGGCAAGCCGCCTTCAACTTGAACATGAACTGCTTAACGCGAATGGGCAATGGGTGCTTCCTGTTGAGCGATATCCTCCCGGACGGAACTCGATGGCTACTAGCACACGGACAGCGACTCGGCTGGACCGGGCATGCCTGCCGCGGATTGAAGGATCCAGACCTGAATTGAGCCCTAGGTAGTACGCTAGAGCTGATGGCTGAAAGCTGCCTCCTCTACTACATCACCGACCGCACGGCATTCCCCGGCGCCGAAGCCGCCCGCCGCCGGCGTCTCCTTGAGAAGATCGCCGAAGCCGCCCGCGCCGGCGTGGACTATATCCAACTCCGCGAAAAAGATCTCCCCGCGCGTGACCTCGAATCCCTCGCCGGCGAAGCCATTCGCGCAATAAAAGAAACCGGAAAACTGGCGACTGGTAACCGCCAACTGGCAACTGTCCTGCTGATCAATTCCCGCACCGACGTGGCCTTGGCCACAGGAGCGGACGGCGTACATCTGCGCTCCGATGACATCTCCCCGCAAGAAGTAAAAAAAGTGTGGTCGTGTGGGCGCGGGCGACTCGCCCGCGCAAGCTCACCACAAGTTCCCCTGATCGCCGTCTCCTGTCACTCCCCAGCAGAAGCAGCCCAAGCCGCTGCCAACGGCGCCACCCTAGCCGTCTTCGCTCCCGTCTTCGAAAAAAAGGCCGCCCCGACAACTAGCCCCACCGGCCTTGCGATGCTCGAACAGGCCTGTCGTGCAAGTATCCCGGTCCTCGCTCTCGGCGGAGTCACTCTCTCCAACGCCCAATCCTGCCTCGCCGCCGGAGCCGCCGGCATCGCCGCCATCCGCCTCTTCCAGGAAAACGACATCGCCGAGGTAGTTCGCATTCTCCGCGGATGATTAATCAGTTCCAAAGCATTGCGGTGCCCCATGTCTCGCGTCTTTTGCGAGACGTGGGGATTTTGACCTTGTCTCCCGATCACGCTTCCCAGTCCACCACGCTGGTAAACTTTACCCGGCGGTCAGGACGCGACAATCCTTATGCCCAGCACCCAGCCAGAAATTCCGGTTCTCGCCCTCGAACCGGCCTTGATCCCGATTCCCGCGGCATGGTTCCTCATGGGTTCCAACGCCGGCCAGGACTGCGAACGCCCGGTGCACCGCGTCTGGATTGATGCTTTCCTGCTCGCCGCCACGCAAGTCACCAACGCGGAATACGATCGCTTCCTGCGCGCCACCTCTGCTCCGCCGCCCCCATTCCGGCAAGACCCCAACTTCAACCATCCCCAGCAGCCGGTCACGGGAGTCTCCTGGCACCAAGCCGGATGCTATTGCGAATGGTTGAGCTCGCAGACCGCACGCGCCTATCGTTTGCCAACAGAAGCGGAATGGGAGCACGCGGCCCGTGGCGGCCTCGAACAAAAACAATTCCCCTCGGGCGATGAGCCTCCGCAATCTCTGCCCGATTACGCTGCGCGCTGGCAAACCGGCCCCGAGCCTGTCGCCCGTTATGCTCCCAATTCTTTCGGGCTTTACGACATCTGCGACAACGTCCACGAATGGTGCAGCGACTGGTACGACCCGAACTATTACGCCTCATCCCCCGAGCGCAACCCGCGCGGGCCAGAAAACGGACAGCGCAAGTCGTCCCGCGGAGGCTCCTGGCGCCACCACATTAAAGTCGCCCGCTGCTCTGCCCGCTCCAGCATCCCGCCGGAGTTCCAGTACGCCGACTACGGGTTTCGCGTGGCCTGCGACGTCTAGCGCCTATAATTTGTCATTCCGAACCGGCGCAAGCCGGTGAGGAACCTGCTTTTCGCTTGCACGACCTAGAGGCTCCCCATGTTCCGTTCCGATCTTCTCCACAACAAGCGCATCCTCATCACCGGCGGAGGCACCGGCCTGGGCAAAGGCATGGCTCGACGCTTCCTCGAGCTCGGAGCCACTGTCCACATCTGCGGCCGCCGCGAAGAAGTCCTGAAACAAACTGTCGTCGAACTCTCCCAAGCGTCGACAGGCGCGATCCATGCGTTCCCCTGCGACGTTCGCAACCTCGACGCCGTCGAAACGATGATGGACTCCATCTGGAAAGACAGCCCGCTCGACATTCTCGTCAACAACGCCGCCGGCAACTTCATCGCCCGCACCGAAGAACTCTCTCCCGGCGCATGGAATTCCGTCATCAACATCGTGCTGATGGGAACCCTCAACTGCACCCTCGCCTGCGGACGCCGCTGGCTCAAGTCCGGCCATCACGGAACCGTTCTCAGCATCTCGGCCACGTATGCCCCCGTCGGCTCGGCCTACGTTGTTCCCTCGGCCGTCTCCAAAGCCGGCGTCGAAGCTCTTACCCGCAGCCTTGCGGTCGAGTGGGGCAACCGCGGCATCCGCATGAACGGCATCGCACCCGGGCCGATCCCCACCGAAGGCGCGTTCTCGCGCGTGCTGCCCCGCCCTGAACTCGAAACCCTTGCTCTGGAGCGCAACCCGCTCCACCGTTTCGGCACCGTGGAAGAACTGGCCAATCTCGCCGCGTTTCTCGTCAGCGACGGCTCCGACTACATCAACGGCGAAGTTATCCGCATGGACGGCGGCGAATTCCTGCAAGGAGCAGGCGAATTCAGCAGCCTGGGAAAGATTCTTAAGGAAGAAGATTGGCAGGCGATCAAGCCCAGGAAGCCAGGGGCCGGCAAGAGCTGATGTTTCTAATGCTTCTCTCGCCGCGGCATCACGATCGCTTTCAGCAACAGGTTCACCAGGCTGAGCACAATCGCTCCGACAAACGCAGCGAAGAATCCGTGCACCCGAAATCCCGGAACAATTGCTGAAGCCAGCTCCAGCATAAGCGCGTTGATCACAAACCAGAACAGCCCCAGCGTCAGCAGTGTCAGAGGGAACGTGAGAATCTTCAGCACGAAGCCGATGGTCGCGTTGATGAACCCAATGGCCAGCGCCGCAATCAGCGCCGCCACTGGGCCGCTCACCGAAATTCCCGGCACAAGGCGCGACACAACCCACACCGCAATCGCGCTTAATATCCAGCTCAAAAGCAGGCGCATCAGAATCTCCTCAATGTGAGAAAACTATAGGCGCTCCATTGCAAAGATGGCAACCAGGGATACTGCGGGTGCCCCATCCTAGACTCGCCGTTCTTTGGCGAGACTAGGGTGGGGATTTTGACTTTGACTGATTTTGAATCTGATTTTCACGGAACCTCCCGTCCCCGCACCACGTAGAATTAAGCAGAGAGGAATGGAGGTCTCATCCATGTTTACTTTCCTGCTCTGGTGCATCCTCTTCGTTCTCTGTTGGCCGCTCGCGCTCTTAGCCCTGATCGCCTACCCTTTCGTCTGGCTGCTTCTGCTCCCGTTCCGCATCCTGGGCGTGGCGGTCCACGGAGTGCTGGAGATTATCTATCTTGCCATTACTCTGCCTTTCCGCCTCCTGGCCGCGCCTTTCCGCATCTGAGCAAGTGACAAGTGTGGCGCGGGCACGTGTGGCGCAGACCCGTGTGGCGCGGGCACTCCTGCCCGCGAAAGGCTTGCACTACAATGGAGGTCCTTTAGCCGGATGACCCATGCCTCTTCTTCTCACCGAAATCGAAACTCGCGTCCTCGGCTCTCTCATCGAAAAAGATATCACCACACCAGACTACTATCCGCTCTCGCTCAACGCCCTGGTCAACGCCTGCAATCAGAAGAACAATCGCGATCCGGTGATGAACCTGGACGAAGCAGCGGTTCGTGACGCCCTCGCCACTCTTCAGGAAAAACGCCTCGCCGGACCGGCCGGCGGCGCCGACAGCCGCGTCCCCAAATTCGAACACCGCTTGCAGGAAGTCTTCAACTTCGACCGTCGCGAAATTGCGATTCTGTGCGTGCTTCTTCTCCGCGGACCGCAGACTCCCGGCGAACTTCGCGGCCGCACCGACCGCATGTACCGCTTCGAGGCTCTCGACGACGTCGTCTCCACGCTTGACCGCCTCGCCCAGCGCAAGCCCCCGCTGGCCCGCGTACTCCCGCGCCAGCCCGGCACAAAAGAATCCCGCTACACTCACCTGTTCTCCGGCGAGCCGCCCGAGTCTGTCGCCGCGGGAAGTGAAAGTGTGGCGCGGGCACTCTTGCCCGCGACCGCCGGCGCAAATTCTCACGACGACCGACTTACGACACTGGAAGCAGCAGTCACCCGCCTCCGTCTCGAACTCTCCGAGGTCCAGCAGCAGCTCGCCGCCTTCCGCAAGCAATTCGAATAACCATCTCGGCGGAAACAACCGTGTGGGGACAGCCGCCCCCGGCTGTCCGGTCGAGCGAAGCTCGACCGCGCAGTCCGTCCGAGCCGCCAAACTGGGACATTGACGGGGTGGGATCTCTGTGTTCTTAGCAAATTAAAATGTCCGCTTTTTGTAGCAAGTGAAATGTCCGGTTTGGCTAATCTCCCGCAGCCGCCGGGGCGGTGGGAAAGTGGAAATCCCGCGCCCTTTGCGGGAT
>JBKQRC010000086.1:0-100240 GCA_052326105.1 Candidatus Sulfotelmatobacter sp. | reverse complement strand
TCCTGAGCGAAGCGAAGGACCTATGCACTCCCCGGCCAGTTGCATAGATCCTTCGCTTCGCTCAGGATGACAATCGATCCAATGCGTGGCGGGGGCAAGAGTGCCCGCGCCACACGGTTCAAGCTAAAAGCTAAGAACCAAAAGCTTATTTCTTGTCTTCCACGTCTACATACTCGGCGTCGATCACGCCTTCGTCTTTCTTCTTGGCCTGACCGTCGCCGCCGCCCGCGCCCGGCGTCGGGCCTGCTCCCGGCCCGGGACCTGCCTGCCCCGGTTGCGCCTGCGCCGCCTTGTACATCTGCTCGGCGAGCTTGTGCGAGGCCTTGGTCAGGTTCTCACGAGCCCGATCCATCTGCGCCTTGTCGTTCGATTCGAGCGCCTTCTTGGCGTCGGCCACGGCGTTTTCGACGTCGCCGCGCTCCGAACCCGAGATCTTGTCGCCCTGCTCGCGCAGCATCTTCTCGATGTTGTAGACCATCGAGTCGAGCTGGTTCTTGGCTTCGATCGAATCGCGCTGGGCCTTGTCTTCCGCCGAGTGCGCGTCGGCTTCCTTGGCCATGCGCTCGACTTCGTCCTTCGATAAGCCGGAGGACGACGTGATCGTGATCTTCTGGTCCTTTTGCGTGGCCGTATCTTTTGCGGTCACGTTGAGGATGCCGTTGGCATCAATGTCGAACGTCACTTCGATCTGCGGGACGCCGCGCGGAGCGGGCGGAATGCCGGTCAGATGGAACTTGCCCAGCGTGCGGTTCTGCGCGGCCATGGGCCGCTCGCCCTGCAGCACGTGGACTTCAACCGAGGTCTGGCTATCGGCCGCGGTCGAGAACGTCTCCGTCTTGCGCGTCGGAATCGTCGTGTTGCGCGGGATCATCGGCGTGGAAACCCCGCCCAGCGTCTCGATCGAGAGTGTCAGCGGAGTTACGTCGAGCAGCAGCAGGTCTTTTACTTCGCCCTTGAGCACGCCGCCCTGAATCGCGGCACCGACCGCGACCACTTCATCGGGATTTACGCCCTTGTGGCCTTCGCGTCCGAACAGCTCTTTCACCAGCTGCTGGATGCGGGGCATGCGGGTCTGGCCGCCGACCAGCACGACTTCGTTGATCTTGCTGGCTTCAATGCCCGCGTCTTTCATGCACTGCTTGCACGGTCCGACCGAACGCTGAATGATGTTTTCCACCATGCCTTCGAGCTTGGCCCGGGTCAGCTTCTTGACCAGGTGCTTGGGACCGCTGGCGTCCGCCGTGATGAACGGCAGATTGATTTCGGTCTCCATGGTGGTGGAGAGCTCGATCTTGGCGCGCTCGGCCGCGTCGCGCAGACGCTGCAGGGCCATCTCGTTGCCCTTGCCGCGCAGGTCGAGGCCTTCGTCCTTCTTGAATTCGTCAATCAGCCAGTCCACCAGCGCCTGGTCGATGTTGTCGCCGCCCAGGTGGGTATCGCCGTTGGTAGCCTTGACTTCGATCACGCCCTCGCCCACTTCCAGGATGGAAATATCGAAGGTGCCGCCGCCAAAGTCGTACACGGCGATGGTTTCGTCTTTCCCTTTGTCGAGGCCATAGGCGAGTGCCGCGGCCGTCGGTTCGTTGATGATGCGCTTCACTTCCAGCCCGGCAATCTGGCCGGCGTCTTTGGTGGCCTGCCGCTGTGCGTCGTTGAAATACGCAGGCACGGTGATGACCGCCTCCGTCACTTTTTCGCCGAGATAGTCCTCGGCCGCCTTCTTCAGTTTCTGCAGGATCAGCGCCGAAACCTGCGGCGGCGTATACTCCTTGCCCTGCGCCAGCACAGCGACGTGGTCGCCCGACTGCACGACCTTGAATGGGACCATCTTCATTTCTTCGCTGACTTCGTCGAAGCGGCGTCCCATGAACCGCTTGATCGAATACACGGTGTTTTCGGGATTAGTGATGGCCTGCCGCTTGGCCACCTGCCCCACCAGCCGTTCTCCGGTCTTAGTGAAGCCGACCACGGAAGGCGTGGTCCGCCCTCCTTCTTCATTGGGGATCACTTTGGGCTCACCGCCCTCCATGACCGCCACGCAGGAATTGGTCGTCCCCAGGTCAATTCCGATAATCTTGGACATAAAACGTTCCTCCTAAGCTTGATAAGTCCTTTACAATCAATGTGATCATGATTGCGCCCGACACCATGCTAAGACTTGAGTGGATCACTGTCAAGGTTTAGATGAGCAGGTAAGATAAGAAGTTGCAAAGGTTCAAACTGATGGCCTGGCTGAAGGAAAGCCGACGGCGTTTCAACTCGTCGAGGGTTGGGGTCAAGGGGCTGGTTAGATCGGAGCGCGTTACTGGGCAAGCCGGGGTTTTGCTTTTCACCCACAAACTAATCTCTTCGAGTTCGTCGTTCGTCGCCCACGGTGACAAACGGACTTCAGTCACCAGAGCCCTGAGATCGATGCGCCGCCGTTTGTACTCGTGAACCCATGCGTGCAAGGGGTTTTCTTGGTCCAAGGGTTCCCGGTGCGGAAACCCATTGAGGCCAATATGCCTATTGGCGCCGCCAACTGGGTCGTAGCAAGTCAGGACCAAACGAAGTTCTCGCTCCTTCTCAAAATGTTTTCTCTTCAGAAAGAGAAAATGAATGACGTTGTTCCGCGTTGGTCCTTCATTTCCGTATCGAACCAAACCAAGCATAATCTCATCTAACATCACGCTGAGCGCGGACTTGAGGAGTTCGAAGCGCGAGAAGATTGCGACACCGCCCCCATATCTTGCCCACATATCGAGTGTCTCGCCTTCAAACATCTGCCAACACTGAATATAACGGACCTCACTCATTTGGCGATTGAATGCCTGATCGTTATTCAGTTTTAGCTCGTCTCGAAGATCATACTTGGTAAGCCCAAGCGCTTGCCGAACATAGTCGTCGGGCGGCAAGGCTTCTGCTGGGTCGCTTTCCTTGAACAAATCTGTCCTACGGAGATAAAGCTCTTCGTTAGCGAACAGGTCCCTAAATTTATTCAGGTCCATGAAACGGCAGATGATGGCTTGAGGATCCGGCTCGGGGCATGCATCATGTAAGACGATGGGCATTGTAGGTCATCATTTTATCGGAGCGTGGGCGGCCCATGTTCCGCGCAATCTGCGAAGCGTGGGATTTCACGGCCGCGTCCCTCTGGGGCTAGGTGCTTGCCAGAGAGGAAAACCGCGCTAGGGTTAGTGGAATATGAGCGATTTGCGAAGCCAGATAAACAGCCTCTCCGCTGCGGAGAAGGCGGACCTGCTCGATACGGTCTGGGAAAGCCTGGAAGCGGACTCCGCATCACTGACGGAGGCGCAACGGGCGGAGCTTGACTACCGCATCGCCAGGCATGAGCAGAACCCCTCCGATGTCATCCCGTGGCAGCAAGTCAGGGCGGGCCTGTTTAAGAAATCGTGACACTCCCGGTCGTCTGGACCCCCGAAGCGAATGAGGATTTGCTGGAAGCGCGAGCGTGGTATGACAACATCCGTCCAGAGCTTGGGGAGCGTTTCGCCTTGGCGGTCGAAGCCACGGTTGAGGCGATTGCGGAACACCCATTGCAATTCCATGTCGTCTACCGGAACCGTTCGCCGCGCGGGGGTACGGCGTTTCCCGTACAGCATGTTTTTCGAGTTTCAGGAGCATCGGATTGTGGTAATCGCCTGCTTCCACGGCAGACGCAATCCGAGACGCTGGCAATCGCGGTAGCAGTCGGCGGCTCATCCGTCCCGCTCCACCTAAGGATCTGACGCCCGAGGTCTGAGGTCTGACGCCGTTTTTGTTACCATCCAAGCGATGACCTCGCGCGTGTCTCGCTGGCTTCGCGATTCTCTATTTCTGCTCTGCCTGACGGCGGGGCTGCTCGCCTTCGTGGGGCAATCGGGCGAACTGGGTACTTCTGACACCACGCACCGTCTGCAGACCACGCACTGGCTCTGGACTTCGCAGCCGCAGGTGCTGCCTGCCGAGTATCCCGAGTTCGGGATACCGGGACGCGGCGGCCGGATTTACAGCCAGTTCGGCATCGGGCAGTCCCTACTTATGCTGCCGGCCGACCTGGTGGGCACGTGGGTCGCGCACTGGTCCATCTTTTCCGATTACGAGGACGACCCTGCCATACGCAGCATCGTCGTCAGCTACAGCACCAATATCCTGGTGAACGTGCTGACCGCGTGGATTGCGTTTCGGCTGCTCCGGCAGTTGCGGTTTGGGGTGAAAGAAGCGGTCGCGGGCGTTCTGGCACTTCTCTTCTGCACCACGCACCTGCACTACACGCAGAACATGATGGAGAACAACTACATCATGCTTCTGACGCTGGTGGGATTCTGTTTCGAATATGAATGGCTGCGCACGGGCAGCCGCCGGGCACTTTTCATCGGCACCGCAGCGTTCGGCCTCAACCTGCAGACTCGCCTGACCACCGGGCTTGACCTGATGGCAGGCTGCGCCCTCGTGCCGATCGTGCTGTGGTTCGACCAGGTGCGCGGCCGCGCGCTGTGGCAGCGCCTTTTCGATTACTGCAAGATTGCCGCGCCCGTCCTTGGCTTCTTCGTTTTCTGCGAGCGCGCTTACAATTTTTATCGTTTCGGCTCGTGGACCGGAACTTACGTCCCGCTTTTCGCGAAAGTGCAGCGCATGCAGGATCCCAGCCTGCCCGCGAATTTTCCGTGGAGCACGCCGTTTCACGAAGGCGTTCTCGGGGCGCTCTTCCAGCCCGAGAAATCAATCTTCCTGTTTGATCCTCTGCTCGCGCTGGCTATCTTGCTGCTCGTTCTGCTCTGGAAGCGTCTGGAGCCCGAGGTTCGCGCCTACGCTGTGACATCGCTTCTGTTGCTGGCCGGCTACATCAGCTTTTATGCGCGTTACACCTACTGGGCCGGCGACTTTGCCTGGGGCGACCGTTACGTTTCGACCGCGGTCGAACTGGCGGCGTTCCCGGCGGTTCCCCTGCTGGTGCGGTATCGCGCGAATCTCAGCCGATGGATTTGGCGCGCCGGCGTGGTCGTGATTGCCGCCAGCCTCGCTATTCAGATGGCATCGCTGGCCTTCTGGCTTCCGCTCGAGATCTACCAGATGGAAGATTTCGGCCATCCCACGTTCGTGGTCGCGCTGCGCTTCAAGAACATCGCCGCGTTCGCCCTGGGCAAGATGGAGGCCTGGGGACTGAACACCGACGCCATGACTTGGGACCAATGGGATTACGTCCACATCACGACGTGGAACTTTCTGCCGTTCTTATTGCGCAGGGTCGGCGCCACACCGGCTTGGGTGGTGAAGACCGCCTTTGCAGTGTGGGGCGCTGCGCTCGTGACTCTGGCCGCAGTTTTGTTGCGCTTGAGAATAACGCTTCTCGACAGCAAAGAATGATTCTGCCCGGCGGCGTCCCTCCAGGGGATCAAGACAGCCCGCCGCTTTCTCTTCCTAAGCACGGAGTTCAGTCATTCACACCACATCGGTGGGCGAGGTCGCTCCCCTGCAGGGGAGGTTTGTCTGTCGCAGGATTTTTATCAACTGTTCACATCAGGTTAAAGTCCACTTTACATTCCTCTGTTCCGATGGACGGGACATGTCTCCTCGCCGAAATGCCACCGCTTCCGCGGTGGTGACTGGGTAACCGGCGAAAGCCAGACGAATTCCAAGTTGTCCATCGTGAAAGGAAAAATATGAAAATCAAAGAATGGGCGAAATCCGGTTGTGCTTCGTTGATGGTCGCTGCAGTGATAATGCAGCCAGTCTCCACCCTAGCCCAAAACCCCAAAGGCGACGAACCTGTTGCCCCGAAGAAACTTGTCGAAATCGCACCCAGATCCAGCGCTGAAGTCGCCCGCTACACGCGCGACTCGGCGGGCGAGTCGTTCCTTCCCCACAATTTGAAACTCGCTCTGCTGCAAAAGAGAATCAAGTATGTTTTCGTTCTCTTCCAGGAAAACCGCTCCTTCGACTTCCACTTCGGCACTTACCCTGGAGCCCGTGGCCTGTTCTCGCAACCCGCCTCTGAAACACCAGGCTTTGTCCAGCCGATCGTATTGACGGACGGCTCGGTGGGCACAATTTCCCCGTTCTTGATGCCGCAGTCGATCACCAACGTCAAAGGCCAGGTAACGCCCCTCTATCCCGAGGACACGGACTCGGTCAATCACGGTCACACCGCCATCTTCGCCAAACTGGATCTGAATGCCGGCGACGTCGCCCAGAATGATCGTTACGCGGCAACCGAAGAGGGCCTGTCAGGGACGTTGACCTGCAGCGGAGGAACCTGCAATTACAGCGGGCCACTACCCACCGAACAGCAGGTGCAGAAGGGTGAACTGGTGGTCAGCCATGTGGACTGCGACACCGTCCCATTCCTGTGGAGTTACGCGGACCGTTTCACGCTTTTCGACAATTTTTTTGACACCGTGATCGGGCCTTCGACGCCCAACGCCCTCGCCATGTTCGCCGGCCAGTCGGGCGCTACGCAGTGGGTCAAGTATCCCGCGCTGGGCAACAATGTCGACACCAAGAACACAGCGCTGCCCGTAACCGGCGATCCACAACCGTTCTGGGGATCGGCTCTCGACCCGACCGTAAGCAATCGTCAGCCTACTGAGTCGGGGAGCGCTCCCAGCACCAATCCGGCCTCCAACCAGACGTACGCCAGTTTGGGACTCTCTTTCATGGGAAACCAGATTCAAAGCATCACTTCGACGGACGCTAACCCGGCGTTCGATCTTCTGGACGTGCAAGCGGACATCGCGAAGATCGCCGCCAGCCCGAACGGGCCTGTGCCCTGGGGTTGGTACGAGGAAGGTTATGATCTGGAGCCGATCGACACCGGCGGCGTAGCCTCCCATAGCAGCTACATCGCCCATCACGATGCCCCGCAATACTTCGGCTATGAGGCCAACAATCCGAACGAAACCGCGGCGCACATGAAGGGTCTCGGCGACTTCTTCGCTGCCCTTAACGCGAAAGCCCTGCCCGGCACCGGAACTGGCGGAGTCTATTACGTTCGCGGCGGATACAGCAACCTCGATGGCCTCACTCCCCGCTCTCCCAGTCCAGCGGTCCAGGGCGCTTTCCCCGGCAACGACGATCACCCAGGCTATTCCGACGCCCAGATCAGCGAAGCCCTTCTGGGAGACACGATCAACGCGATCGCCAAAAGCCCGTATTGGTCGCAGAGCGCGATCATCATCACTTACGATGAAAGCGATGGCCTCTACGATCACACTCAACCGGTAATTCGCTCCACGGATCCAAGCGGCATCGCACTCAGTCAGGGTCCACGCATTCCCGCGATCGTAATCTCGCCGTACGGCGTGGTGCATGCAATTTCCCATGAAGCCACCGAACATAGCTCGATCATCAAGTTCATCGACGAACTCTTCAACCTGACTCCGCTGGCCGATCTTCCCGACGAAGCTGCGGCTCGCGCTGTTGGGAAGACCACCTACGGCCAGCCCTACCTTGGGCCGGCTGATGATGGCGTCCCGGGCGTGGGTGATCTGTTCTCTGCGTTTGACGATTTTCGCCTGCTCGGTTTCTTCCCGCCATTGCCAGGCAGGTTCGCGACTATTCCGCAGTCGGCATTTGCGCTGCCCCACTTCGGCGGGCAAGGTTGCCGCGCGCTGTGGATTGTTCCAACCGACGTGAAGCACGGAAAAGTGATTGATCGGGCCCCACAGGATGTCAATCCCCGTCCCAGCACCAACCCAGGCACTCCGTATCAGGGCGGCTGGCCATCGAACTAGCTCACCTCTCACCAACCATCTCCGGCGGCCAGATCTTTATCCGGCCGCCGGATTTTTGTAAGCTGACGAGTTGTTGGGGAAGGAACAAAAACGGATGAGAAGAATTCTCGCACTTCAGTTTTCAATCGCCTGCCTGATCATTGCAACCACGGCGTCGGCCTATGCCGGGACCACTCTTGATCGAATCAGAGCCGCCGCTTCACTCCCGTGCGGAGTCAATATCGAAGAGCCCGAATACTCCACGCAAGACGCGCACGGCAACCATGTCGTTCTCGACGTGGATATCTGTAAGGCGGTGGCCGTCGCCGTTCTCGGGACCAATGCCAAGTTCACCGTCAAGTCGTTCCGCGATGAGCAGGATGCCCTGAAAGCCCTCAAATCCGGCGAAATCGCGCTGCTCGCCACCGGATCCCCCAACTTCATGAATAGCGCCAACAAGGGTTTCGGCTTCGCCCGTCCGATTTTCTACGACTACCAGGCCCTTTTCGTGAATAGGACCATGGGCATCGCTTCCCCCAGGGACCTGGCAGGCAAGAAAATCTGTTTCCTCGGCGGCACCGAGATCGAGATGCAACTCACAAGTTACATGCAGCGCGAGAACATCAAGTTTCTGCCTTTTCCTTTTCAGGAAGAAGGCGAGATGGAAGCGGCTTTAGTCACCCGCAACTGCGCCGCCGTCACCGCCGATGTTTCACAACTGGGCTACGAGCGACTCGGTTTTAAGGGAGTGGCCAAGGATTATGAGATTCTGCCGGACGTCATCGCCAAAGATCCGTTGGCGCCCGCCTACACTCTCGACGACCCGCAATGGGCCACCGTCGTTAACTGGACCGTCGAAGCTCTCATCCAAGCCGAGGAGAGCGGTATCACCCAGGCAAATCTCGCCGAGATGAAGACGAAGAAGAGCGACGACGTTGTGATCCGGCGCCTGCTTGGCCTGCAGCGCGGCTATGGACAACTGATCGGACTCGACGATGCCTGGGCGGCCCGCGTCATCGCAGCCGTGGGGAATTATGGCGAGATGTACGAGCGCGATCTCGGTTCAGGATCGGTGATGAAACTGCCCCGCGGCGCCAACAATCTCTGGACGCATGGTGGCCTCATGTACGCGCTGCCCATTCGCTAAGGCGGCTTCTACTCGACCGTGACCGACTTGGCCAGGTTCCTGGGTTGATCCACGTCGCAGCCGCGCCGCACTGCGATGTGATAGGCCAGCAACTGGAGAGGGACGATCTCCAGGATGGGTGACAATTCTTCCGGCGCGTCCGGAACGTACAGGACGTGATCCGCAGCTTCCTTAATTTCTTCATCGCCCTCGGTAGCCAGCGCAATCACCACGCCCGACCGGGCCTTGACTTCTTTCAGGTTTGAGATGGTTTTTTCGTAGCGCAGCAGGGATCCCGGACTGTTTGCATCGCGGGTGGCAATGACCACCACCGGCAGATTCTCATCAATCAGCGCATTGGGACCGTGCTTCATCTCGCCCGCCGGATATCCTTCGGCGTGAATGTAGGAAATTTCTTTCAGTTTGAGCGCGCCTTCGAGCGCGATGGGATAGTGAATTCCTCGCCCCAGAAACAGAAAATCGTGCACCTTCTGATAATGCTTGGCCAATTCATCGCAGGCCTCATCGTGCGTAAGAATCTGCTCCAGTTTTGCTGGAATGCGCATCAGTTCCTGCATTGCGGCGCGAGCTTGCTCGCCACTCATCACGCCGCGGACTTGAGCCAGATACAGGGCGAAGATGTGCAAAGCGGTGAGCTGGGCGGTGAAGGCTTTGGTCGAAGCCACGCCGATTTCCGGTCCGGCGTGGGTGTAAATCGTTCCTGCCGCCTCGCGCGTGATCATGGAACCGACCACGTTGCAGATGGCCAGCGTCTTCGATCCCCGCGCCTTCGCTTCGCGCTGGGCGGCGATCGTGTCTGCCGTCTCCCCGGACTGCGAAATCACCAGCGTAATCGTGCCCGGATCGACCAGCGGATTGCGGTATCGCCACTCGCTGGCGTAGTCCACCTCGGTCGGGACGCGGGCCAGCCCCTCAATCATGAATTTGCCCGCCACCCCGGCATGCCAACTGGTTCCGCAGGCGATGATGTTGATCTTTGAGGCGGCTCGGAATTCCGCCTCGCTGATTTCCATCTCGTCGAGGAAAATGTGCCCCGTATCCTGCGAAACGCGGCCCAGCGTGGTATCGCGCACGGCGCGCGGCTGCTCGTAAATCTCTTTGAGCATGAAGTGCTTGAAGCCGCCTTTTTCCGCCATGATCGGGTCCCAGGTGACGTGCTGCACCTGGCGCTGAATGGGCTTTCCGTCAAAGTCGGAGAGTTGCACGCCGTCCGGTGTCACCACTGCCAGATCGCCGTCCGCCAGAAAGAAAATGTCCCGCGTGTGGTAGAGGATGGCGGGGACGTCGGAGGCCACAAAATATTCGTCGTTGCCCAAGCCGATCACCGCCGGCGGCCCGTTGCGAGCGGCCACGATCTTGTTGGGATCCTGGGTTGAGATCACGGCCAGAGCAAACACGCCGCTGAGCTGTTTGACCGCCTGCCGCACCGCGTCTTCCAGCGACTGATGGCGGCCGGATGCCGGGTCCACAGAATACTTCTCCACCAGATGCGCGATGATCTCAGTGTCGGTCTCAGTGGTGAACCTGTGACCTTCCGCGATCAAGCTCTTCTTCAGGCTGAGGTAGTTCTCGACAATCCCGTTATGGACGACCACGACTCTGCCCGTGCAATCGCGATGGGGATGAGCATTTTCTTCGGTAGGGCGGCCGTGGGTAGCCCAGCGCGTGTGCCCGATACCGTAGGTGCCTTCCAGTGGCTTCTGGCGGATGGCCTCCTCCAGATTGCGCAGCTTGCCCTCGGCGCGCCGCACCTGCAGTCCCTCCCCGCTACCCGCTACGGCGATTCCAGCTGAATCGTAGCCGCGATACTCCAGGCGTCGCAGTCCCTCGAGGATGATGGGAACGACACTCTTCTTACCGACATAGCCGACAATGCCACACATAGGGAAGCCTCAGGGGGAAATTTCCTTCGATTTCTACTCCGCGAGGGAGAATCGGAACTCTTCGATCACGGGATTAGTCAGCACTTCGCGGGCGATCCGCTCGACCTCGGCTTGGGCATCTTCACGCGAGATGCCCTGGTCAAGTGTGATCTCGAAATATTTACCCTGGCGAACGCTCTCCAGACCTTTGTATCCCATCTTCTTCAACGCGCCCTGGATCGTCTTGCCCTGGGGGTCAAGAACACTCTTCTTGAGAGAAACGTAGACGTAGGCTGTCATAAAGCGATCATTATACGCGTCAGACCTCAGGCCTCGGACCTCAGACCTTAGACCTCAGGTTTCAGGTCTTAGGTCTTGGGTCGGAGGGCTGAGGGCCGAGGTCCGCTTTTCCAGCTTTTTCAGCTTCTCATCCAGATCGGCGAGGGAGTCTTGCATCAACTTGCGGTGCCGTGGATTGGGGCTCGCTGCCATCTGCTGCAGCACCCTCTGGCGGGCAAGCCGCAGATTCTCTTTTTCCCGGCAGCGTGCGGCATCTTCAGGCGTCACGGGAGGCCGAGTCCGCACCTGCTTCTCCTCAGCTTCGGCCTGTTGCGCCTCCACAGATTTGCTTTCCCAGCCTCGGGCCACGCCAAGATTATAGTTCCGCAGGCCGCCGCCGCGGAGCCGATCGAGTCGCATCCCGCACGAACGCTCGGCTCGGAAGATATCCGGTTTGTTACGAAAACCGTACAGGAATCCAAGAGGAGCGTTATGTACTTGACTACCTGCATATAATGGCGCCAAATCCCTGGCTGAAGGGACAAGTTTGCCTTGAGGGGCTGGGCTACGGATATTTTTTTGCACCCCAGAAGTGCGGCACGCTTGAAAACCACGGTGTTACGCCGCACCCCAGTTGTAGGTGTGGCTGAGGTTTTGTCTCTCCGCCGCAAGGCAGGCGGTCATTTCGCCGGTCGGCTTCCTCGTTCCCACGCGCCTATCGGTCGCCATACCATCAGATTCACTTCGTCACAATTGATTCCAGCAAATGGCTGCGCAGGACGATTGAAGCTGGCAGTCCAGCTCCGCGACCCGAGGCCTTGTCATGCCGGATGACTTGCCCAGTGTGGGCAACTCCATTCCCTTCGGCTCTGGGGCTCTCTCCGACCCGGAAATGTTGCTGGCTGCATATTTCGGCTCTTCTGTCGTGGGCGTCTGCATCCTGGATGCGGAGCTTCGCATTCTCGCCATCAACCAAAGGCTCGCGGAAATCAACGGCCTCCCCGTGGCCGACAGCCTGGGCAAAACGGTGCGCCAAGTTCTTGGAGACGCCGCCAGTCTCATTGAGCCTCAGCTGCAGCGGGTGTTCTCCAGCGGAGAGCCGGTCCTCAACTTCGAGACCTCCGGAATGTTTCCCGCTCGACACGAAGCAGGCCGGTGGATCGGGCACCACCTCCCCATCAAAGATGCAGGCGCAAAGGTGACCCACATCGGGGTCGTCGTGGTCGAGACAACGGAACAGAAGAAGATGGACGAGTCCACCCGCCGCCTGCGCGACCAAGCGCGGGGCGGGATGAACCGCCTGCGGGCGCTGTTGGATGTCAGCAACATTCTGGCCTCAAACTGGAAAGTGCAGGAAGTTTTCCCTGCGATTTCGGCACGCATCCGGCGCGTTCTGCATCACGAATATGCCGGATTCGAATTGCATGACGCCAACACCGGACTTCTGGTTCGGCAGGCGGAGGACTTTCCCCTCGGCAAAGGGCTGCTGACAGCCGTTCCCATCAGCGCGGATAACAGTCCCGGTGGCCGGAGCCTTCAAGAGCGCGCTCCCTTGATCTTTTCCGGGGAACAACTGCAGGGCTTCGACGCCGAGATTGCGGAAAGGTTTCTGGCGGAAGGCCTGTCGTCCCTCTGTTGCGTTCCACTTCTCCGGCCAAAGGGCCCGCTGGGCGTCCTGGTCCTCGGCAGCACCCGCAAAGACGCGTTTCAGCCTGACGATCTGACGCTGCTCAACCAGGTCGCTGCCCTGCTTGCCGTTGTCATCGAGAACCAGCGCGCTGCCACCGAAATCAGCGCCTTGCAACAACGCTTGGGCGAAGAGAGAGGGTATCTGGAAGGCGAGACTCGCTCTTACGGCCTCCTCAGGGAAATCGTGGGCGAGAGTCCCGCTCTCAAGCACGTGCTCGATCAAGTGGCCATTGTCGCCCCCAGCGAAGCTACGGTCCTGATCCTCGGAGAAACCGGAACGGGCAAGGAACTCGTCGCCCGCGCCATTCACCAGTTGAGCCGCCGGCAGGCACAGAGCTTCATCAAGGTCAACTGTGCTGCGATTCCCACGGGTTTGCTGGAGAGCGAGCTTTTCGGCCACGAAAAGGGAGCCTTCACTGGCGCCGTCGCACGCAAGATCGGACGCCTGGAACTGGCCAATGGCGGGACGTTGTTCCTCGACGAAGTCGGTGAAATTCCTCTCGAGCTGCAGCCCAAGCTCCTGCGCATACTCCAGGACCAGGAATTCGAGCGTCTCGGAAGCACACGCACCATCAAGGTGAACCTGCGGCTGATCGCGGCCACCAACCGCGATTTGGCCCGCAGCGTGGCCGAGCGCCACTTTCGGAATGACCTCTTTTACCGGCTCAACGTGTTTCCCATTCGCGTCCCACCCCTGCGTGAACGGCTCGACGATGCTGGTGCGCTACTTCGTCCGCAAATTTGCTTCTCTCATGGAACGCCACATCGAAACTGTTCCCAAAGAGACGATGCAGGCTCTGACGGAATGGTCCTGGCCCGGCAACATACGGGAACTCGAGAACCTGATGGAACGATCCGTGATTCTCACCGAAGGCAGGGCCCTGCGGGTTCCGTTGTCCGAACTGCGTGCCGAGAAGACCCCACTAGCTCGGGAGGAAGACCATACGCTCGACCGGGCGGAGCGAGAACACATCATCGGCGTACTGCGCGAGACCAAAGGCGTACTGTCGGGAGCGAACGGCGCCGCGCGCCGTCTGGGATTGAAACGCACCACCCTGCAATCGAAGATGCAACGCCTGAAGATTACACGGCAGGACTATTCCGATCCGCAGCCCTAGCGGCCCTGCGAAGCAGCGAAATCCAGTACTCAGCGTAGTTGACGGCTAATCGGCAGCTTGCCGAGTTTTCGGCAGTGGTTTGGAAACAAGCGAGGCTGTTCTGCTTCGAAACCCGTTCCAAACGGGGAATTTCCCGCTTTTGACCTTCATCGCCATTTCGGTACTCGGCTTGCATACGGGACCTGCTGCTTCGCCTCTGGCCGGGCTCGGGTCCCGCCAACTCGCGAAGACGGTCGCAAGCCTTCCCCCATTCAATAAGGCCTGACGCACAGGACAAGGCCTATGGAGTCGAAGCCGTGTTCGCAGCCAAAAGTCGGCCTCTAGAAGCTGGGGTTGTTTCCCGGGCCATGTGCTTGCCAGCACCGATGCCCAAGCCTCAGCGTTGCCGGCCGGCGCGCGACTACGTCCATCCGCCGCCGGGATGCACTGTTTCCGCATGGGATGAGACGCTGCGCACTGACGCACCCACCAGGGTTGAGGCCGGCCCTTCTCCGGCTAGCGAAGTTCAGACGTCCGAAATCGACCCGCTTTACCTGTTTGCCTGCCATGTGGAATGGGAACAGCGGGAAGAACCGAGCGCTGCGTGGGAACTGATCTCGGCGACTCGGAGTACGGACAGCGAGACCCGCGCCCACGCCCTCGCTTTGCTGGCGGCTTCGCGCCATCTGTGCGGAATCGGGCTGAACACTGCCCCGACATACTCCGTCCAAAGCAAACGAGATTCCAACGGAGAAACCGATATGAAGGCGCCCTACGGACTGGATATTGTCGAAGACTGCACCGAATGCCCCAGCGCCCGCCCTGATTTTTTCTGCGGCTTCTCCCACCCGGCCTTGCTGTCGCTCAACCAAATCAGTCACAAAAGCACTTTGCCGGCCGGGGCCATCTTGTTCGTGGAGGGGCAGAGTCCCCGCGGGATGTTCATCCTCTGCTCGGGTAGAGTGAACCTTTCGACCACCTCGCGCGAAGGCAAGGTCCTTATCCTTAAGACTGCGGAAGCCGGGGAAGCGCTCGGCCTCAGCGCCGCGGTTTCAGGCGCATGTTACGAGACCACCGCCGAAACCGCCACTCCCTGCCAGTTGAACTTCGTGGACCGCGGGCGCCTTCTGGAACTGATGCAGGATCGCAGCGAAGTCGGCCTGCGCGCAGCCCAGAGTCTGAGCCGCGACTATCATTCGGCCTATCGCGACATCCACGACCTGGTGCTCACCCGTTCTTCGGCAGGAAAGCTGGCCAGACTTCTGTTGTCGCATTCGCGGGCCCAGGACAGGGGAGCCAGCCCAACTCGTATCCACTCCTTCATGACCCACGAAGAGATGGCCCAACGCATCGGGTCATCCCGTGAGACTGTGACCCGGCTGTTGAGCGATCTACGGAGAAGGCGCTTGATTCATCTGGACGGCCCAACGTTGGTGATCCACGACCGCGAGGCGCTGGAAGCCTTGGCGGTTTGAACTTCCCCCCGGGACCGGAGGACGGTGCTTCTCTCTCGGCCGTCCTCCGGAGTTTTGACTTCCCTCCCACTGTCTCTCCGAGCAGAGAGTTTGGATGTATACGGGAACGCTGATTGACGATCTGTTCGCGTTGGTGGAGAAAGGCGAGAGGTCCGCGCGCTTGTCACCACCGCGAGATGCTAATGTCGAGGCTCGCCGCGCCGCAGACTTGCCTGCTGGGCGAGGCAGAAGGGCAAGCTCAGAGTCCGAACAGTTCCCGCAAGCGCTTGGTCTGAGCCCGGCTGACTGGAATCTCGCTCTGCTTCTTGTCGTCCATGCGCAACTGGTAGGAACTCTTGAACCAGGGAACGACTTCGCGAATGCGGTTGATGTTGACCAGGTAGGAGCGGTGGGCGCGCCAGAAAAGATTCGCGTCTAAGCTGGCCAGTAGTTCTTCCAATGTGCGGCAGTTCGACTGTCCTTCCATACTGTTGGGCCCGCCAGTCACCACCGAGATCACGCCATCTTCGATCCACGCGTAACAAATATCTCTCTGATCCACCAGGAACATTCGCCCCAGGGCTTTCAGCAGAATCTTCGATGCCGGCTGCTTCTGAGTTTCGATCATGCGCACCAGCGCGTCAATTTTTTCGGCTGGCAGGCCGCTAGCTTCGTGCTGGGCTTTTGCCTTCTGGACGGATTGGGCCACGCGCTTCTTATCGAAGGGCTTCAGCAGATAGTCCACCGCGTTTACTTCGAAGGCTTTGACCGCATATTGATTGAACGCGGTAGCGAAGACGATCTTGGGCAGGGGAAGCTTCTTCTCGAGCAGTTTCTTGATCACTCCAAAGCCGTCGAGCCCGGGCATCTGGACGTCCAGAAAAACCAGGTCCGGGTTGTGCTCCTTGATCAGGTGGACCGCTTCCAGCCCATTCTTGCCCTGGGCGACGACATTCACGTCGCCCGCATTCTTCAACAGGTAGGCCAGTTCGTCGCGAGCCAACTGTTCGTCGTCCACGATTACCGCGGTTAAGGACATCGTTGCTCCGGAGGCTCCAGAAGACCGCTGCAGAGAAGTATAGTGCGACGATTTTCCGGGCGCAACGCGTCGATCGAACTCTGGTCCTTCGTGGTTTCCGGTTCACTCTTACTTATTGCGGGCGCTGCATCATGCTGCCCATGTCGAACTTGGTGTATCCCGCCGGGATCTCGAACAGATTCGCAGGCTGCGCTCCTTCCTGAATGTTGCGCAGTTCTCCGCCGCCGTTCTTGCCTTCCCATTTCACTGGAAAACGCAGCTTGGGATCAAGCCTCTCCCTTCGCGTTCGTGCCTTCGTACTTGACCGTGGTGCGGCCGTTCACGGTTTCGCTGCCTACCTTGCGGCATGTTCCGCCCTTGTTCCATGGTTGTGCCAGCCAATCTGCGCAGGCATTTTCCGCGTCACCGGTCCGGAAGAAGTTGTAGGCGTTACGCTGGTTGGTCGTCTGGGCCGGCACTTCCATGTACATGTGCTGCTGGTCCATCAGCACGGTCGAGGTCTGGGTGGTCAGGTTCATGATGAACGCCCCCATACCACGCTGAGTCTTTTCCGCCGGCTCAAACCGCATTTTGTCCTTGGCAAAATACATCTTCGCTTGTACCGGGTTGCCGTCCCTGGCTGTGTTCACGATATCGGCCGAAAACTCGGTCTGAGCGAGAGCAAAGCTGGCAAGCAGCAACAATCCGCACGATGTTCTCATCGTCAAACGAAGCATTGGAATCTCCTTTGCTTAGGTAATGTCAGGTGTGTGATGCACGGGTAAAATGCCCCAGGGAGAGCGCGGGGAAAGGATAGCAGAAGTTCGGTCGCTGCGCCGGGCAAGGTTGCCCTGCGGACTGGGCGGGTTGTCACACCGCGTTTTCCAACGCCAGCGCCATCCCCATGCCGCCACTCACGCACAGCGTGGCCACGCCGCGCTTCGTATTGCGCTTCAGCATCTCGTGCAGGAGCGTGACCGTAATGCGCGTCCCGGTGCAGCCAATGGGATGCCCGAGCGCGATCGCCCCGCCATTCACGTTGAGCCGTTCGCGATTGAAATTCAGCTCACGATCGCAGGCCAGCACCTGGGCGGCGAAAGCTTCGTTCAACTCGATCAGCCCAAAATCTTGCAGCTTGAGGCCGTGTTTCTCATCCAGCTTGCGCAGCGCCGGAACCGGCCCAATGCCCATGGTCCGCGGATCCACGGCCGCGGAAGTGACCGCCGCGATCCGCGCCAGCGGTTTCAGATTATTCTGTTTCACGAAATATTCGCTAGCCACAACCACCGCTGCCGCCCCGTCGGTGATGCCGGAAGAGTTCCCCGCGGTAATTGTCCCGGTTTTCGAGAACACGGAAGCAAGTTTGCCCAGCTTCTCCATGCTGGCATCCGCGAACGGATGCTCATCGCGCGCAAACGTCGTCGTCCCTTTCTTGCCCTCGATGGTTACCGGGACGATCTCCGCCTCGAACCGCCCCGCCGCAATCGCCCGGGCCGCGCGCGTTTGTGACATCAGCGCGTATTCGTCCTGTTCCTCACGCGTGATCTTATACTGCTCGGCCAGGACTTCCGCCGTCTCGCCCATCACCATTTTCGCCAGCGGACAGAAAAATCCGTCGCGGTACATGCCATCCACCAGTTCCTGATGCCCCAGCCGGTATCCCCAGCGCGCGCCGTCGAGATAATAAGGAAGCCGCGACATCGACTCCGTGCCGCCCGCGAGAATGCAACTCGCTTCGCCCAACAAAATCGCCTGATAGGCGAGCGCGATCGCCTTCATCCCGGACGCGCAGGCTTTGTTCACCGTGAATGCAGGCACTGTCTCGGGAACGCCGCTGCGCACCGAAATCTGGCGGGCCGGATTCGGGCCGCCTCCCGCCTGCCGGGCGTTTCCGAAGATGGCTTCTTCGATCTGATCGGGCCGCACGCCGGCCCGATCCATCGCCGCTTTCGCCGCAACGACGCCCATATCTGCCGCCGTCAACGAAGCAAGCGATCCGCCAAATTTCCCGATCGGCGTCCGCAGCGCTGAAAGAATATAGACCCCTGCCACGTTCCACCTCCAAACGCACGAGTCTAGCAGGAGTTACGCGACCTCTTCATGAGACGGGTGGAAGCAAGCACAAAGCGAATACGATGTGGGCAGGCTCCGCCAACAGAGCATCTGTTTGACCGGTCGAGAATTACTCCCTTATAATGAGAAGTTCGGACCCGCCCGAATATCTCTCTAGACACACGAAGGTAACGAACCAGACATGGCAAATCATTTTTCGGCGCTGAAGCGCGCCCGCCAGACCGAACGCCGCACCGTCCGCAACCGCGCCAATACCTCCCGCCTGCGCACCCAGCTGCGCGATTTGCGCGAGGCCATCGAAAAGGGCGACAAGGCCGCCGCCGAGCAGATGTACCGCCAAACCGTCTCCGCCCTGGACAAGGCCATCCAAAAGGGCACGCTTCACGAGAATACCGCCTCGCGCTACAAGTCCCGCCTGAGCGCGAGAGTTAGCGCCATGAAGTAGACGGCTGGCTCTTGGCTTTTGGCTCTGAAATTGAAACGGCGGGCCTGCAAGGGTCTGCCGTAGCATTTTGGATGAGGAGTAGAATACGGCATGAGCCAGGATGTTTCCGAATTGCTGAAAAAGGCGCTCGCGCTTCCCGTGGAAGCACGCGCCGCGTTGGCTAGTTCGCTTCTTGATAGCCTCGACGACACCGTGGACGCGGCGGCGGAGGAAGAATGGAACAAGGAGATTGCCCGCCGCATCGCGGAATTGGATTCTGGCAAAGTGAAACCCATCCCGTGGGCCGAAGCTCGCCGGCAAGTCTCCGCCATCCTAAATGGCCGCTAAGCCACTCCAGATTCATCCCGCCGCACTTGCCGAATTGAAATCCGCAGTGGCCTGGTACCAGCAGCGAAGTCAAACTGCTGCTCTGAACTTTGTCGCCGAACTGGACCGAGCCATAGACTTAGTGATCGAGTCACCGCGACGCTGGCCGAGTGGCGAACACGGAACCCGTAAGTTCGTCTTGCAGCGCTATCCATTCGCGGTCATTTACCGGGAGAAGGAGACCGTCGTTCAAGTTCTAGCCATTGCCCACGGACGCAGGCGACCAGCATATTGGAACGAACGGCTGTAACGCCAGGGCCCTCTCGCGAATGAGAAATCCGCCTGGGAAAGCGCGGCACGGCGATGAAGTAGGTTACAGCTCTCAGCTCTCAACTGTCAGCTATCAGCTATCAGAAAGCCGGCTACAGGTTGATTCCGAAGAACTCCAGCAAGACAGCTTTTCGCTCTTGCTCGGAAACCAGTTCCCTTTCCTCGCGATGGCCGTTTCGGGTCACAATCAGTTTCGTTCCTGACAACGTGATGCGACCGTCGGGTGTCGCCCGCGAACAGATGCTATTTTGCGTAAAGCTCGACTCGGGCGACGTCTGGTGGTGGCGGCACATGTCGGCGAAATCGGTGATTTGGCGCCGCTGCAGCGTGAACGAATACTGTCGCTTCCAGGATCCGTCCGGCTGAGCGCGCTCTAATTGCAACTGCTCTTCAACTGTGGCTGGGAGTTGGGTCAGACGAAACTTGCCGACTGGGTCCACCTGCTCTGTTCCGGCCTCGAGCGCGAGTGGCTCCAGAAACGAGTCGCCGAATCCCACATCCGCGAGCCAAAGCTCACCCAGATCGACACGCAGGGTCAGATGATCGAACTCAGGCCCCTCGCCGCCCTTCTCCCGAGCCACGCGCGCCGAAAGCAGCGTGACGCGGAACCCGAGAGCTTCGAGCAGCGCGGCGAACGCGCCGTTTAATTCGTAGCAGAATCCACCCCGCCGCTGCTCCACGACTTTGCGCACGCACGCGTCTGGATCGACGACAATCTTGCGGCCGAGGGCAATATCCAGATTCTCAAAGGGAACGGTGAAGAGGTGGGCGCGGTGGAGTGCACGGAGGGCCTCGATATTGGGTTCCGTCGGACCGGAGTAGTTGATACGCGCGAGATAGGCGGGAACATCGACCATGGCGAGCTCTAACGGGTTAACCGTCACTCAATTCTGTCGTGCTTTTCCAGGTTGTGTTTCGAGCACAGAATCTGAATGTTCTTGGCATCCTTCGAGGAACCGCCCTGGGAATATGGGATGATGTGATCGAAATGAAGGTTCTCTTTGCTGCCGCACTTCACACAACTTCCTTTATCCCGCTTCCAAACCTCGAGCTTCACCGCGGATGGGATTACACGATCATGATCCACATTCTGGGCCTGGCCCGCATGAGCCAAAAGCGGCTGGTCAACAATCTCGAGTTTAAATCTGAAAACCTGACGCCGACCGGCGGTTTCCTGCCAGGCGTCAACTAGTCTGAAGAGACCGTTGTAAACCCAAATGCCGTCGCGAATCTTCTCAAATACGCGAACTAGCTCGGCGTCAACCCGCCCTAGTTTGCAGCGCCGAACTGCATCGAGAAACAGACCATTCTGTGTCAGACGCCCTGCGGGCGAGAATTCCGGCTGATCGGCATCCTTGGGATCGGGCCCTCCCTGAACTCGTGGGATATCGTGCCCCTCGTAGATGATGACTCGGCCACCTTCCTCGAATCGGTCTGCGTACGGGGCGCCCTGACGAAGGCTCATCAGAATGACGCTCTGATCGCCCTTCAGGCGAAAATTCATTCCAGGCTGGAGATTAACTCCAAAATCCGCACACATCTCCAGGTAGGAAACGACATCTCCTTGAGCAATCATCGCGTGAGGATAGAGCCTTCGGGCCGGAGTATATCGCACCCGGGAGGTGAGCTTCTTTGGGTCTGAAAGGTGACGGCTGACAGCTGAGGGCTGCCTTTCTCACACCGGCAACTGGTCCTGCATCCATCCCGGCGCTTCCAGTTTGGGCTCGGTGGTTAAATCCATCACCAGCCGTTCCAGCACCATGCGCTTGCTTACGGGATTGGAACGCAGGGCCAGGTCAGCTTTCGCCACCAGGCGGATCGCGCGGGTCAGTTCGCGGCGGGATTTGTAGCGGCGCGCCTGCTTGATGATGTCATCGGCGGCAAACGGGGGCACTCTGAAGCCCTGCCAGAGCGCGGCCCACAGCATGCGCTGGTCGCGGACATTGCGCTCCACAATGACCAGCATCTGGCGGAAAGTTTTCGCCAGCATGTAGATGTGACCGATGGCAGCCTCTTCGCCCTCGCCGGAAGCCAGAATCGCATCCAGAGTTTCCAGCGCGCGCACGCGGTCTTTGCTGGAGATGGCGTCGGTCAACTCGTAGAGCGAGCGCTGCTTGGCCGCCAGCACCATGGTCTCGACATCGCCGAGCGTGATGCGCTTCTTCTCACCGGCATAGAGAATCAGCTTCTCCAGTTCGTTCGAGATCATCATCATGTCGCCGCCCAGCGCATCCACCAGTTCGCGGGCGCCGTCGGGCTCGATTTTCACGCCGCGGCCGGCGCAGTAATCGGCGATCCAGCGCACCGCCTCGCCTTCCTCCACCCGCGCCAGTTCGACAATGCCGCAGTACTGGCCCATGGTTTCGCGGATGCGCTGGTAGCGCTCCCGGTCCTGCATCTCCATACGGCGGACGTCGGCCGGGATGCTGATGTGGTCGGCGACGAACACTACGAGCGCGTCGGGATTGGGATTCTTGCAATACTCTTCGATTGCGGCCAGCTTCTCTTCGTTCGAACCGCGTCCGAAAAGATTTTTGACGCCGCGCACGAAAAAGACCTGAAACGGCGCCATCAGCGAGGGAGTGCGGGCACGGTCGAGGATCTCGGCCAGATCGGTTTCCGCGAAGTCGAATTCAAACAGGCTGAAATCGCGCAGATCAGCGGGAACAAGGTGCTCGAGGATCGCGTCGCGAAAGCGCTTGCGGAAGAAGGCTTCATCGCCAACGAAGACGTACGCTGGACGCAACTTGCGCGACTGCAGCTCGCTGACAAAGCGCTCGGCCTGAGCAAAGGCTCGCATCAAGGCGTCTCCCACATGGTGGAACTCTTCGTCTCCGAATCTAGCATTGTGGGCGGGATTCGCATAGAGGGTTGATCTTCAGTCGCTACAGCTTGCTCAGAAACTCCATGACATCGGGTGAATTCCAGTCGATGGGGCCAACGATTTTACGGCGGACGATTCCCTGGCGGTCAATGATGTAGGTCTCGGGCCATCCGGCCGTGCCGTACATGCCGGCGACTTTTTGTTCAGGATCGCGAACGGTCAGAAGGTTGACATTATGGAGTTTGAGAAAGCGGTGGTAGGCATCCTCATCCACGTCAATGCTGACGCCGAGCACGACCACTCCCCTCGCTTTGGTCCGATCCTGCATGCTCATCAACGAGGGCAACTCTTCCACGCAAGGTGGACACCATGTAGCCCAGAAGTTCAACACTAAGACCTGGCCGCGAAACTGGGTCAGCGCGACTTTCCGGTCGGAATCCTGCAGGCTGAACTCGGGAGCCGGATCCCCAATGTGGCGCGGCCGTGATCCTGGGTAGCAGTTCACGGTGAGCGCCACGGCCAGCAGGATGGGCAATAGGAAGAATTTCTTCAACTCTAGAATCCCTCCAGAATGTTAGAGACCAGGGTGCGGGCGAAATCCTGCGAGAGGCGGCGGAAGGCGGGCGAATCCTCCTCGAAGAAAGTCTGCAGGTCCTGCGAAACTTCGTACTGCTCGCGAAACAGGTATGCCGGATTCTGGTACAACACTTTACCGTTGCGATCCGCCAGCGAGACTCTCATGCTGACCACCACCAGCACACTGGCGGCGCGCCCCGAGGCAGTGTCATAGGCCAGCGGAGACGCGGTGGTGGAGAGCACGGTGCCGCTCAAGGTCGCATCCGCCTCTTCGCTGGGAGTGTTGAGGATGCGGTAATGAGTTCGCGTGGTAAACTCGCGCACCACCGAGGCGGTCAGCATCTGCTCGATGCGATAGGTGGACGTTTCATTCTTGAAGACCGGCACCGCGATGGTCTTGACGTTCTCCGGAAGCTGCACTGCGTGCCCAGCGGTGTGATACCCGCACCCGATGCATCCCGCCAGGAGCAGGAGCAGCACCGACCAGAGTCCCGAGTGGCAAGTCCTGAGTCGCAAGGAAAAACCTTCCCGACCGATTCTCGGGACTCGGGACTCAGGACTCAGGACTCTCATTGAATCTTCCCCGTCGGACGGGTGGCAGTCATGCTTTCCGCACAATCCACCGCGGTCAAGGCTGAGATACGGAGATTGTCCGCGGCGGCCCACAGCCACACACCATTTGGCTGCGCCGGGTCGCTCTTCACTTCCATCAGAACATCCGCCTGCCCCGCCGCACTCACGTTGCTGGGCGAATCCTCCTCCGCGCCGGGCACCGTCACGTGATCTCCCGCCAGCACCTGCGATAAGGCCGGCCGGTCCACGGCATTCTCCATCTCCAGGAAAACGGCTAGCGCATAGCCGTGGAAAATGGGAGCCTGCAACAGCAGGAGCGAAGGCAGCGGAGCGTCGTCCCCGGCAATCTTGCGATAGTGGCGGAGAATGCGAACCTCCACCGAATCTAACGCCGGCTCCGACTTGCTCCCGTAACGAGCCACCATATTGAAGGCGACCTGCGCGTCGAAAACGTCTTTGGGCAAGGGCTGAAACGACAGAAGATTCACCGTTTGCTGGTGCAACTCGTCCATGCCGCGCTGCCCGTGCTCGGAGGCCGGCTCGAAAGCAGTAGCCACGGCACGGCGGATCGTACCCGCCTTCCCCGCCCGCAACAGCAACAACGCCAGCATCACAGCCACCGGGTGCGCCGTTACGCAGGGCCCCGGCTGCAGTTCGGGACGCGCGATTTGTCCGCGCTCCCGCTCGACCCACAGAGAGCGCACGCTGGCTCCAGCCTCTTCTTCCAGAGACCCGGACAGATCAATGATGGCGCTGCCGGCATCACGGGCGCGCTTCCAGTTTTTGCGCGTGCACTCCCCATCCGAGGCAAAGAAGGTGAAGTCCACCTTATCAAACTGCTCGGCACGCACACTCTGGATGAAGCTGATCTCGTCTCCCATGGCCTCAAGCTGGCCCAGGGACTCATCATCGTCGAGAAGGCGCACATCCACGGCGGGAAAACTGCGCTCATTGAGCATCTCGGCGACCTCCTTGCCCTTGAGCGAGGCCGCACCCACAATCGCGGCCCGGTAGAGTTTCCCTCGAGCCGCAACGACGTGGGACGAAGACGCGGGTTTCACCGGCTCGCTCATGACGTCTGCGAAGCCTCGTGATACGGCGGTGGAGGCGGGCCGGACCGGCGGCGGAACATCCACTGCAGCCGCCAGAAGATCCCTGAGATCATGTAGAGCAGGGCGATAACGAAAAGGACCTTTTGCGAGAAGAACCAGATCGCCGCGATCAGCACTCCCAGGAACACCACCAGGCGGAAGGGGCGTCGGGCGCGAAAGTCAATGTCCTTAAAGCTGTAGAAACGCCACGTGCTCACCATCAGATAACTGATGGTGATGACCATCATCGCCCAGGTCAACGCAATGTACCAGGAAGCGATCGGCTCGCCCCCTTTGAAATGGACAACAGCCGCTACCACGCCCGCTCCCGCCGGGATCGGCATCCCCACGAAGTATTTCTTGCCCGGCCGTCCGGGATTTGAGGGCTCCGGGTTCGACGTGATGTTAAACCGAGCCAGACGGCTCGCCCCAGTCATCAGGAAAATGAAACAGGCTATGGCACCCAGTTGGGTTAGCTTGATATGCCAGTCCGTCAGCAGAACCGTCGGCATCAGGTGAAATCCCCAAGTCCAGGCCAACATGGCCGGAGCCACGCCGAAAGCGATTATGTCCGACAGAGAATCCAGTTCGCGGCCAAAGTCGCTGCTGGTGCCGGTCATGCGTGCAATCCGGCCATCCAGGCCATCGAACAGGAACGCGAAGCCAATGGCTTTGGCCGCGTTGTCCAGGTGCCAGAATTCGCTGGCACTGGCATGCACCACCTCCAGAATGGCGTAAAAACCTGCCGCCATGCTGGCGATGGTAAACAGCGACGGGAGAATGTACATGCCCTTGCTCAGCCGACGCCGTGGCTTGGGAGTTGGTTGGTCCATTTAGACTGCCCTCTCGGCGGCAGTGGCGCTCCCTGCAGTCGCTGGCTCTTCCTGAGCCTGCATGCAGGCAAGGACGCTGGCACCGCCTTTCACCCGGTCGCCGATTTTCACGCTTGTCCGGGCCGAGGCGTCCAGCAATACATCCACGCGTGATCCGAACTTGATCAGCCCGACGCGCTGGCCCCGTTCAAGGCGGTCTCCAACCTTCGGGTGGAACACGATCCGGCGCGCCAGCAGGCCCGCAATCTGCTTGAACACTACCTTGTGGCCGTCGTCGCCTTCCAAAGTGACGATGTTCTGCTCGTTTTGCTCGGCCGAGGCCTTGTTCATCGCATTCAGAAACTGCCCACGCTGGTAACGGATTTCCCGTACCACGCCCGCGATTGGCGAGCGGTTCACATGTACATCAAACACGCTGAGAAAAATGCTGATCCGCGTCTGCTTCGCGTTTCCCAGGATCACGGTCGAAACATCCGTGACTTTGCCGTCCCCGGGCGAGACCACGGCCCCGGGTTCTTGGGGAACGGCCCGCTCTGGATCGCGAAAAAACCACAGAAAGAAACACGCCAGCAGGAGGGGAATAATCGCCCACAGGGGGCCGGCCAGCCAGCCGAGCAGAACACCGGCGGCAATCAGAGGTGCTGCATAGAAGTAGCCATCACGAACCATGGGGAGTCGTTCAATTATAGCCCGCGGCCGGAAGCAGGCGCGGCCATTCTGCCGAAGTCCCGTAAATGTAAATAAAAAAAGGCGCTTCGTCGCGCCGGGTCGAAGAAACAATTCCGCCCGCGCGGCCGAAACCGCGTGGGGCTGGCCAGATTCTTACGCTACGTTTACGCCGTACTGCTGACGGAACTGCCGCTCAATGGACTCCATCTGGTCTTTGAGGCGGAGTTTGAGCTTCTTCAGCCGGACTTCTTCCAGCTTTTCGTCTTCGCTGAGGTATCGTTTTTGGGTGAGTACGTCGAGTCGTTGAGAGTATTGCATGTGCTCCTGAGCCAATCTGCGAAACTCCTCATGATTGGTCAGGAGATGGTCTTTCGGAGTCAGCATCCAGCAGACCTCCAAACCGGGATATAAAGCGAAGTTAGCACAGCCCAAAAACTGGTTCAATGCCAAAAAAGTGGTGCAGTCTCATTCTGAGAATGGGCCTAGACAGAAACCCAGCGGTACAAGATAGCATCTTCTGGAGGATCCGCGTAGTAGAACTTGCGGCGGCCAGTCCGCTGGAATCCCGACTTTTCATACAGCTTCCGCGCGGCCGTGTTCGACTCGCGCACCTCCAGAAACACCGACTCGCTGTGTGTTTCGTGGGCAGCCAGTAGGGCGTCCAACAACTGCTTCCCAAGCCCCTTTCGGCGGGCGGCAGGAGCGACAACGATGTCCTCCAGTTCCCACTCGGAAACCAGATGCCGGGCAACCAGAAAACCAACGATGCCGGAGCCTGAAACCTGGCCTGTTTCCTCTTCGGTGGGGGGGGATGCCTCCGCGACCAGCACGAGCCTTTGAGGGTCGTTACTCTCAGGTTGGACCGCCTGCCGATATTGCCGCTCCGTCCAGTGTGCGGCGGCCGGACACGCCCGCTCCAGCTCCACCATGAGCGGGATGTCAGCGGGAATGGCTGGGCGCAGATTCACGAGAATGAGGTTAACAGAGCGCGAACTGCGAAAGGGTCAGTCGTCCCAAGGCGGTGTCGCAGCCTGGCCGAATCGGTGATACTCTCCCGGCGGGAGGATGCGCCTTGTCGAACTTTATCCAAATCACGCCTTTCATGCACGTCACCGATATTGCGCGGGCCCTGACGTTCTTCACTGAGACGCTGGGCTTCAAGGTGCTTCTCCGCTTTGAGAACTACGCCTACATACACCGCGAAACGGTGGGCTTCCGGCTGCTGGAAGAGAAGGGTCCGAACGGCGCCCCTCCCGGCAATCGCCGTTTCGCGTACTACATTGACGTGCATGATGTGGATCTGCTCTACGCCGAACTCAAGCTCAGGCTCGACGCCCTACCCAAAGGCGACGTCCACGGTCCGGCAGACAAGCCCTACGGCCAGCGGGAACTGCTGGTTCTTGCGCCGGACGGGAATCTGATCGCGTTCGGCCACGCGATTCAAAAGACAAATGAATCCTGTCCGGCTTCCGAGTTCGTGTAGCGGCGGATGCCCTCGTCCGCCGGGCCCGGACGAATGCGTCCGGGCCTACACATTCCGAGCATCTGGCTATCTCCTGGATCGCCTGCCGATCCCTAGGACTGGTTGTTGGAGAGAATTTCCGCGTCGGACCGGCGGATGTAGTTGGCGTCCAATTGCTCCGGCGTGACGATGTCGCCAGCCTGAAGCTTGCGCCACCCTAGACGCGCGATGATCTGAGCGCCGGGGAGCGGCACTTGGACGCAGCCGTCGCCCAGCATTCCGGCCAGCGTTTCGTCGGGGGTTGCCACAGTCAGGCCTTTCGTCGTCGCCAGGAATTCATCTTTGGCCAGCAACCGCTCCTGGAGAAGCTGCGCAGCCTCGCCTGCAACCTGGTATTCGCCAACGTAGAGTTCACCGCGCCCGGCATCCAGCACTGACAGGAGCTTACCCGAAGCCCCGCTTGCGACCGCCACCGCCTCGAGTAACGAGACCGGAACGATGGGCTTGTGCAGAATCTCGGCCAGCGCTTTGATCGCGGCCAGACCCACTCGCAGCCCGGTAAACGATCCCGGCCCGGACACAACGACGAAAGCCTCAATATCAGTCTTGCCGAACCCATGCCTGGCCAGCAGGGCAGCGATCTGGGGCACCAGTTGGGCAGAAAAAGTTCCCCCGGCGAGCGGC
Source organism: Candidatus Sulfotelmatobacter sp. (assembly GCA_052326105.1). Taxonomy (GTDB): domain Bacteria; phylum Acidobacteriota; class Terriglobia; order Terriglobales; family Acidobacteriaceae; genus Sulfotelmatobacter. Next base: position 72,137 of record JBKQRC010000086.1, on the reverse strand, counting down.
ACGGATTCGATCACGTTCACTTCGTTGGGCGATGCACTCGCGCATGCCAACGCCACGCTGCCGTGTTTGCCCGACGTGTCGATGATGAGAAGGAGCATGGTTTTCTCTGGCTTTTTCTGGGTTGTGGCTTATCCTTGTGAATCCGTGAAAATCCGTGGCCGGGTGTTATGCCTGCACTAGCTCCAGCAGCACTCCGCCCGTACTCGCGGGATGCACGAACACGTATTTGTGTCCGCCCGCGCCGGTCTTAATTTCCTCCGAGACCAGGCGCACACCCTCTTTTTTCAGCCGCTCAACCGCGGCGGTTAGGTCGGGGACTTTCAGGCAGACATGGTGCAGGCCTTCGCCGCGCTTGGCGATGAACTTCGCAATTGCCGAATTCTCCGACGTCGCCTCCAGCAACTCGAGCCGGCTCTCGCCCACCGGAACCATGACCAGACGCACCTGTTCCTGCTCTACGGTTTCCTCCGGCGAAACGGTGAGGCCGAGCTTCTCGTAAATCGCCTTGGCCGCCGCCAGCGACTTCACCGCGATGCCGAGATGATCGATGCTGAACATAATCTCTGCTCGTGTAGCGGCGGACGCATTCGTCCGCCGCGCCCGGACGAATGCGTCCGGGCCTACGTGTTTATTTTCCCTGCAATCTCCTCCACCAGCGTATACGGATCGCGTTTGTGCTCGGCGACTTCGGCCGCCAGCCGCGCCACGTTGCCATCCCCGAGTTGCTCGCGTGCTTTTTCGAGCATGGCATCGCGAAGCATTTCGATCAGCCGCTCCTGCCAGTTCTCTGCGCTCTTTTTCAACGCGCGATCTTCCTTCTGCAGATAGCTTTCATAGTCGGCGATCGCCCGCGCCAGTTCCTTGATGCCCTTCCCTTCGCTGGCCACCGTCTTCACGATCGGAGGCGTCCAGCCGTCGTGACGCGTGTCCAGCGATTGCAGCGCGCGAACCTCGCGCTCCACGCGGTCCGCGCCCTCGCGATCGCTCTTGTTGATGACGAAAATGTCGGCGATCTCCATGATGCCGGCCTTGATGGTCTGCACGTCATCGCCCATGCCGGGGACGAGAATCACGACGGTGATGTCGGCCAGGCGCACGATTTCTATTTCATCCTGCCCCACGCCCACGGTCTCAATCAGGATTATGTCGCGCCCGGAGGCATCGAGCACGGTGGCAACGTCGGCCGTGGTGCGCGCCAGCCCGCCCAGCGAGCCGCGCGTGGCCATGCTGCGAATGAAAATGCCCGGGTCAGAAAAGTGCTCCTGCATGCGGATGCGGTCGCCGAGAATCGCGCCGCCGGTGTAGGGACTGGTCGGGTCGACTGCGATGATTCCGACCGTGCAGCGGTTGTCGCCAGCTACCCCATTTCCCGCGTCGGGTGCCCTGTTTCTCGCGTCGGGTGCCCCATTCAAGCCGCGTTCTTGGCAGCTTGAGTAGGGATTCTCCCCTGACCTGTAAAGCCGCGCCAGTTGGTCCACCAGCGTGCTCTTACCCGCTCCCGGGGCGCCGGTCAGGCCGATGACGCGGGCGTGGCCAGTGTGCGGAAACAGCGCCTTCAGCAGATCGGACCAGCCGGGCGCGCGGTTTTCGACCGTGGAGATGGCTCGCGCCAGCGCCCGCACATCCCCTGTGCGGAGTTGGTGGACCAAGAGTTTGTTGTCGTGTTGCAAGCGGGTCAGTCTAAAGCCGAGGGAGGCAAACTGATACTCCAGCACAGATCAGCTCCAGACTCTCCCTCCCGGCCCGATCCTCAGAATTCTGCGGGCGAGCGGGCCGAGAAGCGGATATTCAGCCCATTCACCTTTACCAGCTTTGATTCCGTACACAATGGCCACTACCAGCATAAAGACCCACCAGCCCATCATTCCAAGCCATATCACAGGAAAAAAGAGGATAAATCCGGGAGGAAGAGAATTGTGCTCGGCTGCGGGCTGATGGAATCCTATGCCAGCTATCATGAGGACAAAGAATCCTCCCATCATCAGCATCGTGAACAAGAAAAACAGCGCCTGCAGCAAAAGGACCTGAAGCGCATGGAAGGAGACGAAGCGCGAATTCCGCTTGAACAGGAAAATCACTAGGGGAGCAATCCATCCGCCGACCAGTTGCAGCACATGGGCGAGCGTTCCCATCGTGCAGTCATCCTGCGTCGGGGCGATTGCGTCGATTTCTGCGGCGTCAGACAAGGGCCTCTGGAAGGTCAAGATGTACGATACCCCCGACAGCGATCGAAGACAAGACGCAGTGGCGTGACTCAACAGATCGAGCCGTTCCCTCCCAGCCCAGTTTGTGTGGGTTGGACTGACGTAGTGTGCTTAGTCCTTGAGCAACTGCCGGGCGATTACCATCCGCTGGATCTCGCTCGTGCCTTCGCCGATGGTGCACAGCTTTACGTCGCGGTAAAACTTTTCCGCGGGATAATCCTTCACGAATCCATAGCCGCCGTGAATCTGCACGCCTTCATTGGCGCAGCGCACAGCCACTTCGCTGGCGTAGAGCTTCGCCATGGACGATTCCTGCGTGGTCTTCATACCGGCGTCTTTCATGGATGCGGCGCGCATGGTGAGCAGCATGGCCGCGTCAATCTCCGTGGCCATGTCGGCCAGCTTCCACTGAATGGCCTGGAAATCGCTGATGGCCTTGCCGAACTGCCTGCGCTGTTTCGAATATTTCAGCGCCGCTTCATAGGCGCCCTCGGCCATGCCCAGCGACAGCGCCGCAATCGAAATGCGGCCGCCATCGAGGACGCGCATGGCATCGGGAAATCCCTGGCCTTCCCCGCCCAGCAGATTCTCCGCCGGAACCACGCAATCTTCGAAGATCAACTCGGCTGTGTCGCTGGCGCGCAGCCCGAGCTTGTTTTCCTTCTTGCCCGGACGGAATCCCTTCGCATCCTTTTCCACGATGAACGCCGACAGGCCGTGGGTATGCGCCGTGCGGTCAGTCACTGCGAGCGCGACAATCACATCCGCATAGTGCCCGTTGGTGCAGAACGTTTTGGTGCCGTTGAGCACCCACTCCCTTCCCCGGCGCACGGCGGTCATGCGGGCGCTGCCCGCATCCGACCCCGACGACGGCTCGGTCAGTCCCCAGGCGCCGATGAATTCTCCGGTCGCCAGTTTGCTGACATATTTCTTCTTCTGCGACTCGTTGCCGGCAAGAAAGATGTGGTTCGTGCACAGCGAAGTGTGCGCGGCCACGATGATGCCGACCGATCCGTCCACGCGCGAGAGTTCTTCGATCGCGGTGACGTACTCCACGTATCCCATGCCGGCGCCGCCGTACTCGTGCGGAAAAATCGTTCCCATCAGCCCGAGCTTGCCCAGTTCCTTGATGGTAGCCAAGGGAAACTCGGCAGCCTCGTCCCATTGCATGACGTGCGGCTTGATCTCGCGCTCGGCAAACTCGCGGACGCTTTTTTTCAACTGCAATTGCTCGTCGTTCAGCTGGAAATCCAAGGGTCCTCCTGCTTGGATTAGAACATAGCCTCATCAGGGGAAAAAGTTACCTGCGGAGGGCAAAGCCGGACGTGAGAATAGCCGCGTAAATGTTGGGAATTTCGCTGGTTCTGGCGCTGCAGCCAACCGACCGGATGGTCTGGCCAAAACTGCCATCTCATGAGGAAGAATGCAAACCGGCTAGCCTCAGGGGCCAGGCGTCCCGGACTTGTTCCTTTTTCCCCCGTCTACCCGGCACTCACGTGCCGTGCTATCACCTCCCGCCCCCTTCGGGGCTGGAGTTTGCGGGCCTCTACTCCGCCGCATCCGGAAAATGCTGGTTCTCACGGATACACCGAAGCCGTGCCTTGCCAAGATAGCTTCTAGTTGCCCTCTGACGTCTTCTTCGCTCCGCCGAAAATCTTGCGCGCCATCCAGACCGGGGCCACGAACACGTGCGCCGGGTTGGTGAGAAAAGCCGGCTTGTTGCCTTCGATGAGATGGCCGAACCAGGCCAGAGCGAAGGCGGCGGGAATCAGCAGCAGCGCGATGATCCAGTGGTACCACACGACGATCAGGGAAGAAAATCCGACCGGAATGGCGATCATGTGCAGCGCCCGGTTCACGGGGTGATTGTGCGCGCCATCATAATGCGAATAGAGACCCATCGGGCACCTCCGCCGAGGCAAAAGTTCCCAGCATTATACCCCGGTTTTCAAGCTTTGGTGGGAGCACCGGCGGGCGCTGGCGGCTGAGCTTTGCATCGGAGGCGTCATCCCGGAGCCCCACGCTTTCACCAGCGGGGCGAGGGATCTCGCGTGCGGCATCGCCGTTGTGCGCGCGAGATCCCTTCGACTTCGCTCAGGGCGGGCTCTTCGCTCCGCCTGAAGAACGGCTTCGCTCAGGATGACGCCATCGCAAGTAGAGGTTCAAAGTCCAAGTAAGACATTACCCGGCGGGCGCGAGGAAGCGCTGGAACACCTCATTGGAAAGCAGGCGCCCGCGTGCGGTGAGGCGAACGAAATCGCCGTCTTCGTGCAGGAGCCCGGAAGCGGTCAATTCGGCGACCGCGGGCAGTGCGTTCGCAAGAGCTTCCGGGCCGTACTCGGCGCGAATTTTTCGCAGATCAACTCCCCGGTTCAGGCGCAAGCCAAGAAAGAAACTCTCCTCCAAAGCTGCAGCCGGCGACACTACGGTCTTTTCCAAAGGCGAGCCGGCAACATATTTCTCCAGGGAATCTGCCGTAGCGAAGCGTACTGCTTCGGTCCCGGCCACGGCAGAAATCAGCATGGAATGCGCGTCCACCCCGAAGCCGAGATACGGCTGGCGCGTCCAGTATTTCAAATTGTGCCGCGACTCGAAGCCGGTGCGGGCAAAGTTCGAGATTTCGTATTGCATCACCCCGGCCGTTTCTAGGGCCTCGCACGCGGCAAGATAGAAGTCGGCGGTGGCTTCTTCGTCCGGCACAAAATGGGCGTGATAGCGCGTGCCGCCGGCAATCAATTCGCGTCCCAGCCGCGAGTCGTCGTCCACTTCGAGCATGTAGACGCTCACGTGCGGCACGCCGGTCGCGATCGTCTCGGCCAGCGACGCCTGCCAGCTTTCGGCAGTCTGATGGGGCAGCCCGGCGATCAGGTCAACATTGATGTTCATGATTCCGGCTGCGCGCAGGCGGGCAATGTCGTCGAGCACGGTCGCGCGCTTGTGCAAGCGCCCCACCGCCGCGGCCTCGCCGTCCACGAAAGACTGCACCCCCAGGCTGATCCGGTTCACGCCACAATGCAGCAGACCATCGAGCATACCCGGAGCCAGCGTGCCCGGAGCGCACTCGACCGTAACCTCGGAGTCGGGACGTACTGAGAACTGCGAACGCACTGCATCGAACACACGCTGCGATTGCGCCGGATCGAGCACCGTGGGCGTACCGCCGCCCAGGTAGATCGAATCCACGTCCGGCTCGATCTGCCCGCCCATTTCGGCCGCAACACGCCGCGCATTGGCGACGTCCGAACATGCCCGTTCCACATAGCGTTCGAACACCGCCCGCGAAAACACATCGGACGCGAAGTTGCAGTAGCTGCACTTGCTGCGGCAGAACGGCACCGAGATGTACATTCCGAGGGCCACCGAATCCTGATTATCCCACTCCCCAAACCTTTTCCATCCTCACGGCTGCCTTCGCCATCTATTTGAGGTACCCTGTTTGGGGGCGTTTTTTCCGCTGGTCCGTCTAATCAACGATCCTCAGATTAACGATCGCCAGATTAACGATTCGTCTACGAAACAATGGCCCAGGAAGAGGAAATACTAGGCAAAGCGTATGACAGCCGGCTGATGCGACGGCTGCTCGTCTACCTGCGTCCGTACCGCTGGCAGGTGACGATTGCCATTGTCTCGATCGTGCTCAAGTCGTTCTGCGACGTGCTCGGCCCCTATCTGGTGAAGGTCGCGGTGGACCGCTATCTGGCTCCGGTGAAGGCAGCGACCTCGGGCCTGTGGAGTTGGCTCAGCCCCCGCCCGCTGACCGGCATCGCGCAGATTTCCGCCATCTACTGCGCCATGCTGCTGCTTATCTTCCTGCTGGAATTTCTGCAGACGTATTTCATGCAATGGACGGGCCAGAAGGTCATGTTCGACCTGCGCAGCCAGATTTTCCGCCACCTGCAACGAATGCACATCGCGTTCTACGACAAGAATCCGGTGGGGCGGCTGGTCACGCGGGTCACCACCGACGTGGACGCCCTGAATGAGATGTTTACCTCCGGCGTGGTCTCGATTTTCGAAGACTTTTTTGTGCTGGTGGGCATCCTGGGCATCATGCTGTGCATGAACTGGAAGCTGGCGCTGATCACCTTCGCGGTGCTGCCCTTCATTGTGTTCGCGACCAAGATTTTCCGCGACCGGGTGCGCGACTCCTATCGGCGCATTCGCATCGCCATCGCCCGCATCAACTCTTATCTGCAGGAGCACGTCAGCGGCATGGTCGTGTTGCAGCTTTTCAACCGCGAGCGTAAGGCTTACAACCGCTTCTCGGAAATCAACCGCAGCCACATGGACGCGTTTAAAGACGCGATCCTGGCCTATGCGGTCTACTATCCGGTGGTCGACTTTTTCTCGGCGATCGCGACTGCTTGCGTCATCTGGTACGGCGGCCAGGACATTATTCGTGGCATTGTCGCGAACAGCGTGACCCTTGAATTCAGCCGCCATACGCTGGTCTCGTTTCACCTGGTCGCCACCGCCGCATCGCTCGGTGTGCTGATTGCCTTTACCCAGTACGCGATGCGGTTCTTCCGGCCGATCATGGACTTCAGCGAGAAGTACAACATTCTGCAGTCCGCGATGGCGGCCGGCGAACGTGTTTTCAAGCTGCTCGATACTCCGGTCGAAATCGTCTCGCCTGCGATGACGAAGAAGCCTGCCGGGCCGGGCCGCATCGAATTCGACCACGTCTGGTTCGCGTACCGGGAAGCGCCGGCCGGGAACGGAAAGGATGGCAGTGGCACACACCGTATGGGGACGGGTCTTCGACCCGTCCAGGCCGAGCAAAGCTCGGCTGCCCCCAACGATGGATCTTCACACCCTTCGAAAAGCGCGAAGGATGGGGCAGCCACAGCTGCGCCCGACTGGGTCCTGCGCGACGTCACTTTCGCCATCGAACCGGGAGAAACGGTTGCCATCGTCGGACACACCGGTGCCGGCAAGACCACGCTCATCTCTCTGCTGCTGCGCTTTTACGATGTGCAGAAGGGCGCGGTCCGCATTGACGGCGTTGACGTCAGAGAAATGGACCTCGCCGACCTGCGCAGCCGCTGCGGCGTAGTGCTGCAAGACCCGTTCCTGTTCAGCGGCACGATCGGCGGGAACATCCGCCTGGGGACCGAGCGCATTCTGGACGAGCACGTCGAACAGGCTGCCGAAGACGTGAATCTTGGCGACTTCATCCGGGCTCAGCCCAATGGGTTCAACGAAGAAGTGCGCGAGCGCGGCTCGACGCTCTCGACTGGGCAGAAGCAGCTCATCTCGTTCGCCCGCGCGCTGGCGCACGATCCCAAGATTCTGATTCTCGACGAAGCTACCTCGAGCGTGGATACCGAAACCGAGTTTCGGGTGCGCGACGCGCTCGGCCGCATGGTCGAAGGACGCACCTCGCTGATCATCGCCCACCGCCTCTCGACCGTGCAGCGGGCCGACAAGATCATCGTCATGCACAAAGGCCAGGTGCGCGAAATGGGCACGCATCAGGAACTGCTGGCCAATCGCGGGATTTACTACAAACTGTATCAGTTGCAGTACAAGGATCAGGAGCTTCCGGTGGGAAGTTCTCCCAGCCAGTCCACCGTCAGCGCCGACGACTAGGACATCGCACGATTCCCGCCGCGAATCCGCAGTGTCCGCATGCTCACTCTGCTAGCAAGCGAAAGCCAGCGGAGCTTCGCTCCGCCTGGACGGGCGGGAGCGCCCGGCCCCACACACGCCCGTTCCGACACGAGCATCAACTCGGCAGCTGCTTTCTTGGCATCGGTTGCGAGACGGGAAGACGGATTAGTCGCCGGACGCGCTGGCCAGGGGGCGCCGGCTGGTTCTTGCCGCCACCAGCAGCGTCCCGCCCTGGTGCGCGAACGCACCCAGCCAGACGAGCGGCAGAGAAACGAAAGAAAAGAACGGCATCGCGATGCCGCTGACGACGCGGTCCATGAGCGTGCCGCGCATCTTCTTGCGCGAGAGGAAATCAAACAGCACGTTGGGAGTGGGCAATACTTTGTTCAGCGCGCTCTGCAGCCAGCCGATCAGATCGTATTCGAACTCCTGATGCCAGTGCGCCACCGGGATGAACTCGGTCTGGTTCAACATCCGGTCGATGGAAGTCGCCGTGAAGTGATACAAGTGCCGGGGCACATCCAGGTGCAGCCAGTTCTCTCCAAAGGTCTTCGATTGAAATCCCTCAAAATCCGGGACAGCAACAAAAATGACTCCGTCATCGGCCACCAGAGCCCGGATTTTCGCAATCACGGCTCGCGGATCAGCCATATGTTCGAGAGTGTGCCAAAGGGTCACACAGCTGAAAGGACCTAGATCAGCGCATTCGTCCAGACTGCTGAAAACATCGAGGCCCAACTGCCGGGCAGAATCCGGATTCAACTCCGTTCCGACTGCTTTCCATCCGCTGGCGCGGGCCGCCCGCAGAAACGTCCCCTCGCCGCACCCAACATCGAGCAGGCGCCTTCCCTGCCCCATCCCCGCCATCTTCGTCACCAGAGCAATTCTGCGCTTGGCGCAGTAGTTCGCCGTAATGCCATGACGCGAACCATAGTATCCGGCATAATGCGGCTGCAATTGTTCGGGAAACGGGTGCGTCACACCGACGCCGCAGGCTTCGCACTTCAACACGTCAAATCGCCGGCCGGTGACCGAATCTGCGACTCCGCGAAGGTAGGGAGACATCCGGTTGGAGCACACCGGGCAGGTGCTGGTTTGAGGGGCTGGCTGAGTCCCAAGCTCAATTGTTTTCGAGGAGGCCATGATCTGCTACAGAATCCGGCTTCGAGCCCATCACGCAAGTACTATGCGCCTGCGCACTGCTGTATTCCACGGTAGATTGCAGAGATCAGGGTACTACAGAAGTCACGCAGAAGGTCCCCACAAAAGTAACCTCCCAGTCCTTGCTCGGTTCCGAAGTCTGGCAATCGAGGCGCCGAGCAAAGACGATGGGTCTCGCCCGGCAGGGCGGCCGGGAAGGTTGTCCATACGATGACAGTCACGAAAAGGCGGAACTCTCCCCCCTTTTACTGCGTTTCTCGGAGTAGCATTATCGCGTCTTCTAGGAGGCTGCTGCTTTATCCATTCATATGAAAATCCAAAAGCGCAATATTCTGCCCCAATCCGTTCTGGGCGTGGCCCTGGTTCTGAATCTGGTCTGCGCGATCGCTGCCGGTCAGGACAAGACCGCTAAGCCTTCTCCGACGCCATCCCGGTCGCCTTCTCCCGCGTCGGAATCTGCGCCGAGGTACCGCAACCCGAATCTGGCCATTGACGACCGGGTTACCGACCTGCTCTCGCGCATGACTCTGGAGGAAAAAGTCGAGCAGATCACTGGCGGCTCCCGCGCCGAGACCCAGGTCATCGATCCAACCGGTACCTACACCACCGAGTCTGCGCGCGCCGTGCTGCTGCGCTGGTGGGACCCTGACCAGCCCTTCCCGCCGCGCAAGGCTGCCATTCTCCGCAACGGCGTCCAGCGCTATCTTCAGGAGAAGACGCGGCTCGGCATTCCCGCGCTGTTCATGGGAGAGGCGCTTCACGGATTTATGGAATACGGCAGCACAAGTTTCCCGCAGGCGCTCAGCCTCGCCAGCACTTGGGATCCGGAACTGGTTCATCAGGTCTTCACTGCCGCGGGTGACGAGGCTGGATCCGCCGGCACAGGTCAGGTCTTCACCCCCGTGCTCGACATTGCCCGCGATCCGCGCTGGGGACGCACGGAGGAGACCTACGGCGAAGATCCGTTCCTGGCCTCCCGCATGGGCGTAGCCGCCATCACAGGGCTGCAAGGCGATTCTTTCTTCATCGACCATCACCACGTAGTGGCAACCGCCAAGCACTTCGCCGTGCACGGGCAACCGGAAGGCGGCACCAACACCGCGCCCGGCAACTACTCCGAACGCATCATTCGCGAGAACTTCCTGGTGCCGTTTCAAGCCGCTGTCGAGGAAGCGCGAGTCGGCAGCGTCATGGCTTCCTACAATGAGATTGACGGCATCCCGTCGCACATCAACCCTTGGCTGCTCGGCCGGGTACTGCGGCAGGAGTGGGGATTCCGCGGCTACGTCACTTCCGACGGCGAAGGTCTCCAGATGCTCGTCGAAACCCACCACGTGGCGGCCAATAACGCCGAGGCAGCGCGCCTCGCCCTCGCCGCCGGCGTGGACTACGATTTGTCGGATGGCTCGGTCTACCGCACTCTGCTCTGGCAGGTGAAACAGGGAGCCGTTCCAGAGGCTGAACTGGACCGGGCGGTTGCTCGCGTCCTGGCCACCAAGTTCCGTCTCGGTCTTTTCGAGAATCCCTATGTGGATCCCGATTACGCCGAGAAGGTCACGAACAGCGCCGAACACCGTGCGCTGGCTCTAAAGACGGCGCAGAGGGCGGTCGTGCTTCTTAAGAACGACAAGAATCTGCTGCCGCTCGACCTGGCCAAGCTCAAGACCATCGCCGTAATCGGCCCCAATGCCGATGGCATCCACCTGGGCGGCTACAGCCGTGGACCCGCGCACAGCGTCAGCATTCTGCAAGGCATTCGTGACCGCGTGGGATCGAAGGCGAACGTTATTTACGCGGAAGGCTGCAAGATCACCGACGCGAAGCCCGACTGGCACGGCTGGTTCGCTAACAATGTTCATCTCATCGACCCCGCAACCCAGCAAGACAGTGTGAAGGCTGCCGCGGACGCCGGGCGGAAGGCGGATGTAGCGATTCTGGTGGTCGGCGAAAACGAATCCACTAACCGGGAAGCATGGGCCGAAAACCATCTCGGCGACCGCGATTCTCTCGACCTTCTGGGCGCGCAGAACGACCTGGTCAAGGCCGTCATCGAAACCGGCACGCCTACGGTGGTGCTCCTCATCAATGGCCGACCGCTCTCCATCAACTACATTGCCGAGCACGCGCCTGCGATTCTCGAGGGCTGGTACCTGGGTCAGGAAGGCGGCACCGCCGCAGCCAACGTGCTGTTTGGCGATGTGAATCCAGGCGGAAAACTGCCCATTACGTTCCCACACTCAGTGGGAGATCTGCCCGATTTCTACAATCACAAGCCGTCCGCCAACCGGACTTACGCATTCAGCACACGCAAGCCGCTGTTTCCCTTTGGCTACGGACTCAGCTACACCACCTTCCGGTTTGAAAATCTCCGCGTCGAACCATCACAAATCGTCGCCGGCGGCACTGCCAAGGTCAGCGTCGACGTGACCAACTCCGGCTCGCGCGAGGGCGACGAGGTGCCCCAGCTTTACATTCACCAGAGGATTGCATCCGTCACGCGACCGGTTATGGAGCTGAGAGGATTTCAACGCGTGACCCTCAAACCGGGCGAGAAAAAGACCATCGAGTTCACCATCACGCCCGACGCGCTCGCCATGCTCAACATTGATATGCACAGGGTCGTCGAACCCGGAGTCTTTGACCTGATGGTCGGCCCGAGCTCAGATCAGACCAGTGCGGTCGCCCTGACAGTGACCGGGACGGACGGCGGGACCGGCGGGCCGCCACTGCCGCCACCTCCGGCGGGATCGGAGTCGGGCGTGGTCAGCACGTTTGATGACATGAAAATCTCGGCGAACTACGGATCGTGGATGACCACCACCGACGCAGAAATGGGCGGCAAATCCACCGGATCCATGCAGGTGGTCGAGGGCGGAGTGAACGGCGCTAAAGGAGCGCTGCGCGTAACCGGAGAAATCGTAGCGGGCCCAGAGTTCTCCTGGTCGGGAGCAATGTTCGCTCCCGGTTCGTCGGCGATGGAGGCGGTCAATCTCTCCAGCAAGAAGACCATCTCATTCTGGGCAAAGGGCGATGGTAAGACCTACGTCCTGGCTCTTATAACCGGCAGCACTGCGGGAGGAACGCCGGCGATGCAGCCCTTCGTGGCTGGCCCCGAATGGAAGCAGTATTCGTTTGCCATGTCCATGTTTCAGACTGAGGGCAGGGATCTCAGGGGACTTGTTTTTGCCCGTGGCCACGAGCCCGGGAAATTCGAATTCGAAATCGATCAGGTGGAGATCAAGTAATTCGGAACGGGCTGACGTTGCGCAAGGGAGGGCCTTACAATACTTACTTGCGAATCCTGATCTCCGCCGGCGAGGCTTCTGGTGAGATGTATGGCGCGCAGCTGATTAAGGCGTTACAACGAGCTGCCGGCCAAAAGCCCGCGGAGCTGCGCACCGCCCGTACGGGCGAGGCGCCCGTTCCCACACAATCAACACCGCTCGATTTCTTCGGTGTAGGCGGAGATCGCATGCGCGCAGCGGGGTGCGACACGGTCGTTGACGCCAAGGATCTGGCCGTCGTGGGGATCACCGAGATCCTCAGCCGGCTGCCGAAAATCCTGGGCTGCTACCGGCGTCTGATCGACGAGGCCGACCGGCACCGCCCTGACCTTGCCATCGTCATTGATTCTCCGGCGTTCAACTGGCGCGTGGCGCGGCAGATGAAGAAACGCGGTATTCCTACGGTGTATTACGTTGCGCCGCAATTCTGGGCGTGGCGTCAAAGACGCGTGCGTCTGCTCCGCGACTACATTGTTAAGGCTCTCGTGATCTTCCCTTTCGAGGAGCGGTTCTACCGTGATCGCGGCGTGGATGCGACCTTCGTCGGTCACCCGCTCGCCGAATTGCCTCACCCCGTCATCGACCGCGCCGACTACGCTGCACAATTCCAGCTTGATCCCGCGAAGCAGTGGATCACACTGATGCCCGGCAGCCGCGTAAAAGAAGTGCGCATGAACCTGCCGTCGATCCTGGAATCCGCGACTCTGCTCGGCTACGCCTATGAATTCCTTCTCCCGGTCGCGTCCACGCTCGACCGCAGCTTCCTCAGCGGGCTGGTGGAGCGAGAGAAGGCCGGCCGACCGAAGATCACGCTGGTTTCCGAGGCTCTCCCTGCACTCTGGCATTCGCGATCGGGCATCGTAGCCAGCGGCACGGCGACGGTCGAGGCGGCCATGATGAACACGCCCTTCGTGATGGTCTACCGGGTCTCCACGCTGACGTATCTGATGGGCAAGCCGCGGGTGAAAGTTCCCAGATTTGCCATGGTCAATCTGATTGCCGAAGAGGAAGTTGTCCCCGAACTCGTGCAGCAGGATTTCACGGCCGCGAACGTAGTTGCCCGGCTGCGAGGCGTCCTCGCCGACGGTCCCGCCCGCGATCGCATGCTGGAGGGCCTGGCCCGAGTGAAGGCTCGCCTGCGCGCGCCTGCACCTGCTTCGGGGACTGCGATACACCCCGCCGACCGCGCCGCCGAGATCATCCTCTCGCTGGGCAACCCAGGTGCATCCAATAAATAACAGTACTAAAGTTTTTCGCGTATCTGACCAACACTAATGTAGTTTTGAGTAAAGGCGTCGACCCGTTCCACGGACCTCGACCCAGATTTGTGGCTGACACGAAACTAAACGCACGCCGGACATTAAGACCGATCAAGCAGAGGCAGTGGTGGGACTGACACAGACGCTGAAGTGTCAAAAGCATCGCGCGCGCGGGCACTGCACGCTCGCCATCCTGCCGCCAACTCTTCGTCTGGCCACGTGGAGCTTCGCGCTATTGATATTCATCCTCGGAATGGCCGCTGTTCCCGCGCGAGCGCAATCCCAACAGACTCCTGCCGCGGCCGCGACAGAGGCCAGCCGACCGGAGGCGCCTGAACAGTCGAACTCTCAGAACCCAGCCCCTCAGCCGAAATCAGGCAGCATCAGCGGTACGGTTGTGGATAAGGATGGAGCTGTTATTGCGAACGCCAAAATCGTCTTGACGCGGGAAGGATCGGTCCCTAGGGAATCGTTGTCGGGAAATGACGGAAATTTTACCTTTGACGAGGTTCCGCCGGGGCCCTTTGAACTCTCGGTCACTTCGCCCGGATTCGCAACACAAATAAAGTCTGGCGTATTGCAGGCCGGGCAGGACTACCTGACTCTTCAGATCCAACTCGTGGTGGCCACCATGGTCGAGGTCAACGTCACCCAGACGCAGGAAGAAGTCGCTGAAGAACAGATGCATGTCGAGGAGACGCAGCGGGTGTTCGGCTTCGTTCCCAACTATTATGTCACCTACATTCCCGACGCCGCTCCCCTCACTACCAAGCAGAAGTTCAACCTGGGATGGAAATCCACCGTGGACCCGGTCGTGTTCGGTTTTTCCGGCGTCTTAGCCGGACTTGAGCAGGCTAAAAACAGGTTCAGCGGTTATGGTCAGGGCGCGCAGGGTTACGGCAAGCGCCTGGGCGCAACCTACACCGACATCGTGTCCGGAACTTTTATCGGAAGCGTGATATTACCCTCGGTTTTCAAACAGGATCCCCGCTACTTCTACAAAGGAACCGGCACCCGGAAATCGAGGTTCCTCTATGCCCTGGCCAATGCGGTTATCTGCAAGGGCGACAACGGACGCTGGCAGGCGAATTACTCAAACATGCTCGGCAGCCTGGCTGCGGGCGGCCTTTCCAACGCCTATTACCCGGCCTCAAACCGCGGCGTAGCGCTTACTTTCGAAAATGCATTGATCGGGATTGGAGGAACAGGATTCGGCGCGGTGGTTGAGGAGTTTTTCCTGCACAAGGTAACGTCCCACGCCCCAAACCCGCAAGCGACCCGGAATTAGGCGAGGGGGCGCTCGAATCTCGTAATCGCATTCGCCGCCCGACAATACGCGGGCGGCAAAGCCCGACGGTGCGTCTTCCGCTTGTGCTCGCACATCTTTTGCGTGAGAACCTTCATCATAGGAAATGCGTTATCATGTTCTGGAGATTCTCCTGAATGGCCAAAGACCTGCGGCGCCTACTGCGCGTGCTCCCGCGTTCCCTGACTCTGTACTTCCTAGTTCTGCTCGCGCTGCCCTCATGGGGAGCAGAGAAGGCTCACCTGCGCGTGGATGACTACCAGATCGTGGCTGAACTGGACCCTCATCTTCACCAGATCACAGCTCACGCCAAGGTCAAATTCACCGCCCTGCAGGATTTGAGCGTCGCCGTCTTCGAATTGCACAATGATTTGCGGGTCACCAAGGTGGTTGACGAGAAGAACCAGCCGCTGTCCGCCGAGCGCGTCACTCAGGATTCCACGGTGCGCGTTCCGCTGCCCGCGGGCCTGGCGAAAGACGCCTCTACCACGCTGACCTTCGATTACGAAGGCCAGCTGGAAAACGCGGACAACAGCCCCGTGCCCGGCCTTAAGCTGGCCTATATCAGCGACGATACCAGCTACCTGCTGTATGCCGGACGCTGGTTTCCGGTCAGCGGCTTCGGTCTCAACCGGTTTACCTCGACCATCAGCGTGACCCTGCCGGCGCACATGTTTGTGATCGGCAGCGGCACCGCCAGCGTTACCGAACATGCGGCGTCGAACAAGCCCAATGCCAGCGTCCTGCCCACCAAGACGTTCACTTTTGTCTCCACCAAGCCCAGCTTCCCCGGCACCATCATTGCCGGAGTTTTTCAGGAGTATAAAAGCGACGAAGCTGGGATGGACTTGCACGTGTTCTTCAAGCCCACACATCAGAGCCTGGCGCCGACTTACACCACCACGGCGGTGCAGGAGTTCACATACTTCATTACGCTCTACGGCCTGCCGCCGTCGCAGAAGCTCAGCGTAGTCGAATTGCCTGAAGACACAGTCCCTTACGCCTGGGCTCCGGGGATCGCAGGGCTGCGGGGAACTTCGATCACCGAGAGGACCAATTACCGGCTGCTGGCCAACGCCATTGCCCATCAGTGGTGGGGCGTTTCGGTGAGTCCTGCCACCAAGGACGACTGGTGGCTTAGCGATGGTTTCTCCCGCTATTCGGAAGCGATGTACGTCGAGAGCGCCGCCGGAGCGGCGGGGCTGGAAGAAGCGGTCAAAGACATGTCGGTCGGCGCTCTGGCTTATGACACAGTGCCTCTGTCCAGCGCCAGCAAGCTCGACATTTTCTCTACCGAGTTTCAGTCGCTGGCCACCGACAAAGGAGCGATGATCCTGCACATGCTGCGCTGGGTGCTGGGCGAGGACAAATACAACAAAACCATGCGCGAGTTCGCCGAGCAGTTCGCGGGCAAATCGGCGAGCATGTCCGACTTTCAGACCATCGCCGAGAAGAATTATGGCGACCAGCTCACCTGGTTCTTCTCCCAGTGGCTCGATTCGACCGGCGCACCCGAATTCAAGGTAAAGTACACCACCTACCGTCTGGGCGGCGCGGCCGCCACGGCGCAGGGTGCTGATAAGCTTCCCGGGTTTCGCGTCACCGGTGAAATCTCGCAGGATCTCGACCTGTTCCGCATGCCGGTGGACATCAGGATTGATACCGACGGAAAAACCGAAAACAAACGCATCGATGTGGTGGGAACGACTTCGCCCTTCACCATCGAAACCTTCGGCCGCCCGCGGCGCATCTCGGTCGATCCCGACCATCACGTGCTGACCAATTCCAGCGACGTGAAGCTGCGCGCCGCCGTCTTGCGGGGGCAGGCCCTGCAGCAACAAGGAGACCTATCGGGCGCCCTCACCGAATACAACAAGGCGCTTGATCTCAACAAGAACAGTTCACTTGCTCATTACCGCATTGCCGAGGTCTTCTTCCTGCAGCGAAACTACCAGTCCTCGGCCAACGCTTACCGCGAGTCTCTTAACGGAGACGGCGAACCGCGATGGACCGAAGTGTGGAGCCACCTGATGGTGGGAAAAATTTTCGACATCACCGGCCAGCGCGAACGGGCGGTCAACGAATACCGTCAAGCCCTCCAGACCAACGACAACACCTTCGGCGCGCTCGAAGAGGCCCGCAAATACTTGCAGAAGGCCTACGAGCGGCCTAAGGAAAGAGAGTAGCGGAAGGAAGCGTTCTGCCTGCACCCCAGGACGAAGAAGAACGCGCAGACTGGCTGGATGCCGGGCCTCAGCCGCAAATCCAGCGCTCCGCCTCTTCGAAAGAGCGGAAAATCCCAATAGTTTCCCGGCTCAGCAAAGCTCTATGCATGCGGGCGGCATGGTTCTGAACCGAGTTCCGAACTACAAACGCCCGTTTCGCGTTATCGGAGAAGGGATCGATCTCATCGGCTAATCTCAGAAGGTCATCGGCCTGCAGGTCGAGTTCTTCGACTGCGCTCAAGTCCACAATTTCTGAGAAAGTCGGCTGGAATAGCGGATCTGCCAGCAACCGCTCGACGTAATGCCTAATGTCCTCGGCCGTCACGTTTCCTCCAAACCTAACGACGACCAGCTGTTTCTTAGAGTCCAGGGCGAACTCGACGGGCTGGTTAGGACCGCGCGCATGCGGCGATTCGTCCCAGGGGAAAACTTCGTTGTGCGACAACACAGCACCTCCCGGCGTGACCGATGCCTACGTACGCAATATCGGCAGGCGACCTGCAAACTTGATTCTTATGCGCTCCCACGGGCCACCGGAATCGGCCTTTCCGGCTAACCTTTTTCCCTCTTTCAGGGTCTAAGTGAGCACATGCCAGCAGGGAACTTTGCATAGCCCGGCTGCGTATCTCTGGTCAGATGGTTGGGCGGGATTGAGACCCCTCGCCTGAACGTTACCCGGGGCCCCCACGCTCCTCCCCGGAGGCGTGGGGGCGAGATTCCGCGAGCCGATCCATGCGCATGCTGTTTGACATCGTCCGGCAGTCGCTGGCCACTCTGTGGGCGCACAAGCTGCGCTCGTTCCTCACCATGTTCGGAATTGCCTGGGGAGTCGGCTCGCTGCTGCTGCTGGTAGGCCTGGGAGAAGGCTTCCGCAGCGGCCAGGAAAAGCAACTCTCCAATCTCGGACAAAACATCATGTTTATGTTTCCCGGGCGTATTCCGGCATTCGAGGGCAGCACACAGTCGGGGCAGCTCTATTACTTTACCTACAAGGATTACCTCGCCATCCGCAATGAGGCCCAGTTTGTGGGTGCCTTGTCCCCGGTGCTGAACCGTGAGGATATTCGCGCGGTCAGCGACTACGGCTCGACCAATGGGCAGGTGTTCGGCGTAGCCCCCGAGTACAACCGCATTCGTACCGTGCCCGTGGATCCGGGCCGCTGGTTTAACAACGAGGACAACTCCGAACGCCGCCGCGTGGCCGTGGTGGGATGGGAACTGCTCAAGAACATGTTCCCGGGACGCCCGGCGGTGGGCTCGACCATTCTGCTGAATGGGATCAATTTCGACGTCGTGGGCGTGGTCGCCAAGGTCGGTCGCGATGGCAATAATGGCACGAATGCGCGGATCTTCATACCCGTCGAAACCATGCGCAATCTGTTCCCGCTAACCAAGGCCAACTCCGAAGACGCAATCTCGTTCCTGAACTATCAACCCATTACCAAGGGCCTGCATGCCGAGGCCAAGGACGAGCTTCATCGCATCATCGCCCGCCGCCATGGCTTCGATCCGAAACTGGAGGATGCGTTCGACGACTGGGACACGATCGAGAACATGAAGCGCGTGGGCAAGATCTTCGATGCCATGGACTGGTTCCTGGGGGTGGTCGGAGTGGTGACGCTGGGCCTGGGCGCGATCGGCATCATCAATATCATGCTGGTCTCGGTGACGGAGCGAACCAAAGAAATCGGCCTGCGCAAAGCTCTGGGGGCGACCTACCGCGCCATTCTGACGCAGTTTTTCATCGAGGGAGCGTTTCTCACCGCCTTTAGCGGAGGAATTGGATTGGCCGTTGCCATCGGCTTCGTGACTTTGCTGGCTATGCTGCCGGCGCCCGAGGGCTTCGATACGCCCCGAATCATTCCGGCGTCGGCTTTGGCCGCGATCTGTTCACTGGCGATCGCGGGCATCGCCGCGGGTCTGTATCCGGCGCGCAAAGCCGCGCTGCTGCCCCCAGTGGAGGCGCTGCGGCAGGAATGAAGAGAGATTTTCGATTGCCAATTTTCGATTTTCGATTGTTGATTCTTTATTGCTGAGTGATACGCCGCGTGTTGGATTTTCAATCGGCGATCGGCAAGTCCCATAAGGGCGACGATGATCCTCGACATCGCATCTCAGGCCTACAACGCGTTGCGCCATAACCGGCGGCGCAGCCTGCTCACCATGCTGGGCATGGCCTGGGGCATCGCGACGGTCGTGCTCCTGCTCGCATATGGCACCGGGTTCGAACGCGGATTGTGGTCGGCCTTTCGCTCCTTCGGTACCAACCTGGTCTTCATTTTTCCCGGCCGCACCGAACTCCAGGCGGGAGGCACCAAAGCGGGAACTGAAGTACGGCTAACTGTCAACGATATCGACTACATCCGCAACGAAGTTCCCCTACTGAAGCGGCTTTCGCCCGAAACCTCTAAGACTTGTCTGGTCGCCTACGGTACTCGCAGCGCGAACTATGGCGTCAGCGGCGTCTACGCCGGCTACGGCCGCATGCGCAAGCTGGAGGTCGCGGAGGGCAGCTTCTTCAGCGAAGCTGACGATTTCACCCACACCCGCGTCGCCGTAATCGGCAATGACGCCCGGAAGAAGCTGTTCTCCGGTCAGAATGCGCTGGGCGAAAACATCCGCCTCGACGGAATCTCTTATCAGATCGTCGGGATCCTTAAACATCAGATTCAGAATGGCGACGACAACATCAACGAGCACGTTTTCGTTCCCTACAGCGCGATGAGCGACCTGGCGAACACGTACTACCTGAATGCAATCGTCATGGAGTACGAAGGCGATCACGCCAGAGTCGTGAAGGCTGTGCGCGACTCCATGGGCTTCCACCACAACTTCGATCCCAAGGATCAGCGCGCCATCTTCGTGTTCGACGTCTTTGCCGACCTCCTGGACTTGCAGGTGATCACGACCGGCATCAAAATTCTGCTCGGGTTTATCGGCCTGCTCACGCTGGGCATTGGAGGCATCGGCCTGATGAACATCATGCTGGTGTCGGTGACGCAGCGCACGCGCGAGATCGGCGTGGAAAAGGCGCTGGGCGCGCGCCGCTGGCACATCCTGTTCCAGTTTCTGGCCGAAGCTCTGGTGATTACCGCTCTAGGCGGCCTGCTGGGCGTGGTGCTCGCTTATCTCGTATCCTGGTCGGTGGGCTCTTTGACCCTGTGGAGCGCGTTTGAAGAAAACGCCAGCGAGGGCGATATTCATCTCTACATCGATACCGCTACGCTCATGTGGTCTACGGTTATTCTGAGCTTTGTGGGCATTGTCAGCGGCATGCTGCCCGCGATCAAGGCCGCGCGGCTGGACCCAATCGAAGCTTTGCGCTACGAATAGACATTCCCGCGTTCAGTAGTGATACCGAGCCTGTAGAAAGTCAATCCTTCGTTCACTCACGCGATACACCACGCGGTGCTCTTGGGTGAGTCTGCGAGACCAGCATCCTGCGAGCACATACTTGAGGGGTTCTGGCTTTCCAATTCCGGTAAACGGGTCGCGCAAGATGCCCTCAATGAGTTCAAAGGCGCGGAGCGCAATTTTCCGATCCGTTTCGACCCAGTAACGAATATCTTGCCTGAACTCGAGATGAAATACGGCCTCCCGCTCAACCTTCGCTGGCAAGCCCCATCTCCCGGCGGAATTTATCCAGCCGCTCCGGTTTGCCCTTCCCTGCTGTCGCGCGTCGCAGCGCGGTCAACAATCGCCGCGTGTTCTTAGGCGAACGCAAAAGGTGCGCGGTCTCCAGCAGTCCGGCGAGTTCATCTGCAGGAACCATGGCGACTCTCTTGTCACCCTTCCTCCGCACGATCACGACTTCATGGTCGTTGGCCACGCGGTCGAGCACCGAGGCAAGACTCTGGCGTAGGCTGGTATACGTGGTTTCGGTCAAAAGCTGCCTCCAGTAGAAGCGTACAGGATTCCTGTACATCGGTCAATGGTTTGTTCTACAATTCCCTGTGCCCGAAACATCCAACTCTCGCCTCGACCGCGTTTTGGCTCAGCTCAAGCTGTACGAGCATCCCCTGCTGAATTTCTCCGCGCGCGCGAAGGGCGAGGGCGTTGAAGCCATCATTCAGTTCAAGGATGCATCCATTCCCGTGCACACTTACCATTTCGATCTACACCCGCGCGACCTGGATGACCCGCAGTTCGAATGGAGCTTCCAACGCCAGCTCTATGATGCCCTGCACGACTATTTCGTCGAGATGTTCATCCGCACGCCGCAGGACCGCGCCGACCGCCAGAAGAAGGGACTGTGAACGAACTCCGCCAGAAGATCGAGCTGGAGATTCGCGAACGCGGCCCGAGTCCCTTCTCGCGTTACATGGAGCTGTGCCTTTACGATCCCGAACTCGGCTACTACTCGCGTCACGCAGCGCAGTTCGGCAAGGCCGGAGACTTCTACACGTCGAGCGATGTGCACGCGGTTTTCGGGCGACTGCTGGCGCGCCAGTGCGAAGAAATGTGGCGCGTGATGGGCCTCCCTCAAAGCGTCACGGTGAAAGAGCTTGGTCCGGGCCGTGGCCTTTTCGCACAGGACGTGCTGGATTGGTCGGAGAAGAAGTTTCCGGAGTTCTTTCGCGCGTTGCGCTATGTGCTCGTCGAAAGTTCACCGGCGTTGCGAGGGCGTGTTGAACAAACGCTGAGTAGGCACATCGCGGCAGGGAAAGCTGTGCTCATGGACGACCTTTCCCAAGCCGAGAGGAGCGGACCCTCAGGGGCTAAAGCCCAAACTCAAAGCGAACCGCATATCGCAGCGCTGAAGCGCTGCGCCACCCAAAATCCAGCTGCCTCGGCGGACGCGGTGATGGCGCCGAACGAGAACCCAGGGCGCGGGGCTTTTGCCGATGCGATTCCGAGCATCGTTTTTGCCAACGAATTCTTTGATGCTTTGCCGGTCGAAATTGTCAGTGCCCGCGGTTCGCTCCGCGTTGATTCACAGAGCGGACGCTTTGTCGAAACGTGGGTTCCAGCGTCGGCGGAAGAACTCGAATTCCTCGATCGTTACTCGATTCATCCCGAGGCCGGAGAACGCGTCGAAGTTCCGTTAGCGGCGCAACAATATGCAAGACAAGTCTCGAGCGAGATTCACCAAGGCTTCTTCATCGCGATTGACTACGGCTACACGCGCGCCGAGCAGCTTGCGGGACGGCATCGTGGAACGCTGAAGGCTATTCGCCAGCATTCGGTCAGCGCGAATCCGTACGAAGCTCCGGGCGAACAGGACATCACCGCCGATGTGAACTTCACCGCTCTCGCCGCGGCCGCGGAAGAGCAAGGCATGCAGGCGCAGAGGCTCCTGACGCAGTCTCAGTTCCTGATGGGCATCGGCGAGGCCAATCAGTTTGCCGACGCGTTTGAAGATTGCCGCCTGCCCCAGGAGCGCGCCAAAGTTGCCCTGCAGCTGAAACATCTGGTCACGCCCGCAGGCATGGGCGAGAGCTTTCACGTGCTGGTGGCGAGCAAGGGGATTAAGGAGGAAAAAGTCGCCGGGCTGGCAGGACTAACGTTCGGCCGCAAGTGCATGCCATGAAAGCATCGTGGACAACCCACATCTTACGACTTGAATGACTGGGCGCCCGCGGGCGTACCATGAACAATCACGATGGGAAAAGGACGCGACAAGCGAAGGCGTAAAGCCAGGCAATCCGAAGCAGCCAAGAACCAGGCCGCAGCCAAAGTGCTGGAGGAGGTCTCTGCAGCCTACGACGACGCTGAGCGCGCGCTCAAAATGAAGCGCCACGATCCACCCAATCCCCCAGTCCCTGAGGCGCCTGTTCCTGTCCCGCTCAAACCCAAGCCGCATCTGCGCTCCGGCGCGATAGCCCTGCCTGAGCCGCACGACTCAGACAGCGCCCCCTTCGAGGTCCGACCTAGAAGGATGTCATAGGCTTCTCAGCCGCTACGGGTTCCGGGTACTCATACACCCCGCGTCCTGACTTTCGTCCCAGTCGGCCCGCCTTCACGTACTGCACCAGCAGCGGCGCGGGACGATATTTCTCTCCCAGCGACTTGTGCAGATATTCCAGAATGCTCAAACGCGTGTCGAGCCCCACCAAGTCAACCAACTCGAACGGCCCCATGGGATGATTCAGGCCCAGCTTCAGCGCTTTGTCAATGTCCGCCGCCGAGGCGATCCCTTCCTGCAGCATGTAGAAGGCTTCATTGCCGATCAGGGCGTTGATGCGGCTGGTGATGAAGCCCGGCGATTCCCTGATCACCACCACTTCCTTGCCCATGCGCCTTCCGACTTCGGCCGCAGTGGCCAGCGTATCGTCATCGGTCTCGAGCGCCCGCACCACTTCGAGCAGCTTCATCTTGTGCACGGGATTGAAGAAATGCATGCCCACACACTTCTTCGCGCGATAAGTAACGCTGGCGATCTCAGTCACGCTGAGCGATGAAGTGTTCGACGCCAGAATGGTGTTGGGGCGGCAAATCTTGTCGAGCAGAGTAAAGATTTCGATCTTCGACTCCAACTCCTCAGGAACCGCTTCGATGACCAGGTCGGCCGCGCGCGCGGCCTCGGCAACGGCGCCTGCATACTCGATCCGGCTGAAGGCGGAATCGGCATCGGGCGCGGTCACCTTGCCCAGTTCCACTGCTTTGTCGAGGTTGGAGCGAATTTCCGTCTCCGCCTTGCGCAGAGCCGCGGGCACCAGATCTTCGAGGATGGTGCGATACCCGCCCAGCGCCGCGGCATGTGCGATGCCGCGCCCCATGGTCCCGGCGCCGATGACGGCTATGGTGCGGACCGGCGCCACTTACTGGCCCGCCTTCTTCAGTTCCGCAATGGCTGCGTTGAGCGCCTCACCAGCAGGACTTAAGTATTCGGCCAACCGCTTCCGTTCCTCCGTGTTCATGCTGGGAATGTAAATCGAAATCCGGCGAAGAGTCGCCGTGATGTCGTCCACGTAGTTCATCGCTCGGATCAGTTCACCAGTCGCTACCATGAAAGCTCCTATCTTCGTTTCGGACTTAAGATTGTCTCGTCAGACCACGGCTTTCATGCGCAATCGAGCGCCTGAGCCGAAGTTTCTATTTTGGACGCGACTACGAATTTAGTAAAGGCAGAGATCGCTGGCTGCACACTCACCATCTTCATGGCGGCTTCACAGCCGGGCGCGGGCGGGAAACCACTGCGCACCGCTCAAGTCTTCATTTGCAGATCTCTACTTGCAATGCGTTAACCAGCCAAGCATATAATCCGGATCAATTCTTTTTATAGCGCTCAAGATCGCACCACGAATCGAATAGTCATGGCAGATAAACCTTTGCGACGCTACATTTTTGCGAGCGATTTCGATCAGACGCTCACTTTCAACGATTCCGGATACGTGCTCGCCGAACTCGTCGGCATTCCCACTGAGGAGTTCGAACGTAAGGCCAAAGGCATGGCCAAAATCAATCTGGTGCAACAGGGCGCGGAACTCGCTTACCTGCTGCTGCACGATCCTGAATTCAAGGCGAAAGTACGGAAGGAACATCTTCACGACGTAGGAAAACGGATCCGACTGAAAGGCGAGATCAAACTGCTCTACCAGATTCTGAAGAACGGTGTTGACGGGCACGAATTCGACTTCTACGTGCTGTCGGCGGCGCCGGTCGAGGTGATTCAATCCGCCCTCGAGGACATCGTTCCGCCCGATCACATTT
Source organism: Candidatus Sulfotelmatobacter sp. (assembly GCA_052326105.1). Classification (GTDB taxonomy): domain Bacteria; phylum Acidobacteriota; class Terriglobia; order Terriglobales; family Acidobacteriaceae; genus Sulfotelmatobacter. The sequence goes on along the minus strand of JBKQRC010000086.1, from coordinate 47,432 downwards.
TCGGTACGGTGTTTCGCTACAAACCGTCGGGGGAGATTGATACGATCGTGCGCGCCACCGCCGGCTACGGCAAAGTCGCGGTGCTGGACCACTTGCTGGAGCAGCAGGTCTCCGGTCCCGACCATGTGATCTATACCGGCGACGGCAGTTCCGACATTCATGTCATGCTGCACATCAATGCCCGCGACGGGTTGACGATTGCAGTCTCCGAGTCGCCAAACGTGACACAGATCGCGAAGCGGACGGTGCTGAGCAGCAGCGCGCTGGCGGTGCTGGCGCCGATTCTCGAGGAAGTTGCGGGCTGGGAGCGCTACCGCATTCGCAGCTTCTTCGAAGCCAACGGCATGCTGATCCAGGAGTGGGAACGCGTGCGCACCGACTGGCTTACGCTGCGCCCAGCGACCGGCGAACCCTCCGAAGAAAAGGGCGCAGCCTAGCGGGCTGCGGAAAACTCGCTGTGCAGAATGGGCGCGGCTTGGGCCGCGTTCACCATAGCGTTTACTGAATGTTGAGGAATCCACCATGCTGCGCGACAAAAGCCTGATTCCCCTCTCGCGTCAGCACCAGCACGCTCTTGCTCTCTGCGTTCGCATCGATCGCGCATCACCGGTTCGCGAAAGCGTTCTCGCGGCGTGGCAGAAGGAAATTGCAGAGCACTTCCGCACTGAAATCGGAGTTCATTTCGCTGCTGAAGAGCAGGCGCTTTTCCCCGTTGCCCGCAGGTTCAAAGAACTAGTTCCGCTGGTGGAGGAACTGCTGGCCGATCACGTGTGGCTGCGCCGTAGATTCGCTTGGGCAGAGGCCTGCGACATGTCAGTCAAAGATCTGTCGGCATTCGCCCAGCGTCTCTCGGCCCACATCCGCAAAGAGGAGCGCCAGCTTTTCGAACGCTTGCAGCAATTGATGACTGCGGCAGAACTGGCCGGCCTGGGAAAAAACCTGGAGACGGCGCTCAGTCACGCCACGCAGGCGTGCATCCTGCCTACTGAGGCGACTAAACTGCAGCCAAGAAAATGACCGCCCCAACGAGCCTCAGTGAACTGCCGCATGCAACTGGCGGAATCTAGCCGCCGATTCCCGACCCATATAGCGCTCCAGCACGGCAGGATCGGTCTGCCGCAGATCCACCACGACCAGGCCATCGAGCACATTGGAAAACTTGCGGTCTACGTTGAATCCGACGAGCCTGCCGCCGATCTTGGCATACTGCCTCAGCAGAATCGGCAGCCCCTTGCCGTCGGCCTCTACGTCGGTAATCGGCTGGGAAAGTTCGTCGAGATCGCGTAGAGCATGACACATGCTGCGGCAATCCCAGGGCCGTAAACCTGCTGGACGAAACGCCCGCCTCGGCTCGATCAGCCCCGCGAGTTCATCCTCCTGCATGCGCGCGTCGAAAAAGCGGTAGATCATCTCGCGCGACGCCTGGTTGTAGTCGTTGCTGATGCTCACCGCACCAAACAAAACCGGAACCTCGGGGCGCATCGCTATCAGCCCGGCAATTCCTTTCCACAACAGAAGCAACGGAGCGTACTGCCGCTGGTATTCCGGGCGCACGAACGAACGCCCCAGTTCCAGCGCGGGCCCGAGTTTCTGGAAGATGCGCTCGTCGTAGCGGAAAAGCGTACTCGTGTACAACCCGGCGATGCCGTGTTCCGGCAGAATTTCCGTTGTGCTACCGGCGCGATACGCTCCCACCAGCTCACGTTTGCCCTTATGCCACAACAGCAGGTGCCAGTAGTAATCGTCGAAGCGGTCCAAGTCGAGACTCTTGCCCGTCCCTTCCCCAGCCTTGCGAAACGTCGCTTCGCGCAACCGTCCGATTTCCCGCAAGAGCTGCGGGATTTCGTGTGCTTTTCCGAGGTAGACGGCAAAATCGCCGTTGTCGATGAGACAGCGGTCAGATGGAAGTCTCTTCACTTCTTCCGCCAGCAAAGCCGGAGGCGCCGCGGCTGCGACCGGCTGGTGCCTCGGAAGCGCAAGCCGCGACCGCAAAGGCGCCGACCGCGATGGCACCGGCTTGTTCCGCCGCGCCAGCAAATAAGTACGCCAGCGCAAATATTCAATCGCCTCGCGATCGCTGCGCATTGCAGCTACCGCGTCGCCGGGAATTTCACTGCCCACGCGGACTTCTACCGTCTTGCCTTCTTGTCGCAGGAACTCCTGCAGCAAAATTGCGGTACGTAACTTGGGATGAACCATGCCCAGAAGCCGAGATCCAACACTGTTGCGGCCGCAGAAGTACACAGGCAGGGCCGAGGCCCCACTGCGGCGAATCAACCGCACCGCCGCGTCATTCCACTGCGGACCGGCAATCTGCACCGGCGGCATCTGCCAGTGCGAAAGCTCGACCCCGGGAAACATCGCCAGCATCCCACCTTGCTCTAACCAGGCAAGAGCCTGATGCACCGCCCGGCGGTTCGATTCCAGAGAGCGGTCCGTCTGAAACGGATCCATAAAGATGCAACGCTGCCCGATCTCCGGCACATCGCCGAGCAGAAAGCTGGCGAGGATTTTCACGTCCGGCCGCACGCGCGTCAGCAGCAGGGTGAGAATCGCGCCATCAAGCATGCCGCAGGCGTGGTTCGCAACCACCACAACCGGACCGCTGGAGGGAATTCGCGCTTGATCAGCGGCATCCACATTCAGTTCGACTCGCATCTGGGCCAGCAGATTTTCGAGACGGGATCCTTCCGGTGACTGCTGAACCCGTTGGTAAAGATCGCGCACTCTTACCCCGGGAGCCAACTTCGCAACCAAGGCAGGAAACTCGGCGACTTGCGACAACATGCCGGCCGCTGGAGCGCGGTCCGTGGACTCCTGGTTGAATGGCATGCTAAACGAATACCGCAGGCACCTTGCAGCAGGATGAAGGGGAAGTTAAAAGCTCATGAAATGTGTGGCGGGTAAGCCGCGTAGTAACCAGCAGTAACCACATCGATCGCAGCCGAAGAAAGTCGCGGAGTTTAGGTTTCAAGCCGGAAGCGGGACTCGGCCAGAGCATAGAGCCGGCGCCATACCAGGCGATTGACCGTGACCACCGTCGCCGACATCATGATGGTAGCGGCCAGCAGCAGATTGAAATTCCCCTGGTCGGAGGCATGAGAGATGGTCGCCCCCAATCCGGTGGTGGTATAGATGTGCCCTTTGAAGTGGAAATATTCCGCCACGATGCTGGCGTTCCATGCGCCTCCGGACGCAGTCACCAATCCCGTAATCAAGTAAGGAAAGATTCCGGGCAGAATCAGCTTCTTCCAGCGCTCCAGCCCGCGCAGCCGGAAGACCGAACAGCACTCCTTCAGATCGGTCGGGAGCGCGATCGCCCCGGCAATCACATTGAACAGGATGTACCACTGCGTTCCCAGCAGCAGCAGCACGATCGAGCCCACACCTAGCCCGCCGCCCACGCGAATGAGCACAAGCAGAACCACCGGGAACAATGCGGTCGCCGGAACGGAAGCGGCAATCTGTGCCAGAGGCTGCGCGATGCGCGCCAGCCGCGGACTGAGGCCGATGGCCACGCCCGCCGGGACGGCCCACAGCGCTCCCAGCAATAGTGCCAGATTGACACGCAGGAACGTCACGCCCAGGCCGATTCCAGCCTCCCGCAGCTCCGGTCGCTGCAAGCCGGTCAACAGCATCGCCACCCGAACCAGGGCGTAGCCGATCGCGGCCAGCAGCGCCACTGCCAGCAGCCGCGCAAGCCAAACTCTCCAGGCTCTGTGCTCTATGACCTTGTCGCCGGAGTCATCTTTCGCGAAATGGAGCATCAGACGTTCGCTCAGCGGGCGCACAGTCTGCTTGCGGATGCGCGCCAGACTGCGCGAATGATGAATCATGTCGAGCACCCACGAGCGCGGAGCATCGGTGCTTTCCACCTGCTCCACCTTGAATTTCTGCGCCCACGCAATGACCGGACGCCAAATGAACTGGTCCAGCACCACAATGACCGCAATCATGGTGCCGACGCCCCACAGGATGGACCTGGTGTCACCCGCGGAGGCCGCGGTCTGGAGATACGATCCCAGACCGGGCAAACGGAAGTCGCGTGAACCGAGCACAAACATTTCGCAGGCCATCAGAAAGAACCAGCCGCCAGCTACCGACATCATCGAATTCCAGACCAGTCCGATGGCCGCGAATGGTAACTCCATCTCGAGAAAGCGCTGCCACCAGCTAAACCCGTAAACCTTCGCCGCTTCGCGCATCTCTGTAGGAATGCTCTTCAGCGACGCGTAGAAGCTGAAGGCCATGTTCCATACCTGTCCGGTAAAGATCAGCAGGATCGCACCAGCCTCCACTCCCAGCTGCCTCCCAGGAAACAGTGCCACCATGGCAAGCATGACGGGAGGAAGGAAACTGAGCACCGGAATGGACTGCAGCACATCGAGCAGTGGAATCATGAACCGTTCTGCTCGCCGGTTGTAGGCGGCGATGTAGCCATACACAAGCGTGAACGCGAGGCTCATCCCATACGCAATCGCGATGCGCAATAGCGAATACCCGGCATAGGCCGGCAGCGCCAGAGGACTGCGTGAAATCTCAACTTGCGGAGTAAACGGCCCCAGCCACGTGCGTCCCACGACCAGCAAGCCATAGAACAAAGCGATGCCTGCCCCGCCCATCAGCAGGTCGGGCAGGTAGGAAATCTCGAGGCTGGGCAGCTGGCTCCATAGCCGGTACGCCGAGAAGCCCCGCAGGCCGGCGGATTGTTTGATGTGGGTCATGTTCCTGTGGGCCGTGGGGCGCGTTCAGGATTTCGGGGCAGCAGCAGCAGAGTCGTTGTGCGCCGCCGGAACAGATTCTGCCAGGGCCGGCGGTTCAGCCAGCAGCAGCCGTCCCTTTTCGCGGTCATAATCGAAAATCTCGGCGTAGCGCCCCCAGTTCATCGCGGTCTCGAATTGACGCTGCACCTCATCTTCGGCAAAGTGCTCGTCGAGAATGTCATGAAAGAACTCGTCTGCAATCGAGTGATCCGACTTCCGCTTCAGGATGCTGTCAATCTGCTTCAGAATGGTCACATGCTCCAGAGCTGCCTGGCGGAACTGGACCTTGCGCTGCTGAATATCTGCTTCGGCAAAAGCCACTCCCTGCGGTGAAATCTGCACATCGCCCTCTTTCAGCCAGGCAAAGCCAAGCAGCACGCAGGCCTCCAGAATGGGCAACAGATCTTCTACGTCCATTACCAGTTCCTCGGCCAGCCGGAACAAATCCTCGCGGCCGCCCCGGTCATGCAGCAATTCCAGCAGGCCCGCGATTCCGCCCACGCGCGCGTGGGGCAACATCTGGTACCTGGCCGTGCGAACCGGCGCCTCCTGCCGTTTCAGCGCGTCTTTGGTCAATCCCCCCGGCGGCAGAATGATCTCCGCCGTCGTTTCCGCATCCGGCAGAGCGTGCTCGACCTCAGGTTCGGTCATCACTTTGTAGATGTAGTCCACCAGCTCTACAAAGCGCGGCGACTTCCGGTCTCGCGGATGCTTCAGCCGCACATTGAAGTCCGATCGAACCCGCGCCGGATTTCTTCCCAGCACCATGACGCGATCGGCCAGCATGACCGCCTCTTCAATGTTGTGGGTGACGATGAAGATCGCGCTGGTCGGCATCTTTTTGTTCAGCCACAGTTCGAGGAGCTCGCCACGGAGGTTCTCGGCGGTGAGAACATCCAGCGCCGAGAAGGGCTCATCCATAAACAGCACTTCCGGTTCCACTACGAGGGCGCGCGCGAACCCCACCCGCTGCTTCATGCCGCCGGAAAGTTCCTTGGGATATGCCGTCTCAAATCCGTCGAGACCGACCGTGTCGAGGGTGCGCAAGGCGCGCTTGTGGCGCTCGACGGCCGGCACGCCTCGCGCTTCCAGCGGAGCCTCCACGTTTTCCAGCACCGTAAGCCAGGGAAAGAGGGCGAAGCTCTGAAAAACCATGGCCACGTTCGGCATCTGCCCGTCCAGCGGCTTGCCGTGCCAGAGGAGCGTTCCCGCTGTCGGTTGGGAGAGGCCAGTCAGCATGCGCAGAAGCGTGGATTTCCCGCAGCCCGACGGCCCCAGCAGGGTCACGATCTTTCCCGGCTCGATCACGAGATTGGTGGTGCCTACAACCTGAATTTGCGTACCATCCGGCTGCGGATAGGATTTCTCAATCCCGACGGCTTCGACGATCGCTTCGCTCACGCGAACACTCCCGTACTCTCTATACACGATCTGCGCAGAAGCGCAAAGCGCCTCCGCTGTAACACTCTATTCACAGGAATCCACGTCCGGCTCTCAGGCGGCAAAGCTGTCATCCGCCAGGGCACCGAATGGCTTGGGCAGACGATCGCTCACTTCAGCCAGAAGCGCCAGCTTGGCGGCCAGGTCACTCGTGAGCCGGCCCGGGTCAAAGCGCCAGCGCCAGTTGCCGCCATGCAGACTGGGCGTGTTCATACGGGCTTCGCTGCCCAGACCCAGCACGTCCTGCAGTGGAACAATGCTCAGGTCCGCGGGCGAGCATTGCGCGGCGCGGATGAATCCCCAATGGATGCCTTCGTCGCCGCGTCCCAGATAGGCCTCTGCGTTGCGGCGCTCGTGCTCTGCCGCCCCGGAATGCCACCAGCCTGCCACTGTGTCGTTGTCGTGGGTTCCGGTGTACATCACCTTGCCAGCGGCCCGGTGCGGCAGGTAGATATGCGCTCCCACATCCCCGAACGCGAATTGCAGCACCGCCATGCCCGGAATCTGCAGCCGGTCGCGCAGCGCGTGCACTTCCGGAGTGATGTAACCGAGATCTTCAGAAAAAAAGGGCAAGCCGCCCAGCGCCTCGCGGAGCTTGAGGAAAAGATCGTCGCGCGGCCCATCCACCCAGCGGCCATTCACCGCCGTGGCCTCGCTCGCGGGGATCTCCCAGAACTGATCGAATCCACGAAAGTGATCCAGCCGGATGTAGTCGCAGGTCTGAGTGGCCCAGCGCAGCCGCTGAATCCACCACTCATAACCTCGCGCCTTCATCGCATCCCAGCGGTACAGCGGATTTCCCCAGCGCTGGCCGGTTCTGCTGAAAGAATCGGGAGGCACTCCCGCCACCACTTCCGGTTCGAGCGCCTCATTCAGCCGAAACAGTTCCCGATGCGTCCACACATCGGCGCTGTCATGATTTACAAAGATGGCAACATCGCCGACGATGCGAATGGAGCGCTCGGCGCAGTAGTGCCGCAGAGCCCGCCACTGTTCGTAGAAAGCAAACTGCAGCGCGCTTCGAATCTGGATGTCGGTGGCTAATTCCTCGCGGGCCGCCGCCAAGGCAGAAGGCTCACGATAGGCGAGATCATGCGGCCAGCGATTCCAGGGTTCCAGTTTGTGCCGCGCACGCAGAGCGTCGAAGAGGACAAAGTCCTCCAGCCACCACGCATTTTTCTGGCGGAAATCTTCCAATCGCCGCAGCACATCGCCGGAAGCCGTATGCAGGAAATTTCGCGCTGCCTCGAACAACAGCGGCATTTTCTGCGCGAAAACATGGTCGTATTCCACCGGGCTGGAAGCAGGCGCCGACCCGTCGAGCTTTGCCGGGTCAAGCTTTGCTGGGTCAAGCTTTGCTGGGTCAAGCTTTGCCGGGCCAATCTTCCCCGGGTCAATCCAGCCGTGCTCTGCGAGGCGCTCCAGGCTGATCAGCAGAGGATTCCCGGCAAAAGCCGAAGTGGAGGAATAGGGCGAGTTGCCGTAGCCGACCGGGCCCAGCGGCAAGACCTGCCACAGGCCCTGGCGGGCGGAAGCGAGGAAGTCTACGAAACGGTAGGCAGCCGGTCCGAAATCGCCGATGCCGCCGCGCGAAGCGAGCGACGTGGGATGCAACAGAATGCCTGCGGCGCGCGGAAATGACATGTCTCCGCCGCTACATTCCCTGCTCGCTTCCCTGGCGGGTTAGAGCCTTGTATTCATCCTGGTTGATCTTGATCTTGCCCGACTTCTCCATCCCATCCCGCAGACTGGTAAGGAAGAGGCCGAAGATCTCCTGCTGCTTGCCCTGCATCAGCGCATCCCGAATCTGATCGCGCTTGGCGGCAAAATCCGCTTCGGCGGGTGGCTGGTTTTCCAGCAGGGCGAGAACCACACCGTTTCCACCGCTGTTGATCGGGCCGCTGATCTCTCCTGGTTTCATATTGAAAGCCACTGCGGCCTGTCCGGTCATCGAGCCCACGTCGGGAACTTGCCCATCGGGCAAAACCAGGCCACTGGCCTTCACGGTGGCGCCTAATTCCCTGGCCGCCCGCTTCAGGTCGTGCTCGGCCTTGGCGCGATCGGAAAGCTCCTGGACTTTTTGCGACAGCAGAAGGCTGGAGCGCTCATTCTTGAATTCTTCCTCGACCCGGCTGCGAATCTCTTCGAATGCCGGCGTCGCTGCCGGCTTGATTCCGAGCAACTGAAACACCACGATTCCCTGCGAAGCCGGCGCCACATCCGGCGGCGACTTCTCGACTTCCGTGAACACGGCATCCATGAACTGCGACGCTGGCCCCAGTCCCGGCAGCATGTCCTTGCGGCCAAAGAAGTCCGTCGTAATCACAGGAACGCCCTGCATGGCCGCAGCCGCATCCAGACCTTTGGCGCGAGCCTGTGCCAAAAGCTCTTCTGCTTTTCTTTGGGCGACCTGTTGCCCTGTCTGACGCTTCAGGATGGGCTCGATCTGGTCTTTCACCTCGTCGAGCGACTTGACATGCGCGTCCTGCGAGTCGTCGAGACGAATGATGTGGAATCCGTCGGTGCTCTTTACCACCCCGCTGATCTGTCCCTTAGCCAGCGAGAACGCGGCCCTTTCAAACTCGGGTGTCATCTGGGCCCTGCCAATCCAACCCAATGACCCGCCCACGTTCGCGCTGCCCGGGTCTTCTGAATACTTCTTTGCTAGGTCGTCGAACTTAGCCCCGTTCTTCAGTTGCTTGGACAGATCATCGGCGCGATGCTGAGCCTCGGCCACCTTGTTCTCGTCCATCTTGCCATCGGCTCCGGGCAGTGGCATCTTGATCCAGATGTGGCTGACCTTCACCTGTTCCGGCGTGCGGTATTCGTCGCGATGTTGATCGTAGTAGGCCCGCAGGTCATCCCGGGTCAACTGGACGCCGGCTTCCAGCTTGCTGGTGTCAATCAGGGCATACTTGATCTTGCGCTTCTCGGGGACGGAATTAGCGTAGGTATTCTTGTGGCTTTCGTAGTACGCCTTGAGTTCTTGCTCCGTGGGATGCAGTCCCTTCTTGATGTCATCCTGCTTCAACACGGCGTAATCGAACTTGACCTTCGAATTCTGCTTGATGAACTGTTCGTGAATCTGGGCTTCGCTTACGCTGGCTCCGCCGGCAATGAGCGCCTGGAGTTTGCTGATCAGGATTTCATTGGAGACGTCCTGTTCGAACTTCGTGGGCGTCAGATTCGCCCGCTGCAACATGTCCTCATATTCCTGCTGCCCGATGAAGTTGCCGCCAGGGAAAAAGGTCGCCGCATAGCGTCCGTGTTGCAGTTCGTCTTTCACTTCCTCGGGCGTCACGCGCAGGCCCATATGGCCGGCTTCGGCCACCAGTGCCTCGCGGTTAATCAGTTGCTCGGCTGCGCGCTGGGCGAAGAACGGCAGCAGTACTCCCACGTTGGGGCCGCCCTGCGGCATCTGCTGTTGCAGCATGGAGCGAGCCGTCTGGCGAACTTCATCGGCGGTGATGTCGCTGCCATCCACCTGCGCGACCACCCCCTTGGCGGGCCCGCCGAAACTATACCCGGCGTTTCCACTGCTGGGCACGAGGTACCACACCATGGAAAGGCAAATGAGCAGCAGCAGTCCGCCGAGGAGATATTTCTTCAATGGGCCAGGGGTTTGCAGAAATCGAATCATGTTCTTGTCACTCCGAAGTAGAAAGGCGAATCTTTAATTATAAACCAGCCAGTCGCTTCACCTGCGCGACCGGCTCGGAGAATCTCATCGCGAACTGACTTCACGGAACTCCAGCGCCGCGCCATGCTCCCCGCCGGAGCGGGCAGGCTGTGCGATTGAAGAACTCCCCTATTGAAACGAATTAATATAAGTGTTATCCATTCTGCGGGACTTTTTTCGAACGGTCCCATTCATGCACAACCCGCAGAAACTGCGAATGGATAGGAGCACCATGAACTCAGGCAAGCGGCTGGCCATCACTCTATTCGTTCTGGCTCAATTCTTCTTTGCTTTCGTTCTTTCGGCCCAGAGCAAGCCCCCGGCGAAACCCGGCACGGACGCTAAGCTGGCGCTGCACGAAGGCTGGTCGTTGCAGACTTCCGCCAAGGTCGAAGCTAAGGGAGAAGTGATCTCAACACCGAAGTTTGTTGCCAAAGGGTGGCATGCAGCCACGGTGCCCACCACCGTGGTGGCCGCGCTGGTCAAGGACAAAACCTTCCCCGATCCGGACTTCGGGATGAATTTGCGCGACTTCCCTGGGATGAACTATCCCATCGGCGCCAACTTCTCCGGCATCCCCATGGCGCCCGACAGTCCGTACGCAGTTTCCTGGTGGTACCGCAAGCAATTCGCGGTCCCAGCCTCCTACAAGGGCAAGACCGTATGGCTGAATTTCGGCGGCATTAATTACCGCGCCAACATCTGGCTGAATGGAAAGCAGATCGCCAAATCCGACGATGTGGCCGGCGCGTGGCGCACCTATGAATTCAATGTCACCGATGCCGCGAAGCCGGGAGCGGAGAACGTTCTCGCCGTACAGGTCTTCGCGCCCACGGAACACGATCTGGCCATCACCTTTGTGGATTGGAACCCCGCGCCTCCCGACAAGAACATGGGACTGTGGCGCGAAGTCTATCTCACCTCCAGCGGTCCGGTGGCGTTGCGCTATCCCACAGTCGTTTCGAGGCTGAATCCCCCAGCGAACGACCGGGCTCAGCTCACCGTCACCGCCCAACTGAAAAATGGCGCCAATCAGCCGGTGAAGGGCAAGCTCAAAGGACAAATCGAAAACGTAAAGTTCGAACAGGAAGTCGAACTTGCACCCAACGAGGTAAGAGACGTCACCTTCACGCCCGACAAATTCGAGCAACTGGTCTTTTCGAATCCGCGCCTGTGGTGGCCTGCGCAAATGGGAAAAGTATTTCTCTACCCGCTTACCATGGAGTTCGCGGTAAATGGTGCAGTCAGTGACCGCTCGGCCAGCCAGTTTGGCATTCGTGAAATCACCTCCGACTTCAACTCGGTGGGTGCGCGCGCGTTTCACATCAACGGCAAGAACATTCTGATTCGCGGCGGCGGCTGGACTACCGACATGATGCTGCGCGAGAACTCGCAGCGCCTGAAGGACGAATTCCGTTACGTCCGCGACATGGGATTGAACACCATCCGCCTGGAAGGCAAGCTGGAGACGCAGGAGTTTTTCGACCTCGCCGACCGCCAGGGGACGCTCGTCATGGCGGGATGGTGCTGCTGCGATTTCTGGGAACGCTGGCCGCGATGGAAACCGCAGGATTTTGAAATCGCCAAGCAGTCGCTGCGTGACCAGATCTACCGCCTGCGCAGCCATCCCAGCCTGGTCATGTGGCTGAATGGCAGCGATAATGCTCCGCCGCCGGACGTCGAGCAGATGTATCTCGATGTCGAGAAGGAACTCCTTTGGCCCAATCCGGTCGTTTCTTCGGCTACGGGAAAGAAGACTTCGGTCACGGGCGACAGCGGCGTCAAGATGACCGGGCCGTACGAGTATATTGCTCCGAGCTATTGGGAACTGGACACTCCCGAGGGCCAGGCCGGCCGCCGCCAGTGCAATCCTGGAGGCTGTGGCGGTGCCTATGGCTTTAACACCGAAACCAGCATGGGACCGGCGGTTCCGCCGGTGGAAAGCATCCGCGCCATGGTTGGCAAAGGTCACCTGTGGCCGATTGACGACGTCTGGAACTACCACGCCGGCGGCGGCGAGTTCAAAACCATTGGCGTATTCAGCGAAGCGCTGGCCAACCGCTACGGCAAGTCCGACAACGTGCAGGACTTCGCCATGAAGTCCCAACTGCAGACCTACGAAGGCGTGCGCGCCATGTACGAAGCCTATAGCCGCAATAAATATGAAGCGACCGGCGTGATTCAGTGGATGCTCAACAACGCCTGGCCTTCCATGATCTGGCACCTCTACGACTATTACCTGCGCCCCGGCGGCGGATACTTCGGCGCCAAGCGCGCCATGGAGCCGCTGCATCCCGTCTACGGCTACGACGATCACTCGATCTGGGTCGTCAGCAGCCAGTACGACGACGCGAAAGCGCTCAAACTCACCACAAGAATCTACAACCTCGACATGACCGAAAAGTTCTCGCAGCAGAACACGCTCGACGCCCCCGCTGACAGCACGGCCAAAATCTTCACGCTGCCTGACGTTGCTGGCCTTAGCCCCGCCTACTTCGTCCTGCTGCGCCTGGAAGATTCCGCCGGTAAACTCGTCGGCTCAAATCTCTACTGGCTTTCGACCAAGCCTGAAACTCTCGATTGGGCGAAGACTACGTGGTGGATGACTCCAACCGAATCCTATGCCGACTTCACCGCCCTTTCGCAATTGCCGAAAGTTAAGGTGAAGATGAGCAGCCGCACCGAGAACAAGGGTGAGGAAGCCGTCACGCATGTGACCCTGGAGAATCCCAGCAAGAGTCTGGCGTTCTTTGTCCGGCTGAAAGTTGATAAAGGCCCCAAGGGAGAGGAGATTCTGCCGGTGATCTGGCAGGACAACTACATTTCGCTGCTGCCGGGCGAGAAGCGCGAGGTCACGGCAACCTATCGCGCCAGCGATTTGGGCACGGCGAAGGCCACGATCGAGATCAGCGGCTGGAATGTGGAGCCATGAAGATTGGGTAATTTGGTAATCGGGTAATTGGGTAATTGAAAACCGAAGGCTTCAGCGCGCTCTTTGGGTTTCAAACTACTCAATTACCCGTTGACCACATTGCTCAAATCCCTGCTACACGTGCTCGGAGACGGAGAGGATATTTCCGTCGGGATCCTTGAACCACGCCACCTTGTCTCCGGTGGGCGCGGTCCAGATTCCGAGTTCGTCCTGCTTGAAGAATCCGAAGATTTCGAAGTGGACACCTTTCCCCCGGAGACCGCGCACCACGTTCTCGATCGCGGGAACCTGCCAGCCGAGAATGGTGTACTGCGCGGGCGTGAAGTCCTTCATCTTGGCGACCCGCACTATAATTCCGTTCGCATCCAGCACCATCGCAAAGCCGTCATCTTTCACGAAGCGCAGCCCCAGAACACCCTCGTAGAACGCCCTGGCCTGGTCAGAATCCTTGGCCGGGACGAACGCCACAATATTGGTTGAACCCAGCATCCTGTCCTCCTCTGACGATCCGGATTAACAAACGGCAAAACCATACAGGATTGAGGAAACTGCATTCTTTCGATATTATGGCAATAAATGTCGAACTTACGACAACCGATTCACGCCTGTCCAAAGCTTTCCTCCCCAGTAACGACTCTGGTGTACGAATTCGCTCATGGCCACGTGATCCCGGAACATTTCCATCCTGAGGACCAACTCGTCTATGCGAGCCGGGGAGTGATGACCGTACGGACCAGTCAGGGAGCATGGGTCGTGCCCGCGCAGCGCGCGGTCTGGATCCCTGCCGGCACGCACCACAGCATTGTCATGTCGGGACCTGTCTCCATGCGCACCCTCTACTTGCGGGCGCGGATGGTCCGCCATCTTCCGCGAACTTGTTGCGTGGTGAACGTCTCGTCTCTGTTGCAGGAACTGATCCTCCATGCCTGCAAGTATCCCCAGATGAGCAGAAGATCCAAAACCCATGCTCGCCTGATCGATGTCTTGCTGGACCAGCTGGAAACTGTGCAGGCAGTTCCCCTTCAGCTCCCTAGTCCGTCGGACCTGAGGGCGGTTCGTGTGGCGGAGTTTCTGCAACGCAATCCAGGAGATCCGCGCTCGCTGGAAGCCCTTTGCCGGCGGGCAGGAGCCAGCAAGAGGACGGTGGAGAGATTATTCCTGGAGGAAACACATTTGTCGCTCGGGAAATGGCGGCAGCGACTCCGCCTGATGCGATCGCTGCAGTTGCTGGCCGCGGGAGAAAAAATCACGCACGCCGCTTTGGAAGCCGGCTACAGCACGCCCAGCGCGTTCATCGCCATGTTCCGGAAGGCGCTGGGAACCACGCCCCGCCGCTACTTTGACGCCGCTCTCTAAAACAGAGCTGTAATATCAGGACTCCTCCGGCGGCACATCGAAGTTCACCAGGTTGCTCTGAAAGCCTCTGGTCTTCCAGGCGCCATAGGCGATGCCCGCAAACATCCAGACGGCGCCCCACTCCTTCGCCAGCGGGGAAAGGTGCCACCAGATGAACCCGCAAATGAGAAAGCCCAGCACGGGCGGAATCAGCTGCCCCAATGTGCGATCCGCGCCCCGGATGTAGTAGTGCGTAAGCGACGCCAGATTGACGCCCATGAACGCGATGAGGGCGCCGAAATTGAGCAGTTCGGTCCCCCGTTCGTAGCTCATCGCGAAAGCTCCGATCAGGGCAATCACGCCGACGAACATGACGTTATTCGCGGGGACGTGAGTCTTGGGGTGTATGGCGCCAAAAAACTTCTTGGGAAGAGCATCACTGCGTCCCATGCCATAGAGCAGGCGCGCCGCCCCAAGCTGCGATCCCAGGCCGGATCCGACGGTGGCAATCAGCAGGGTGACGCTGATGAGCTTGGTCATGAACAGGCCTCCGGCGATTCCGGCGACGTGGCTGAATACGTTCTCATCGCCGTATTGCGAGAAGAGGCCGAAATCCGTGCCGAACTTGTGGAAGCTCAACAACTGCGCGCCGTATACCTCAGCCGACGCCAGTACCCCCGTGATCAGGCAGACCAGCACCGTAGCCAGGAGAATATTGCGCTTGGGATTGTCGACTTCCTCCGACAAGGTGGAAATGCCGTCAAACCCGATGTAGGTGAGCACAGCGACTGACGTGCCGTGAAAAACGCGGTTCACGGTGAAAGTCTGAGGGTTGAAGAACGGGCGGAGAAAAAAGGATTCAGGAAACTGCGGCAGATGGAAAATGTAGCGGATCGTGTACCAGAAAAACGCGACGATCACAGCGCCCATCACGGCGCACAGCACGGCGTTGATACGCGCTGACGTTTTGACCCCACGCAGGTTGAGCACCGTGAACAGCCCGGCGAAGAAGATCGGCCAGACTAGCCCGGGATACGGAACCTGAAGGCTGGTTCCGCTCAACAGGTCGGCAATCGCCTTGGAGCACCAGATGGTGCAGATCAACGGATTGACCATGTAATCCATGGTCATGCTCCAGCCGGTGACGTAGCCGAGCGCCGGGTGAATCTCCCGACCCACGTAGGTGTAGGCTGAACCCGCGCTGGGATACACGCGCGCCATGCGGCCATAACTCATGGCGGTGAAGACCATGGCGATCATCGCGATCAGGATGGAAGTGACCACGTGCCCCTGGCCCGCGTTGCTGAACACTCCGAAGGCGGGCATGGGCGCCGTGGGTTGAATGACGATGATGCCGTAAAGAATCAAATCCCAAAGGGTGAGCGTCCGGCGCAGACGTGGCGCAGACACGGTGGAGGAGGCAGCAGGATTAGTGGTTTCCATGGAAACCGCTATTGGATTATGGGAGTGGGGAAATGTCAATTATTAAAACGATTCTGTGAGCCCCATCAGTGATTCCCATAGTCGAACCAGTACCCCCGCTGCTCGTTACCCGACATGTGCCGCGTGTTGTATTCGAGAATGTAATTCACGTGCGCATCGTCGAGCGGGAATGATTTGGGCGCCCCGTACGGATACTCGCCCATGCTCAGGAACGGGAGTGGAGCGACGTAGTTTCCTTCCGCGGCATAGAAATCCATATCCTTCTCATAGCCGTTAGCCGCGAAGAAATAGTCGCGCACCCAGCCCTTCGGCAGAGCCGGCAGCTTCGACGGATCGAAATCCAGCCGCACCTCGTCACCCGATCCGAAGACGGCTAACTTGTCGTCGGTCGCCGTCAGCAGCGGCAGCACATCGCCGTAGCGCGTGTACGTTCCTCGCGGACGCGTGTAAGGCCCGGTCGCGCTGGCTTTTTCGTAAATGTACTGCACCTTCCCCGGTGGCGTGCCTTCGATCTTCAAGGGATATCCATGAAATTCAAGATCGGCGTGGGTCAGAGGAACTGGCGTCAGGCGGTAGTCGTAGCGCCGGCGTCCCGCCGGCTGTAGCGTGGGCGCCCCGCCCACGCCTCGGCTGGTTGCGCTGGACGTTTCGCTCTCCTGGTACTCCCCGGCGAGGCGGGCGGGACGCCCGCCCGACAGCCGCCGGGACGGCTGCGCTACCTGTTCAGTGCGGTCAACCAGAATGCTGTCCCAATAAATCTGAAGATTGGTCGTGATGCGAATCTTCCGTGTGCCCCGCGGGAGCTTTCCCGTGAGATCGGCAGTCATGGTGCGCGGACCGCCGGCGGGAAATCCCATGTCGTCCATCACGCGCTCCCATTTCTCGTTGGCTCCTTGTCCGTTTCCAACCAGCGCCTCCACGTAGGGCGCGGTCGCCGTAATTCCGGCTTGCGATGCGGCATACATGCTGTTCGCGCTGAAATACTCGACCTCGCCGTGAAGCAGCAGCCAGAGCGGGCCGCCAGCGTAGGGTTCGCGCAGATCGAGCGTCAGGCTGTGCGGCTGGGCAAATCCGAGAAATTGCGTCAGCGCAAAATCGCCAAAGTAACGATGCGCGAGCAGATCGGGGAGCACGTTGTGGCCGTGCTCGTCCGACGCTCCCGCCGGCGGGCGGGCGTCGTGGCTTACCACAACTTTAAACTCGGGATACGGCGGGTTCGACGCGAAATACTCATTGGGATATACGTCAGCCTCGGCCGGATGATCCACCGCCAGCAGGCGCACCTGATCGAGATAGACCACTTCCTCCAGCGGTTCCATGAAGCGGAAACTCAGCAGACCGGCGTCGGACCTCGGACTTCGGACCTCAGACCCCGGACCTCGGACGTCGGACCTCGGCCAAACGGTTTGTGTCGACGCCGGACGTCTGACGTCTGAGGTCTGAGGTCCGAGGTCTGAACTTCTTTCACGAATCATCCCACGGTCAATCTTGATGTACTCGACCGGGCGCGGAATGTCGCGCTGGCCGGGGCCAACCCAGTGGCCGACCACGCCCGCGCCCAGCATGTCGGCAACAAATTCGTAGCGCTCGCCGTTCCACGCGAAGAGTGTCGGACAGGAACTGCCGCGGCGATCCACCTCCTGAAAGTTCTGCTGCTTATCGCCCGCGACCTGGATTTCGTCTTGCAGCACGCCGGTGGGCCACATCATGCGCACGACGTCGGCCTCTTTCGCATCGCCGAGGCCGACGGTGAGGTAAGGCGAATTCTGGCCGAGATAACCGTTCGAGCCATAGATTTCAAACTTCTGCCGGTTGCCGCCGGAAAAGACTTCGACCTTGGTGCCGATGGCGGATTTATTGTCGTTCAATCCCTTCAGCGCAAGGCGCAGCCAGTGATTCTGATTACCGCCCTCGTTGCGCAGGAGCACTGCGGGACCATGATTCTGCGTGATCAGCAGATCCGTAGCACCATCGTTGTCGTAATCGCCGGTGATGATGGCGCGAGGGCTCTCGAGATGAATTTTGTCGAGGCCGACGTCGGCGGTTACGTCTTTGAAACCGTCCGGGCCGAGATTGCGGAATAGCTTGATTTCGCCCTTGCCGTCTTTCGTCTCGCCGACGGCGACGAGGTCGACCCAGCCGTCGTTGTCGTAGTCGAATGCGGCCACGCCGTAGGCGCGGACCCAGTTGGTCTCGGGCAGTCTTACCTTTTCGAAGGACTCGCCGTGATTGTTGCGCCAGAGGGTGAGAGCAGGCACGGCTAATCGAGTGAGTGCGACGTCCATCCAGCCATCATGATCGAAATCGAGCACTGTAATCCCAACCGTTGGGATGGAACGCGGTTGCTTTCCATCGGCGGTCGCCGCGGGGGTAAACGGGTGCAAAGGTGTGAACTTACCCTCACGGGGATTTTGGAAGATCGTCCCGCCCTCCCAATCTGCAACTAGGAGGTCCACAGCCCTGTCGTTGTTGTAGTCGGTACCGATACCCGCGACAGCCGCGAGGGGTGTTGAGACGCCAATATCCACCACGGTAAAAGATCCGTCACCATTATTCCGCCAAACAACACTTGACCCTGTGCAGTTGCCCATGCACTCCCACATTCCACCCGCGCCGAAGAGGTCCAGGTCTCCGTCGTGGTCATAGTCGATAAATGTAAGGCCTTCGATGGCGCCACCCTTGAGTCCGGCCGTCGCAGCGACATCTTTAAAAGTCCCGTTTTTCTCGTTGTGTAGCAGCGACATTCCTTCATCACCGCTGACGGCTAAGTCAGCAAAACCATCATTGTCGTAGTCTCCGGCTGTGCAACCGCGGGCACGCATGCTCGGGTCTAGTCCGGCTTGCTTCGTTACATCTTCGAATTTGCCATTGCCCAGGTTGTGATAGAGAGACATTCCTCCCTGCGCACCATCATCAGCCAGGAAAAGATCGATCTTGCCGTCGTTGTCGTAATCGAAGAAACAGGCACCCGTTCCCGGCCCCTCGTCCTCAACGGCGCTAGCTGCGGTCTGCGGTTTCGAAACAATCCCCGCTTCCTTCGTCACATCGACGAACTGCACCTTGATCTGCGGCGGAGGCATCATCACCCAGGCCGGCGATTCCACTGCGCGCGAGTACTGACCCTGCTCGCCGTAGGCGAGGCTCATGGGCGCGCCGATTTTGTTCTGCGTGATGTACTGGAACCGCTTCAGGTGCTCGCGGGCGTGGTCCACGTCGGCGGACTGCTGATAGGCGCGCGACAATCCGAACTCCGCCGAGGCATGCAGCGGATTGATTTTCAGCGCATGCTCGAACGCTTCAATCGCGGGCGGAAACTCTTTGGCCTGCACGTAGGAGGTGCCCAGGAAATACCAGGTGTCGGCGTCGTTCGGGTCAATCTCGCTCACATGCTTGAATGCCTCAATCGCCGACTGCGCGTCACCCGTGTTCTTGGCCAGCAGGCCGAGGCTGTACCACGCGTTTGGATTCTTCGGGTCCTGCTTGACGACGCCTTCCAGCAAGGCCTTCGCCTCATCCGTCTTCTGCAGGTTCAGATAGGCAACCGCTTCATTCAGCCGCGCAATCGCGAACTTGGGATCGGCTTCCGCGGCCTGCTGAAACGCTTTCAGTCCCTTCTCGAAGAGCTGCTGGTTCATGTACGCGCAACCCAGGTTGTTCTGCCGGGCAGCCTCGACCGGGTTGGGTTGCGAGTCGGGCGGGAGCAGGCCAAAAGCAGCCAACAGTATCGCGATGAGAGCAGACGAGATTTTGGGATTCATCTGATCAGAGATTTAACCACAGACAGGCCCCCGGGATCACGGATATGGAAGATAAATGTACAGGTTCAGGATTTGAGTAAGCATTGTCATTTCGAGCGAAGCGAGAAACGTGCTTTCGCTCCCCGGAATGACAACTTTTGATTGTGGCTCTCTATTTTCCTGCCGACGCCGCCTTGCCTGCCGAGGCGCCTATCGGTCTGCCGTAGAGCCGGCTGGCGATCACGCCCTTGCCTTCCTCCACCGTGACAGTTTGGCCGGCAGGAATATTGGCAAGTTTTTCCACCTGCCCGCTGGGCCATTGAATCTCCACGTTGTCGGCCTTGGTCTGCGCTCCCAGGCCGAAGGTCAGCACCAGTTCGCTTTGCGCCAGATAGCTCGAGCCGGAGCGCAGCATCTTCCACTGCTTGTCACCGCCTGCGCTGACGCGGACGATTGCACCGATGCCATCGCGATTCGACTTCGTCCCCACCAGCTTGATCCGCAGACTGTGATTCGTGCCGCCTTCGTTATGGAACAAATAGGCCGGGCCACCGTTGGTGGTGAGCAGGATATCGAGGAAGCCGTCGTTATCAATGTCGGCATAAGCTGCGGCCCGCGCCACTCTGGGCGCGGCGAAGACCTTGCCCATGGCTGCCGTCACCTCGGTGAACTTTCCTCCACCGAGATTGCGGAACAAATGCGCCGGCTCGGCATAGCTCACGCGCTTCTGCACGCGCTCGATCTCATCTTCAATGTGGCCGTCGGCGACGAAGACATCCTGCCATCCGTCATTGTCGTAATCGAAAAAGAAGCAGCCGAATCCCAGCGTAACCAGCGTGGCACGGCCGACTTCGGATTGCGGCGCTTCGTCCACGAACAAACCGTTGCCCTCGTTGTGATAGAGCGAGACCATCTGATTGGCAAAATTGCTGATGAGCACACTGGCATGCCCGCTGCGGTCGTAATCGGCGGCGTCTACGCCCATGCCCGCGCGCGCGATGCCATCCTCGCTAAAACCGATGCCGGCTGAGACTCCGCGCTCCTCGAACGTTGCATCGCCCTTGTTCAGGTAGAGCTTGTTGGGCTGGGTATCGTTGGCGACCAGAATGTCAGGCCAGCCGTCGCCGTTGTAGTCGAGAATCGCGACGCCCAAGCTCTTCGAAGTTGGGTCACCAAGCCCCGCTTTCCGCGTTGCATCTTCGAACTTGCCACCGCCCAGGTTGTGCCACAGCCGCAGGGAGGCGCCTTTATACGACTCCGGTGTGCAGTACGACTTGTGCGCGCCATCGAGTGTGCAGTAGAGATCGGTCTGCTCGCTCCACTGCACGTAGTTCGCGACCACCAAGTCGAGTTTGCCGTCGCGGTCGTAGTCCACCCAGGCCGCGCTGGTGGAGAATTCGTTCGGTCCCCACATCCCGGCAGACTTCGTCACATCGGTGAAGGTGCCATTGCCGTTGTTATGGAAGAGATGGTTCTGCCCGAGCGCGGTGACAAAGATGTCGTCAAATCCATCGTTGTCATAGTCGCCAACCGCCACCCCGAGCCCATACATCGGCACAGCCAGGCCGGCCTGGCGCGTCACATCCGTGAACGTGCCGTCGTGGTTGTTGTGGTAGAGCTTGAGCTTGGTGGCGCCGGCGCGGGGGTGTCCGGGAAAGTCTTCACCGTTGATGAGCAGGATGTCGGGATATCCGTCGTTGTCGTAATCAATGAATGCGCAGCCGGGACCCATGGTCTCCGGCAGCCATTTCTCGCCAAAGGCGCCATTGTTATGGACGAAGTGAATGCCGGCCTGCGCGGTAATGTCGCGGAAGTGGATCTGTGCGTGGCTCGTCGTCGCAAGCGCAAGGAATATCAACCATGGAGCCACGGAGGCACGGAGAAGACGAGAAAGGAAAATCACTTCTCCGTGACTCGGTGACTCCGTGGTGAATTCTTTGCGTGGAAGAAACATTTATCTGGAAGCTCCGGCCGATGACGCGGCAGAATTTTCGGGAGGAGCGGCGATCTTCGCTTTCGGCAAGCGAGTCATTCCAGCCAGCGGCACTGATACGTGCTCATGCACCGCTTGCCGCTCGTTGTTGTCTTCCGGATGAAGCCGGCGGTAAGGCCCGGTGATCGCCTGCGACGACTCGTCCGCCTTAAACCGCAGGTAGAGCGCCTGATGCTCTTTGGCCAATTTCTCGTTGCCCAGGCCGTTGTAGCAGAGCATCAGGTTGTAATTTGCCTGCAGGTCTTCGGGATCGATCGCGAGCACCGATTGCAGAGTTCTGACTGCGTCTTGATATCTGCGCTCGAGGAAAAGCACGCGTCCCAGATCGTTGAGCGCAACTCGGTCTCGCGGATATTGCTCCAAAACGCTTCGCAGACGTTCCGCCGCGCCGCTATAGTTGCCGTCAGCGCGCAGAACTTTGGCATAGAAGAAATTGGCCCGAGCCAGATTCGGCGACAGGGTCAGAGCCTTCTCCAGCACGACCCGGGCGCGCGCCATGTCGCCTTCCTGCACGGCGCACCGGCCAATATTCACCCAGCCGTCGGGATTGTTCGGGTCTGCCTCGGTCACCTTCTGGAACGCCGCCGCCGCTCCTTTCAGGTCTCCCTGCAGAAACAAGCCAATCCCGTAATCATTCCAGCGCGGCCATTCCTCTTTGCGAACGATTGTCTTCGGCGGAGTTGCAGACGCATTGTGCGCGACCACTGGAAGCGTGACTTCATCCTCGGCGATGGCGACAATCGGCAGGTCAGGTATTTTTTCTTCCTTCGCCGAAATTCCTTTCAGCGGCGCGGTAAACACAAACGGGCGGTCGTCATAATCAGGAGTAACCTCGCGGCCTGCCTTCAGCTCCGGCTCGCCCGCGAACGAGAACTGCGTTCCCCACCACGCGAACTTCCGGTAGCACAGCCGTGCGTGCAGCGTGATCTTGTTTCCCGCATTTTCAGGAACGATCATGCGGTAGTGCACCGTGTCCGCTGCTCCCGGCGGAATCAGCCGCACATACACCACGGCCCGCGTCGCCCAGGCATTGCGCTTGTTGATGGGATTGCCGTGCGCGTCAATCTGCAGCGAGCGGTAGAAGTGCGCTCCCTTCTCGACGGGGCCGTGACCGTTATCCCCAACCATGCCACTCCAGAAAATAGTCTGCCCCCTGTCGTCGGTCCCCTTCAGTTCAAGCCAGGTATCGTAGGCATCAACCGTGCCGCCAGGAAAGAAGTGGCCGACTTTCTTGGTGCGCACGACCACGTCCACGCGAACGGTATCGCCACGGCGCAGCGCGGGCTGCACGCGGTTCAGGGGAGCAGTGACGGGAGCAGCTTCTGCACCCGACTCCGCGATCTTGCTCTCGGCCTCCTCGCCTACCGCGAACGTCGTGGAGAGTTCCGTTTGGCTCGACGCGCCGGCCTTCTGCGGCGCTTGCGCCGGCGACAGAGCAAAGATATCCACGGTCAGCTGGCCATTCTTCAGGAAGTCTTCCGTCAACTTGAGCTGGGCTGCATCTTCATTCGCGGTGGGCAGCGCCGTGTTGGCCGCGGGAAATCGATGCGAGTGGACGAAGCCGTTGATGTTTCCCTGATCCTTCGACGCCTGCATGGGCATATGGCAATCGGCGCACTGCTGCGGCTTGGGCGGATAGTAGAACGAGCGCGCGCCCTGCCCTGAGACTCCGCTGGCCTGCCAGTTGTCGTACTCGTTGAAACCACGAAACCAGCGATAGGCGTTGACGGGCACGTCGAGGTGCACTTTGTGGCACGATGAGCAGAACTCCGCCGTCTGGTTGCGCATGAAAGGCTTGAGGAACACTCGCCGGTGCGGCTCCGGATTCAGCCTGATCAGAAAATCGTGCAGCGCGCGCGCGACCGGGTTTTGCGTCGCCGCCAGTTCGTGCAGCTTGGGATACTCCAGATAAAAATCGCCCTGGCCCATGGTGCTCTTCACCTTGGCGATCGAGTGGCACATCATGTAGCCCAGCCCCGCCTGTGCCTCTGGCCGGTGCACAATCTGCTTGATCGGCGTATCCATCAGGCCGGCATAAAGTACGGCCGGATCGTGGCATCCTCCGCACCATTTCGATGGCTTGGTGCCAATCGTGTCCTGCATGTACTCGATTGACTTGCGATACCACTGATTGTTGAATGAGGAAAAATGATGTGCTGAGCTGAACCACTGGTTGTAGATATCCTCGTGGCAGCGCTTGCAGGAGTCTGACTCCATGAAGAACTTGCTGGGAATCTTCTGTCCGCCATAAACCTGCGCTGAACTGGGAAAGAACGGTCCGCTCGGACCATCGCCTTCGCCATTCATGCTGTCAGGCGGCAGGCCTGGATTTTCAATGCGCCCGCGTGTTTGCCAGCTTTCGCGAATGTAATGCGCGCCGTAGCCGATCCCGGCGACAAGACCCAGACAAATCACCGAACGCAACGCCGCCGTGCCCGCATTGGCGGCCAACCATCCTCGTCTGCTTAGCCGATCGGCAATCAGGAAGCCTACACCCGCCAGCGAGATCAGAATGTGCAGATAGAGCCACCGCCATTCTGCACGGGGAGTGCCGGTCTTGATCAGAATGATTCCAAGAACGGCGCCCGCGCTTACAAGAAACCATCCAGCACGCGCGGAAAAGCTTCCGTTGCGCAGCAAGCGGAACAACGTAGGAACGAGCAGGATCGCGGCGACTACTCCGCCCAGCGCGTGCAGCAGAACTACGCCCGCGTAGAAGATATTCGGTTGGGGAAAGGCATAGAGGTAGGCTGCAGAGAGAACCAGAAGCCACACCAGCCACGACAGAGCGCGGCCTGCAAATCCCCCCGATGTCAGCATTCCCCACATGAGGTCCCCACAAACAGAACCCGTGAAATCAGCCCCACAGCTCCTGAAATCAGGCGCGGATGACTTTATACAGCGAAGCCCGAGGAGCGAAATACTAGAAACGCACTATATGCGAGAATTCCTTGCCATCAGTGGATCGGCGGTATCCTCCATGCATTGCACTCCCGCTCCAGCGCCGCAGCCACAGCCAGCACCTGCTCCTCCTCCCACGGCCTGCCCACAATCTGCACGCCGATGGGCAAGCCCTCTCCAGAATGACTCACCGGAACCACTGCCGCAGGATTGCCCAGCAGATTGAACCATTCGGTATAGCTCCAGGCATCGAGATATTTCACGGTCTTTCCCTCGATCTGCCAGATGCGCTCGCCGTGGCGGAACGCCGGGATCGCGGCTGCCGGGCACAGCAAGATGGGATACTTCCTCATCTGCGCCAGGAAATTCGCTCGTAGTGCATCACGCCGCATCCACGCCGCGAGTAGAGATTCGCCCGTAAGCTCCGGCTCATCCGCCGACCATTCCAGAAACTGCCGCAGAATCGGACTCTGATCTTGCCCCCGTCCCAGAAACATCGGCTGGATGAGCATCCCGGCGATCTTCACGAAGAACATTTTCCACAGCTCTCTTGCTTCTTCGAGGCCGGTGGGACGAAATGGTTCCACTTGAAATCCAGCTCTCCGCAAGGCCTCCGCAGCAGTGCGAACCGCCGCCCGCGTTTCTGGCGTGACCGGCGTGCGGCCGTCGTCCTCAAAATATCCGATGCGCAGTTTTCTGACCTCGTCATAGCTCGGCCAGCTTACGGCAACCGGCGCTGCACAGGCGTCGCCGTCGTCCGGTCCTTGCATGACCTCAAACAGTGCTTTAACGTCGGCCACCGTTCGCGCCAAAGGGCCGACCACCCCAATCAGAGCAAACGGCCCGCCAGACGCAGGAAAGTGCCCAGTCGAAGGAATCCGACCCGGAGTCGGCTTCAGTCCGCAGATTCCGCTGAAGTGCGCCGGCACTCGAATCGAGCCGCCTCCATCGCTGCCCACTCCTCCCGCCGACATGCCCGCTCCGATGGCCGCCGCCTCGCCGCCGCTGGAGCCGCCCGGCGTGCGTTCGAGATCCCACGGGCTGTTGGTGCGGCCGTAAAGCAGGTTGTCGGTCTCCCATGCCATGAGGAATTCCGGCGTGTTGGTCACGCCCAGTACGATCGCCCCTGCGTTGCGCAGGCGCTGCACCAGCGGAGCATCTCGCGAGGCAACGAATCCGGCACGAAGCCGCGTTCCGGACTCGCAGCGCAAACCCGCCACTTCCAGCGAGCTCTTGATACTGATGGGAACGCCGTGCAACGGGCCGAGTAGCCCGCCACCCGCAACGGCGGCTTCGGCAGCACGAGCCTCGCGCAGAACGTTTTCTGAATCAACGTGCACGAAGGCGTTCAACTTCGGATTCAGTCTCTCGATCTTCGCCAAATGGATTTCGGCCAGTTCGACCGGAGAAATCTTCTTCTCGCGGATTTGCTGCGCCATGGTTACAGCTGGCAGGAACGTGGGATCACTCATGTGGGTTTCGAACCTGGATGCAGAAGGGCGAGTCTAGCATGTGCACCGGACCTCGGACTTCGGACCCCAAACTCTGAATTTCGGACGGCAGATTTTCGTCGTTGCCAAGATGGATCCAATCCTGCTATTGGCGCCGTGGGTTGAAGGGCCGAGGTCCGAAGTCTGAAGTCCGAGGTCCGAACTTAGCCATCGCGCGATCCAGGACCAATTTCTCCTCCGCGCTCAAATGCCGATATGCCCGCTTCGCTAGCTTGCCCAGATGCAACGGCCCAATTGCCACCCGCACCAGCCTCAGCACTTCGACGCCGAGCGCAGCGAGCATGCGCCGAATCTGCCGGTTCTTACCTTCGTCGAGAGTGATTTCGATCCAGGAGTTCTGCTCTCCGGCACGAAGCAGGCGGGCGCGGCCGGCGTGTAGAAAGTCTCCGTCTTCTGTTCTTACTCCGCTCACCATCGCCGCCGCCAGCCTCTCCCCGGCAACCGATCCGACCTGCACGTGGTAGGTCTTCTCCAGATGCGTCTCCGGCGCGGCGATTCGTGCGCCCCACTCCGAATCGTTCGTCAGCAACAACAGTCCTTCGCTCGCCTTGTCCAGCCGACCGACAGGAGCGACCCACGGCAGCGCTTCTCCGGTTTTCTCCAACGCTGCGTAGATAGTCTCGCGGCCCTTTTCGTCGGACGCCGTCGTCACCAGTCCACGCGGCTTGTTCAACATCAGATAGATCTTATTTTGTGTCGCGATCGCGGCACCATCCACCGTGATGCGATCCTGCCCCAGCCGCACCGGGACCTCGGGGTCGCGCCGCACTTCGCCGTTCAGCCGCACGCGACCCGCCCGTATCAACTCTGCGGCTTGCGAGCGCGAGCAACATCCCAGTTTCGATAGCGCGCGTGCCAGGCCAGTCCGGCGCGTGGGTTGCTCTCGTTTCACGGATTCATGCTAACTGAAGTCGATCATCCACGAAGAGTTCCAAGTTTCAGAAACGCCTGTCGTCCCGAGCGAAGCGAGGGACCTGGCGTCCCGCTGGCGCAGCGAGTAATCCGGGCACACGCAGACACCGAGGGCCCTCGCTTCCGCTCGGATGACACGTTGTGCGGTCTAGGGCGCAGCTGGTGAGAGGAACGATGCAGAATTTTGCGGCGCTTGATAGCATGTTCATCGCGAACCAAAAGGAGTTCTCATGGCTCACCAGCATCCTCCCCGCTTTTTGAAGATTGTGGACGACGCCAGGAAGCGCGTCCGCGAAACCAATGTCGACGAGGTAAAAGCCAGGATGGACCGCGGCGACAAGTTTCTGCTGGTGGACGTGCGCGAAGAAAGCGAATTCGCCAAGGACCACCTGCCCGGCGCCATTCATCTGGGCAAAGGCGTCATTGAGCGTGACATCGAGGCGCGCGTTCCCGAACTCAACACGGAGATGATCCTGTATTGCGGCGGAGGGTTCCGCTCCGCCCTCGCCGCCGATAACCTGCGGAAAATGGGCTACACCAACCTGATTTCGATGGATGGTGGCATCCGCGGCTGGCGGGAGAAGGGATATCCCCTGACCAAGGCCTGACGCCAGTTCCCAGAGAACTGACCCTCACTTTGAATCACGGCGAATCTCATTAATCTGTGGTAATCTGCGCTTTCTCTTTCGTATGAATGCTCGCATTTTTTTTTGGTCCCTCACGTCGGCTCTTGCCGGATTTCTTTTCGGTTTCGACACGGTCGTTATCTCCGGCGCCGAAAAGACCATTCAGACGCTTTGGGCTCTGAGTCCCGGCCTCCATGGCATTGCCATGGCCTCCGCCCTCTACGGCACTGTTGTTGGTTCTCTGATCGGCGGCTGGCCGGCTGACCGGTTTGGACGCAAAGCCACTCTTCTTTGGATTGGCGTTCTCTATCTTCTCGGCGCAGTGGGCTCAGGTTTGGCGCCAAACGTCGCCACTTTCATCGCTGCGCGCGTGATCGGCGGCCTGGGCATCGGCATCTCGACGGTGGTTGCTCCAATGTATATCTCCGAGATCGCCCCGCCGAAGTATCGCGGACGGCTCGCCGGCATGTTCCAGTTCAACATCGTTCTTGGCATTCTCGTCGCGTATGTATCCAACGCGCTGCTGGGAGGTTTCGTTACCCACGTCCATGTTGGTCAGTGGTCAACCATTGTTGCTATACGCGGCGTGGGCGAAAATGCCTGGCGCTGGATGCTCGGCGTGGCCGCATTTCCGTCGCTCCTCTACGCAGTGTTCTGCTTCAGCCTGCCCGAAAGCCCGCGTTGGCTGTTGAGCCGGAAGGGCGATCGCGAGGCCGCTTTGCGCGTTCTGCAACGGACTCAACCGGGCCTTCCAGCAACAGAAATCGCAGCCGAGGCCGATGAGATCGCAGCCGCATCCTCGGAGCACGTATCGTCTGCGCATTTTTGGACGCGGCGTCTCCAGAAGCCGATCCTGCTGGCCATTCTGATTGCTTTCTTCAACCAACTCTCCGGTATCAACGCAATTTTGTATTTCGCTCCCCGAATCTTTGAGCTCACTGGCCTGAAGGCCCAAGCCGCCCTGCTGCGATCCGTCGGGATCGGCGTCACCAATTTCGCCTTCACTTTTGTCGGACTGTGGCTGATTGACCGGCTCGGCCGGCGCACTCTTCTCTATATCGGCTCCTTCGGCTATATCGCCTCGCTCGGCCTGGTCGCCTGGGCCTTTTTTACCCATCATTATTCCATTGTGCCGGTTTGCATCTTTGCGTTCATCGCTTCCCACGCCATTGGCCAAGGAGCCGTGATTTGGGTTTTTATCTCTGAGATATTTCCTAATCGCCATCGGGCCGAAGGTCAGACTCTCGGCAGCTTCACTCACTGGATTTTTGCCGCGTCGCTGACCACGTTCTTCCCGAAGATGGTCGCCGTGTTCCCGCCCGGTTACATTTTCTCGTTTTTCGCCGGCATGATGGTTCTCCAACTCATTTGGGTGAAGACAATGGTTCCGGAGACCAAAGGCGTGCCGCTGGAGCAGATCCAGAAACAGCTGGGCATTCAATAGGGGTCCGATCTCACGCCACGAAGATGCTCTTCGTTGCCGCGTACACCCGGCGGTACGCCGCATAGTTCGCATCCATGATGCCCACCACGTCGGGCTGCGGTTGTGCCGTTTTAGCCACGCGCACCACTGCGGTGCACGCTTCGTCCACCGACCTCCATATACCCGCACCGACACCCGCCAGAATCGCTGCTCCGTATGCTGCGCCCTCTTCCGCTTCGACAATTTCAACTTCGTGGCCATAGATATCCGCCTGAATCTGCCGCCACAAGGCAGACCGTGCGCCGCCGCCACCGAGCCGAATGCGTTTGACCGCGACCTTCATCTCCTCGAATAAGGTGAACGTATCGCGCAAGCTGAAAGCGACGCCCTCAAGAATCGCCCGAATCACGTGCGCGCGCGTATGTGTAGCTGTCAAACCGACCAGCGCACCGCGTGCGTTAGGATCAAGATGCGGCGTGCGCTCGCCCATCAGATACGGAGTCCATAACAGCCCCTGGCATCCTGCCGGAACTTTCGCGGCCTCGTCGGTGAGACGCTCGTAGGGATCGCGGCCGTCATCGTTGCCCGCCCCAAACTGATCGCGAAACCAGCGCAAAGACAATCCCGCGGCCTGCGTCACTCCCATCACATGCCAGCGCCCCGGAATCGCATGGCAGAAAGTATGCAGCCGCCCGCCCGGCTCGAGCGCGGGGCGATCCGTGGCGGCAAACACCACTCCCGACGTTCCGATCGTGGCACTTACCGTCCCCGGAACGACAATTCCCATCCCTACCGCCCCCGCCGCCTGATCGCCGGCGCCGGCAACTACCGGCGTTCCCGGCCGCAAACCCAGGGCCTTGGCGCCTTCAGCACTGATTTTGCCGCACACATCCGGCGACTCGAACAATGCCGGTAGTGAACGTTCGTCGATCCCCGCCGCGTCCAGCATCAGTTGCGACCAGCGCCGGTGCGCAACGTCGAGCAGCAGCGTGCCTGAGGCGTCGGCCATATCAATGGCGCGTTCGCCGGTCATGCGCCACCGCACATAATCTTTGGGCAGCATGATCCAGCGCACGCGCTTCCAGTTCTCCGGTTCATGCTCGCGCACCCACATCAGCTTGGTGAGCGTGAAGTTGGCCAGCGCCGGGTTGCACGTGGCCTGGATCAATTGCGCGGCGCCGATTTTTTCCGTCAGCTCTTCACATTGCGGATTGGTCCGCACGTCACACCAGATCAGCGCGGGTCGCACCACATTCCCCCGCTCATCGAGCATGACCGCACCATGCATTTGACCCGAGAACCCGACTGCGGCAATATCCTCCGGCCGCACATGGGCTCGTTCGAGGGCCTTGGGAACCGCGACACAGCAGGCGCGCCACCAGTCCTCAGGATGTTGTTCTGCCCAACCGATTTCGGGTGAGGCAAACGGCGCGTGTTCCTCGGTCGCGGAGCCGGCGACTCGGCCTTGCTCATCGAGCACCAGGGCGCGCGTTCCGCCCGTTCCAACATCAATGCCCAGAGTTAGGATGGCAGCCTCCTCCAATTCGGTAGACCATACAGCAAGGACCTTCGAGGTTTCACCGAACCCTCTATAGTAACGGCATCCGGGACCGGGAAGAAATGGTTGTCGTGAAAGCTACATCCCGAGAAGGTTATTCTGCAGCTTGGCGTAACCGCGATCGCGCGCCCAAAGATCCAGTGGAGCGGAGGCCAGTTCATCCACCAGTGGTTCGGCGCGGCCATTGCGGGCGAGGTCCACAGTCTTGATGTAGGTCTTGCAAGCGTCGCAGCATTCCACGCGGATGCAGTCGAAATCGCTCGCCGTAAAGACAGGCAGCTTCTGGTCGTTCTCCTCGCCGCAGCCGGGGCAAACGATGCGGCGGAACTCCCATTCGTTCAGACAGAAAGAACAGACCAGCGACCTCGCTGCGCCGTCACCCATCGGCCGCAACACGCCGACCGCGGGCCGGCGATTACAAAACGGACAAACCGGGTACGTGTGCTGGCTGGGGCGCAGGGAGGCGCGAGTTCGCAGCATCTCGGCGTAAGGCTGGAGAAAGGCCAGCGCCAGAAGGCCCGCAGCGTCAGATGCACCGCTCGCGGTCCAGGAGTTATTCAGCACTTCGGACCAGAAGGCTGGCCCGAAACCGTGCAGTTCGCGGCTCAGCTTGGACAAGTGTTGCGGGCCATGGGCTTCCGCCAGCGCCAGAAACGATGCAAATCTGGGGCTGAGTTCCGACAATTCTCCCTCACTGAGTTCACGGGCGATCGAGGCCGCAGGCGATTGCAGAACCAGGCTCAGCTGACGATGCAGGTCCTCCTGGAAGCGCGCAACATGGATGTAGAACCCGAGCATTTCCGCCGCGAACGGGTGCTGGCCAGCAAGTTCCTGCGCTCGCTCGATCCGACGTTGCCAGGATGAGACCGCCATCGGCCAATTATCAAGGCAACCAGTCGGATGAGCAATGCGGCGATGGCACAGGTTGAGTTTTTCGGCTCACTACTTCGCGTCCCTCGCGAATCCTTGGCGTACTTTGCGGTTTAAGGTCTTCTACCGCGAAGGTCGCGAAGACATCCCGCGAAGTTGCCAAGCTGAAGTCGTCGCGATCCCAAGGCTGCACCACTCCGTTTGCGAAAGATGATTTGCATTTGACTCCTTACCGGAGGTATATTCTCCGGCATCGGTTTTGCGCATGACTTGGCCGTGTTGCGTGGGACGCCACGGCCGTAACCTTCAATCTCTGTTTCACATTAGTTGCGACATAAGTTGGCCCAGGGGTCCGCATGTCGAGTAAATCCATGCGGTAGATTGCTGGAGGTTTCGATGGAATTCTCCCGCAGGACCTTCCTTAAAGGCGCCATCGCTGGCGGAGCCGGCCTTTCCACACTGGGGTTCGACCTCACACCTGTTTACGCCCAAACCCAGAGTCTGAAAATCGCGCGCGCCAGCGAGACGCGGAGCACCTGCCCGTATTGTTCGGTGAGTTGTGGCGTCATCATTTACACGTTGGGCGACAAGGCGAAAAACGCCATCCCGCAGGTAGTGCACGTTGAGGGCGATCCAGATCATCCCATCAACCGCGGGACGCTATGTCCCAAAGGCTCATCGCTCGAGCAGGACATCCTGAACGATCGCCGCCTGCTCAAGCCGCAAGTGCGCCGGCCGGGCGCGACCGAGTGGGAGGATATTTCCTGGGAGCAGGCCTACGCCGAGATCGTGCAAAAAGTGAAGAAAACGCGCGACGACACCTTCCTGGAGAAAGACGCGCAGGGCCACACCGTCAATCGCTGCGAAGGCATCTCCTTCACCGGCGGCTGCACCGACACCAGCGAATTCAACTATCTGGTGGTCAAGAGCATGCGCAGCCTGGGGGTCTGCTACCTGGAAAACCAGGCCCGGGTTTGACACGGCCCTACGGTCTCCAGTTTGGGGCCAACATTCGGACGCGGGGCGATGACCAATGGCTGGATTGACATCAAGAACACCGACTTGATGTTGATCATGGGCGGTAATCCGGCTGAAAACCATCCCTGCGGCTTCAAGTGGGCGATTGAAGCCAAATTGCACCGTAACGCCAAGATGATCGTGGTCGATCCGCGTCTGACGCGTACGGCCGCGACGGCCGACCTGTTCCTGCAGATTCGCGCCGGAGCCGATATCGCCTTTCTCGGCGGGATGATCAACTACGCCATTCAGAACAACCGCATCGCCCACGATTACCTGGTCAACTACACCAACGCGGCGTTCGTTATCAAGGAAGGATTCAAGCTGCCGGAGGACGGCCTGTACTCTGGCTTTGATCCGGAGAAAAAGGTCTACGACAAAGCAACCTGGAACTATGAAGAAGGCGGAGATGTAAGTGGGAAGTCAACCGCCTCGGGGAGTCACCAGCCTGCGGCGAAGACCGCTGCCTCGGGCGCAGCGCCTCCTCCGCCCATGCTTCCGCCGAAGACGGCGTACGACTTGTCTCTGCAACATCCGCGCTGCGTGTTCCAACTACTCAAGAAGCAGTATGAACGCTACACGCCGGAGATGGTGGAGCGCATCACCGGGATTCCGCAGGATCAATTCCTCAAAGCCGCAGACCTGTTCACTTCCATTCGCAAAGACGGCGACATGAAGAAGGTCGCCACGATCATCTACGCCGTCGGCTGGACCCAGCACAGCTTCGGCACACAGATCATCCGCACCGCGGCCATGCTGCAGTTGCTCATGGGCAACGTGGGACGCGCTGGTGGCGGCGTCAACGCGCTCCGTGGCCACTCGAACATTCAAGGCGCCACCGATATGGCGGGAATTTTCGACATTCTGCCAGGCTATTTGAAGATGCCGAACCCCGCGGACACCAATCTTGCCGCCTACCTGAACCGCATCACTCCCAATCCCGCGAAACCCGATCCCTGGGATTCTTTCAACTATTGGTCGAACACACCGAAGTTTGCCGTTTCGTTCCTGAAGGCGATGTACGGCCCGGCGGCAACCAAAGAAAACGACTACGCCTTTCACTACCTGCCGAAGATTGACCGCAACTACTCCTGGGTGAACATCTGGAACGACATGTACGAAGGCAAGGTAAAGGGCATTTTTGCCTTCGGCATGAACGGCGTGATGATCGGGCCGGATTCAGAGAAGAACATTAATGCATTGAAGAAGGCCGACTGGCTGGTCGTTTGCGAAATCTATCCCGATGAGACCAGCGAATTCTGGCGCGCACCCGGCATCTCCGCCGACGAGATGAAGACGATCAACACCACCGTGTATCGCCTGCCGGGCGCGGGGTTTGCCGAAAAAGATGGGACCTTTGTCAATTCCGCCCGCTGGCTGCAGTGGAAGAACGTCGCGCTGCCGCCGCCGGGTCAGGCGAAGCTGGATCAGGAAATCCTGGCCACAATCTTTCTAAAGGTGCGCGAGTTGTATCAGAGGGACGGCGGCAAGTTCCCCGATCCAATTCTGAACGCGTCATTCGCATATACGACCCCGTACAATCCTTCGCTCGCCGAGGTCGCGAAAGAGATCAACGGCAAAGCCCTCGCCGACCTCACCGATCCGAAGACCAATGTGACGATCAAGGCGGGCCAACAACTGCCGAGTTTCGCTTGGCTCAAAGATGACGGCACGACTCTCTCCGGCAACTGGCTGTACTGCGGCTCGTGGACCGAAGCAGGCGCGATGACGCAGCGCCGCGGCACCGACGATCCGTCCGGCCTGGGCATTTATCCCAACTGGGCGTGGTCGTGGCCGTTGAACCGCCGCGTGCTCTACAACCGCGCTTCGTGTGACCTCAACGGCAAGCCCTGGGATCCGCCTCGCCGGCAAGTCTGGTGGGACGAGGCGAAGCAGTCCTGGGTCGGCAACGACGTTCCCGATTTCAAGGCCGATTCCCCGCCCAAAGATCACATGGGGCCTTTCATTATGAATCCGGAGGGCGTGGGGCGGCTGTTCGTGCCGCTGGGCGCGATGGCGGACGGGCCTTTCCCCGAATTCTACGAGCCGATCGAGAGCCCGATCGCGAATCCGCTGCATCCCAATCAGTCCACAAATCCGGTAGTGAAGAAATACAAGACTGATGCCGACAAGTATGCGGTGACCGGCCAGGAATTCAACATCATCTGCACGACCTATCGCTTGACCGAGCACTACCACTACTGGACCAAGAACAATCCCATGAACGTGCAGCTCGTGCCCGAGCCGTTCGTGGAAGTGCCGTTCGAACTCGCGGAGCAGATGCAACTAAAGGGAGGAGAACGAGTCCGGGTCACGAGCGCGCGCAGCCACTACATAGCCAAAGCCATGGTCACGCGCCGCATCCGGCCGATGAAGATCGACGGCCAGGAAATGTTTCAGATCGGCATCCCCATTCATTGGGGATTCCGCGGCATTGCCGAAGACGAGGGCAAGACGGCGAAGACTCTCGCGAACCAGTTGACTCCGACGGTGATCGATCCGAATGCGTTCACCCCGGAGTTCAAGGGATTTCTGGTGAAGATTGAGAAGGCATAGAGGGGTGCCCCAGGTCTCGCCGCTTTTGCGAGACCTGGGAATTCGGAACGCCGACGTTATCTGGTGTCAAACATGAGCGACCGCAAAACACTTCAGATCAGGCAGATCTCGGGACACTCCGGGCCGTCGGCCGGCTTCGACGTGCAGCGCGAGCTGGAAGTCTGCAAGCTCGTGGACACGACCATCTGCATCGGCTGCAAGGCATGCGAGGTCGCATGTGTCGAGTGGAATGACATGCCGTTCGCCGCTACCACCTTCGACAACACTTACCAGACGATGCCGGAGACGCGCTGGAATTTCTGGAACTTGATCAAGTTCAACGAGCATCAGCGCGAAGACGGCACCGTGCAATGGCTCATGCGCAAGGACCAGTGCATGCACTGCGCCGATCCCGGCTGCCTGCGCGCCTGTCCCGCTGACGGCGCAATTGTGCAATATACCAACGGCATCGTGGATTTCCAGCAGGAAAACTGTATTGGCTGCGAATTTTGCGTTTCCGGATGTCCCTATGACATTCCCAAGTTCAATCCAGCTACCAAGAAAGTCTACAAGTGCACGCTCTGCTCGGACCGCGTCGGCCAGGGCCTGGAACCGGCTTGCATCAAGGCGTGTCCCACCGGCTGCCTGAAGTTCGGCACCAAAGACGACATGAAGTACGTCGCGGAAGAACGCGCCCGGCAGCTTCGCGAGAATTTCGGATTCGCCCAAGCTGGCGTGTACGATCCGCAATCGATCGGCGGCACACACGTGGTGTACGTCCTGCATGACGCGACCGATCCGGAACGTTACGGCGGATTGCCCAGCAAGCCGGTTATTCCTTGGAGCTATACCGTCTGGAAGT
Source organism: Candidatus Sulfotelmatobacter sp. (assembly GCA_052326105.1). GTDB lineage: Bacteria > Acidobacteriota > Terriglobia > Terriglobales > Acidobacteriaceae > Sulfotelmatobacter. Next base: position 11,895 of record JBKQRC010000086.1, on the reverse strand, counting down.
GGCTGTTCAAGCCGGTCCTGGGAACGTTCGCACTGTTCGGTCTGGTGGGAGTTCTGCTGCATTATGTGACGGTAGGACCGCGCCGGCCGCAGCCGGAGCCGCCGCTCGCGAAGCCGCTGCCGGAGAAGGAAAGCTGATGCCCACCGCTATCGAACGTTTCGACAACAGAGCGCGCACCGTTTTCGATCAGGTCGGCCAGACCGAGGTCTACGAAGGCGAGTTGACGCGTCATCCCGTGTATACGCGCTTCCTGCATTGGATGGTCGCACTTTTCTTTTTCCTGGCGTTGTTCACCGGATTTGGCATTTATATGCCTTGGCTCTTCCGCTGGTTCACGCCCATCTTTGGAGGCGGCCCGCTCAGCCGCGAGATGCATCCATGGTTCGGGCTCGGATTTGTCACTTTCTTCGGACTGCAAACGCTGAACTGGCTCAAGCCGATGAAGTGGACTGCTGCCGATACCAGGTGGATACGCAATCTCGGAAAGATCGTGGGCGGCAAAGAGAAACATGATCCACCCGACACCGGCTTCTTCAACGGCGGCCAGAAAGTGCAGTTCTGGGAGATCGTCGGCGGTTGCGTGGTCTACCTGATCACCGGAATCATCCTATGGATGGGTGCGCGCACATTCGGGCGCTGGGCAGTCGCTGTCAGCTATGTGCTGCACGATATTTCAGCGCTCATCATGTTGGGCGGAATCTTCATTCACATCTACCAGAGCACCATCGGCGAACCAGGCACTTTCCAGGCGATGATCCGCGGCGCGGTGAGCGAAGCCTGGGCATGGACCTTCCATCCTGCCTGGTATAAGGAAGTCACCGGCCGCGACCCGGTCGAGGCTTGCGAAGAAGCGCGCCGCCAAGCCATGGCAAAATAAGGGCTTCTATACTCAACTCCCGACTCGCGTTTGTAGAATCTGCAGTTTAAAGCCTGGCTTCAGATTCACGTCCCCGCCCTTCTCGAACACAGCCAGGACGGTGAATGTGATGGGAATCATGTACCAGCTCTTGAAAATCGTCCCGCTTAGGCCATCCAACATGTCTTTGGTGCCGATCCCGCTTCCGCCGGAAAGCAACATGCTCGTGATCTGCTTGCCGCGACCTGGCTTGAACACTCCTTCACCGCTCCCCTGCGCAACTGCCGCAACAGGTTGGTCGAATTTCAACACGAGATGACCGCGCTTAAAGAACCGCCGTGCCGGCGTTGCGATCAGTGTGCCGGTATAAACACCCGAAAGACACTTCGCGGAGAATGGTGTGCCCGTAGCCATCCACGACGACGCGTAGGTTTGCAGCGTGCACGTCTCTTGTGCAGCGGCGATCGATGTGAACAACGCAAGCAACACCAGCAGACTTTTCATTTGTTACAGTTCCTTTTCTCAGGGCGATCTGAGCGTACGTCACTGCACAGGATTGCCGTCAGCGTCAATCTTGTGAACTTCGCCCAGGTTGAGTTCGCGGATGCCGGATTCAACCTTGGCCATGTCTCCCACGACCACCCAGACCAGATGATCAGGCAGGATGTATTTCTTGGCGATTTCGTTGGCGCTCTCTGGCGTCAGTGCCATCGCCTTTTGTGTGAACGTGTTGAAGTAGTCCTCTGGCAGGCCGTACTGCAGGATGGTGGCGTACGAGCCGCCAAGCTGCTGCACCGTCTCAAAGGTGCCGGGTAGTCCAAGCGTGACATTATTCTGCTCGTCCGTCAGTTCTTCCGCCGTGATGGGCTTCGGGCCCACGATCCCGTTGTACTCCTTCACCAACTCGGCCATGGATTCTTTAGTCTTGTCTGTCTGCACCGCGGAAATGCTGATGTAGGGACGCTGGCCCCGAGCGGCCGGCAGAATGCTGAACACGCCGTAGGACCAGTGCTTGTCCTCGCGCAGGTTCATGTTGATGCGCGAACTGAACTGTCCGCCAAAAATGTCGTTCACCAGTTGCAGAGCAATCGAGTCCGGATCATTGCGCGGAGGCGCCAGTTGCGCGCCAAAAATCACGCTCTGCCCGGAGCCCGGCCGGTCGATCAGATACACAACGTCCTTTGCTGGTTCCCCGACCTTCGGCACCGTTCTCAGTGGAACGTCGCCCGGCTTCCACGAAGCCAGCAGTTTTTCCAGCTTGGGTTTGATCTCCTCCATGGAAGTGTCCCCAACCACCAGCAACGTGGAATTGTTGGGCTTGAACCAGGTATCGTGGAACTTGGCCAGGTCCTCGCGGGTCATCTTGTTCACGCTGGCTTCCGTGCCCGTGCCGGTGAACGGGACGGCATACGGATGTCCCTTGCCATAGATCAGCGCCGGCACTACTCGTAAGGCCATCGCCTGCGGCGTCACCTTCTCGCGCTTGATGCCTGCGATTCGTTCCTTCTGCAGGCGCTCGAACTCCTTCTGCGGAAATGCCGGATGCAGGATGAGGTCCGCGTAGATGTCGAGCGACTTGTCCATCGTGCTCTTGAGTGTGTTGAGGCTGACCAAAGACCAGTCCAGGTTGGCGCCCGCATTGAAGTTGGCGCTGAGAGACTCCAGTTCCTCGCCAATCTTCAGGGAATCGCGCGTCGGTGTGCCTTCCTCCAGCATGCGCTGCGCGAAGCTGTCGGTGCCCGGCGCGGTAGCGGGATCACCCGAGTAGCCGCCTTCCACCATCAGCGTAAAGTTCACCACGGGAGCGGTGTGGCGCTCTGCCAGCACAATCTTCAGCCCATTGGCCAGCGTGGCTTTCTGCAACGGAGGCAGATTGAGCGACATCGGCCCACCCAGGGCGGGCTCCTTGGATCGGTCGAGTTTGGCCGCAGTCTTGAAGTCGGTCGGGTACGGCTGCACCTCGAGCACGTAGTCGCCATCACTGAGCCAGTCGACAGCGGCCTTCTTCACCGTCGCCGGCGTCGCAGCCTTGACCCACTTCAGATATTCCTTGTAGCAATCAGGGTTGCCACGGTACGTCTGGCAGCGCGCCAGCAGGTCACTCTTGCCGCCGAATCCGCCAATGCGTTCTACGATCCGCGCGTAGGTCCCGAGAATCTGTGTCTTCGCAATTTGCAGTTCGGTCTCGGTGGGACCGTGCTTCAGGAAATTTTGCAATTCCTCATCCGCGGCGTTTTCCACCTTCTTCAGATCTCCGCTGGGAGTGGCAGTAAGCGTGAAGTCGAACTGCCCGCCGATCTCATTCGTGTCGTTCGTAGCAGTCGCGCTGGTCGCAGTCTGATCCTTGTAGACCAGACGCTTGTACAGCCGGGACGTTTTGCCGCGCCCGAGCACCTGCGCCGCTAAATCCAGCTGTGCTTCTTCGGGTGAGCCGTATTCCGGCACATTCCATACCCGGTACAGGCGGGCCTGCGGCACACGGTCCTGTACCCAGCCGCGGTGCGTGCCGCTACGTTTCGCCACCCACACTTCCTGCTTGGCAATGGGCGGACCAGCGGGTATATCGCCGTAGTACTTTTCCACCTTTTCGCGCGCCACTTCCGGGGTGATGTCGCCCGCAATCGCCACGGTAACGTTGTTCGGACCGTAATACGTCTTGAACCACTCCTGCACGTCACTCAAAGATGCGGCATCAAGGTCCTTCATGGAACCAATCACCGTCCAGGAGTAGGGATGCCCGACCGGGTAGGTGTTCTCCGTGAGGATCTGTTCGGTAACGCCATAGGGCTGGTTTTCACCCACGCGCTTTTCGTTTTGCACCACTCCGCGCTGCAGGTCGAGTTTCTTCTGGTCGAGCACCCCTAACAAATGCCCCATGCGGTCGCTTTCGGCAAACAGGACGTAATCGAGCATGGAGGTCGGCACGTTTTCGAAATAATTCGTGCGATCGTTATTCGTGGTGCCATTCAGGTTCGTGGCCCCGATCTTTTCCATGGCATTGATGTACGTATGATTGAAGTCGTCACTGCCGCTGAACATCAGGTGCTCGAACAGGTGCGCAAATCCGGTCTTGCCCGGCTTCTCGTTCTTGGAGCCGACGTGGTACCACGTGTTCACGGCAACGATAGGCGCCTTGTGGTCCTCGTGCACCAGCACCGTGAGCCCGTTATTCAGGACAAACTTGGTGAAAGGGATGTTCGGAATCGGGATGTCCACGCTGGCAGCAACTGCCGCTTTGTGGGCTGGGGACGGCTGCGACTGCGCCACCACGAAGATCTGATTGCCGAGCAGTAACGCCATGACTGCGAACACACTCATGGCAATTGACGTCAGTTTGTTTCTCACGATCGCCTCCACAGGAAGTCACATCAGAATATCGGTCTGGTAACCATAGCACCAACCAACGCAGTATACGCAGACGCCAGCCGGTTCGGGAATCTCCTTTGAGCGGGCTGTCCGCACATATCATTCGTTATGTGTTTGTGGGGAGGAACCTCAGGATGAGGCCGAGTTTCGAGCGGCCGCTTGCGTCGCAGTCGCTTGCATCATGGCACGAACAATTTCAGCGCCGATCTGACTGAGGGGCAGTATCTTGTCGGCGAGGCCTGCGCGGGCGACAAAGCCCGGCATGCCCCAAACTACGCTGCTGGCTTCGTCCTGGACGTAGATCCGCGCTCCGACGCTGCACAGGGCTTCACATCCGCTGAACCCGTCACGCCCCATTCCAGTGAGAACAACACCTAACGCTCGCGCTCCGTAGACTGCGGCGGCGGATCGGAAAAGCACATCTACCGAAGGACGGCAGAAGTTTTCCTTTGGCTCCTGCTGTGTGCGCAGGCAGACTGCGTTCCCTTCGCGGCACACTACCATGTGGAAATCGCCCGGCGCCACGATCACGCACCCGGCGGAAAGCGGCTCCCCGGATACACCCTCCCGCACCGGGAACGCGGACTTCGCGGCGAGGCGCGTCGCCAGCAGTGAGGTAAACATGGGAGGCATGTGCTGCGCGATGACGACGGGTACCGGCAGGTTGGCTGGCAACGATGGCAGCAACTGCGCCAGAGCATCGGGCCCGCCGGTTGAAACTCCGATGGCGACGACCTGAATGGGCGACGACGATTTGGGTGGACGAGCCGCAGGAATCGAGGAGGGCGGCCGCGGCTCCACGCGGGGGGAACTGCTGCGCAGGTCTGGCAGGTGACAAAAGGCTCGAATCTTCGGAATCACGTCACACGAGATGGTCTGCAGAGTGGCCGTGACGTCTGTCGTGCTGGGCTTGGTGACGTAATCCGAAGCTCCCCGGGAGAGAGCTTCCAGGGTCGCCGCCGCACCCCGTTCGGTGAGCGTACTGAACATAATGATGGGGACGTTGGGATCAATTTTGCGCAGTTCACGCACCGTTTCCAGGCCGTCCATCTCCGGCATTTCGATGTCGAGCAGGATGACGTCTGGTTTTAATGCTGGAAACTTCGCTAAAGCGATGCGGCCGTTGCCGGCTGTGCCAACCACTTCCAGGGCTGGGTCGCCCCCGATCGCGTCCGAGAGCGTCTTGCGCACGACCACCGCATCATCTACGATGAGCACCCGTTTTTTCCCGGAACTCGCCAATCTCACCCTCGATTGCATCCCATGGTTTACGCTATCTCCCGGCGCGAGCCGCCATGCTCTTGATCGGGAGCGCAGCCGAACTCGGCGTGGCCGCTGTAGTGTCGATCTTGAACTGCTCCACCAGGATACGAAGCCGCTGCGCCATCTCGGCCAGATCGTTGGCTGCCTTCTGCGATTCCTGTGCGCTCACCGAGGTGCCTCGCGCCGCTTCCGAGACACCCTCAATGTTTCGCGTGATGTCTTCTGAACCCTTGGCTGCATCGCCCACGTTGCGCGTGGTCTCGTTGGTGCTGGCGCTCTGCTCCTCCACCGCCGTTGCGATCGTCCCCGAAATGTCGTTGATCTGGCTGATCACACCGGTGATCGTGCCGATGGCTTCCACCGTGCTCTTGGTGTCAGTTTGAATGGCAGTGACCTTGCGGCTGATTTCTTCGGTCGCCTCGGCCGTCTGCTTGGCTAACTCCTTGACTTCGTTGGCCACCACCGCAAAGCCCTTGCCGGCTTCTCCGGCGCGGGCGGCTTCGATGGTAGCGTTGAGGGCCAGCAGGTTGGTCTGCTGCGCGATCGAGGTGATGACCTTAATGACTTCACCGATTTCAGCGCTGGAGTCCCCCAGCTTGGCAACGGTCGAGTCCGCGGTTTGAGCGGTCTGCACGGCTTTATGGGCCATGGTGGCGGCTTCGTGGGCATTCGAGGCGATGCTCTGGATGGTCGACGTCATCTCCCCGGCGCCGAGGGACACGCTCTGCAGGTTTTGGCTGACCAGTTGGGCGGCCTGCGAAACCACGCTGGCTTGGGTGGATGTCTCCTCGGAGTTGGCCGATATCTGCTGGCTGGTGGCCGACAGTTCTTCGCTGGCGCTGGCAACCTGCTGGGCCGTTTCCGCGATCGCCTGCACCACTTCGTGCAGGTTGTTCTTCATGGAGTTCATCGCCAGCATGGCGTCGCCGACCTCATCCGCGGAACTGATCTCCAGATCCTCCACCGCAAGTTCCTTTCTGGCAATGGTTGCGGCAAAGCTGGCGCACATTCTTACCGGCCCGACCACGAGTCTGCGCAGCACCAGGTGCATCACCGCGACCGCCAACAGGACACTCAAGAAGCTGATCACAAAAGTGGCCATCATGTTCGACCGTGATTTCTGCACCAGTGCCTCGGTCGGCGCTTCCAGGACAAATGCCGCGCGCAGTTCCCCGACTCTCATTCCTTCCTTGGGATAACCAAAAGGATCTTTTTCTCCCACTGGGTCGCCATGGCACTGTAGACAGTCCTGGGTCGCCCGTACCGGCTGGGCATAACGCATGATCTCGCGGCCATCCACCTGTACGCGCTCCGCAAATTCTTCGAGAGAAGGATTCTTTTGGAATGCCTCCAGCGCCCGCCTCTCAAATTCCGTCGCCTGATTCTTGGGGTTGCGAGGGCTGAGGGACGGTGTTCGGAAACTCATCCCCTCTTTGCCCGCATACTCCGCCGCCGTACTCATGGCCACTACGACCGGTACCTGTTCCAGGTGTTTGAAGTTGTGGTTCGGCACCATCGTGTCAATATTGCTGGCAAACCAGTTGCGGGTCGCTGTCGCCATGCCTGTAATCTGGCGCAGCTTATCCCGAAAAGCCTCGTCAGCCTGCCGATTGATGCGGTTTTGCATAATCCAAAAGCTGATCCCTGAGGTGAGCGTGAGAACCAGGACGATCGCTCCGAGGAGCTTTGCCGACAATTTCAGATTCTTGAACATCTCGTTTTCCTCTGCCTGAGAATTCTTTTATCTCCCGGCACCCGCGGCCATCGTCTTGGCTCGCCCGCGTGCGGGAGAGCCGTGGCTGACTCCAGTCGCCGAGTCGACTTTGAACCGCGATACCAGGTTCCGCAACTGCGCTGCCATCTCCGCCAGTTCGTTCGCCGCCTTCTGCGATTCCTGCGCATTCAACGACGTGCCCCGCGCTGCATCCGCTACCCCTTCGATGTTGCGCGTGATCTCCCCCGAACCCTTGGCCGCGTCCGCCACGCTCCGCGTCATCTCGTTGGTGGTCGCGCTCTGCTCCTCCACCGCCGTGGCAATGGTCCCGGAGATGTCGTTCACCTTGTTGATCACCGCGCTGATCGAGCCAATCGCCTCCACCGCTCCCTTGGTGTCCTGCTGAATGGCAGTGATCTTGCGGCTGATATCTTCCGTAGCCTTGGCCGTCTGTTTGGCCAGTTCCTTGACTTCGTTGGCCACGACGGCGAAACCCTTGCCGGCTTCACCGGCGCGCGCGGCCTCGATGGTAGCGTTCAGAGCCAGCAGGTTGGTCTGCTGCGCGATGGAAGTGATGACCTTAATGACTTCGCCGATCTCGGCCGACGATTCCCCCAGCTTCCCGACGGTGGCGTTGGCGGCCTCCGCGGTCTGCACCGCACTGCTGGCGACGGAGGCGGCCTCGTGCGCGTTGCTGGCAATGTTCTGGATGGTCGAGGTCATCTCCCCCGCCCCGCTGGAAAGGCCATGCAGGTTCTGACTGACCTGCTGCGTGGCCTGCGAGACCACGTTGGCCTGAGCCGAAGTCTCTTCCGAATTGGCCGATATCTGCTGGCTGGTAGCAGAGAGTTCCTCACTGGCGCTGGCCACGTGCTGGGCGTTGTCCGCGATATCGATGACCATGGTCTTGAGGCTGTCGTTCACTCTGTTGATGGCCCGGGTCAGATCGCCGAGCTCGTCCCGGCTGGTTACTTGCAGATCGTTCCGCGTCAAATCCCCGCTGGCAATCGCTTCCGCCTGGGCCAGCACCGACTGCGTGGCGCCGGCAATGCGACCGCCCAGGAAGACCGCAACGAAGATACCGATGGCGGCGGCCGCAACGGTGGTGAAGCTGATGGTCAGGTACATCGACCGGATTTCCGCATTCAGGGTCTCGGTGTCCTGCTTCAACATAGTGGCGACAGAATCCGCGATATCGGCGAGAGGCTTCTTGATTGCGTCGGCCATCGGCGTGGCCTTATCAGCGAATTCGTTCCCCGCATTGACGACGGCGTCGCGCTCGCTGCCCTGCGCGTGTTTCATCGCTGTTTCCTGGATTTCCCGAAGGATCGTGAGCTGCCTCGTGACCTCGGCGAGCCGTTCACGGTTGGCCTGAGAAGTCCAGTGGAGAGACAACTCGTCCAGTCTTGCGACGTCCTTCCCAACCTCGTCCCAATTCTGGCCGAAAGTCTTCATCGCTGCTTCCCTCCGGGCAGGCTGGCTTGCTGCCAGAACGACGTGACGCCCCTTGCTCTGAGTCTGGTTCAAGTCTCGCTGCAAGTCCGTGCAAGCTTTCATTGTGGGGACGCGCGTGGTCGAGAGGCGATCCTGCGTTTCTTTAATCACGCTTGCCTTCGTGTAGGTGAGCCCCGCGCTCAATACCATCAGGGCCAGGATGACTCCAAAACCCAGGCCGAGCTTCCTTCCCAGTGTGAATCTCATCTTCCTTCTCCCAATCTCCGTTGACAATCAAAGACAGCGGCCGGCTATCGCTCTGCAGACGCCGTTTCCCCAGTGGCCGACACCTGGCATGCCCTTTCCGTGTCCAGCACGTGGAGCAGGCTTCCCTCCAGTTTGTGCACGCCCAGGGTCATCGCCCGCACCGGGCCGTGCAGGGTTTCCGGAGGGGGCTCAAACGTAGCCGGTTCCGCTTCGATCACGTCCCCAATCTCATCCACCTGCAGACTGACCGTACCCTCGAGCGAGCGCACCACGACGTTCATGGGCAGTTCGCCTTCGGCCCGCCGGGCCAGCTGTAGCCTGCGCCGTAGATCGATCGCCACCACGATCTGGCCCCGCAGGTTAATCACGCCGCTGACCGCTTCGGGCGCCAGAGGTACCGGCGTCATGTCGTGAGGGCCGATCACCTCCTGCACCTGGGGCACAGGCACTCCGAAAAGCTGTCCCCCGAGGAAAAACGTGCAGAATTGTCCGGTTGCCATGCCCTGCTCCTATGTGCCTTCCGCCGCGGTCCCGGTTCCATCCAGCAGCCCCGGAACGGCAGCGCGCACGATGGCGGGCAAATCCAGCAGGTCCGTCACCTGGCGCTGGACCACGAATGAGCCCACGACGCCGGGACGCGGGGCCAGGCGCTCGACTTCCGACCGCTCTTCCACGATGTCCACGATCCGGTCCACGATCAAGCCCACCGTGCGCTTTCCTTCGGAATAAACCACCACTTGAATCGAGCCCGCGTTGGACAGCATGTCTGCGTCGCGGGTGGCGGGAATAATTTCGGACAAGCGCACCAGCGGCATGATCTGCCCCCGGTACTGCATCACTTCCTGCGCGCCGGCCCGCTCGACCACGCTTCGGGGAAATTCCTCCAGCCGCGCCACAATCGACAAGGGAATCGCCACCCGGCCTTCCAGGCCGTTTTCGGCCAGCAGAAAAGCATGCACATGACGCAGAGCGGCCTGGGGTGCCTCGACGCAGCTCTCCTGCAGGGTCGCTTCACGCGCCTCGGCGGCCACCTGGGCGCGCTGCGCCAGGCCCAGCACGTCGAGGATCAGAGCCACCCGTCCGTCGCCCATGATGGTTGCTCCTGAATACGCGCTGATGCTCTTCAGTTGCTTGCCCAGCGGCTTGACCACGATCTCCTCGGTGTCGAGAATGTCGTCCACCACGAGCCCAAATTGCCGGCTCTCGGCCTGCAACACGACGATATTCAGCGACTGCAGTTCGGGCTTCTTCAGCTCTGGTAAACCGTCTGCCGCTCCTCGCGCAGTCTTCAGCATCTGGTTCAGGTAGACCAGGGGCAGCAACTGCCCGCGCAACCGGTAAACGGGCGCCCCATGCACCATTTCGATGCCCTTGCCCAAATCGAGCCGCACCAGTTCGGTCAGGCTGATCTGGGGAATGGCAAATCGTTCCCCGCTGCACCTCACCATCAAGGCGGGAATAATAGCCAGCGTGAGCGGAATCTTCACCCGCACCGTAGTTCCCTTGCCCGCAGTGGACTGGATGTCAACCACGCCGCCGATTTTCTCCACGTTGGTTTTCACCACGTCCATGCCGACGCCGCGGCCCGATACGTTGGTGACCTTCTCGGCGGTGGAAAAACCGGGCAGGAAGATCATGTTGAACACCTCGCGATCCGGCATTCGCGCCGCCTGCCCGGCGGAGACCAGCCCGCGCTCGACCGCTTTCTTGCGAATGCGTTCGCGGTTCAATCCTGCGCCGTCGTCGCTGATTTCGATGTTGACTAGCCCGCCTTCATGAAAGGCGCGCAGTTTCAGGCATCCGGTCGCGTCCTTGCCCGCCAGTTTCCTCGCCTCCGGCTCTTCGATGCCGTGGTCCAGGGCATTGCGCACCAGGTGGGTGAGCGGATCCTTGATGGCCTCGATGATGGTACGGTCCAGTTCGGTCTCCTGGCCCTCCATCTCCAGGCGCACTTCCTTCCCGCAGTTGTGAGCCAGGTCGCGCACGGTGCGCGGAAACTTGTTCCAGACGTTGCCGATGGGCTGCATGCGGGTCTTCATCACCTCTTCCTGCAGCTCGGTGGCGATCAGATTCATGCGCTGGGACACGGCGCTGAAGGCGCCGTCCTGGGTCGTGTTGGAAAACTGCAGCAGCTGGTTGCGGGCCAGCACCAGCTCGCCCACCAGATTCATCAGCCTGTCCAACAGGCTGACGCCGACGCGCACGGTTTCGGCGCCGGGGGCTGCGGCCGGGCTTGGATCCGCTGCGGCGCGCGCTGCAGGCGACTCGAGGCGCCCAGCCTGCGGCTCACCCTCAGCCGGAGAATCGAGCGGTCGCACATTGTCTGTCGCGGCTGTGGCTAAGTGATCGGCGCCCGTCGCCTGAGATGAGGGCAAATCTTCTCCCGCCGGATCAGATGCAGCCTGCAGAGCGGGCTTCGCCTCGCTGCCCTGCAACCGTTGCAGTTCCTCCCGCAGCCCCTGATAGTCGTTTTCTCCATCGTGCTCGGTCGCCTGAATCTCAGATAGCATGTGGCGCACCGCGTCCACCATCGCCAGCAATCCGCTGGTCAGCTCCGCGGTCAGCGAGAGTTTTCCGTCTCGCAGACGCGAGAGCAGGTTCTCTCCCGCATGCGCCACCTTTTCCAGCCGTGCAAACCCCAGGAACCCGCAGCTGCCCTTAATGGTGTGAATGGTGCGAAAAATCGAGGCGAGAAGTTCGTTCGACTTTGGATCGGCTTCGAGCTTTACCAGTTCCTGGTCTAAGCGGTCCAGGTTTTCGCCGCTTTCGATAAGGAAATCCTTAACAATCTCGTCCATGATCGGGGCGCCGGAGATCGTATTGCATTTGGCATGCCAGCCCCGTCGAGTAATCTAAGAAGATTCCAACTTTGCCATAAACGCTAACACATTTTACTTCCTGTTCGGCAACGCATAGGTGTTCACCGGCCGGGGCCGGGTACGCAAGGCGTCGCAGATAATCTTCCGGGTTTGTTCCAGTTCGCTCCCCACCAGTT
>JBKQRC010000085.1:0-2689 GCA_052326105.1 Candidatus Sulfotelmatobacter sp. | reverse complement strand
TTCAGGCGCGGCAGAGCCAGCAGTTGCGGGAGTTTCCCGCGCAGGATTTCACGTCCGCGAGAGAGCCGGGCCTTGACGGTGCCCTCGGGCAAGTTGAGGCTCCGCGCGGCAGTGGCGACATCCATGTCGTGAAAGTAGAAAAGAATCAGAGCCTCGCGATATTTCGCCGGCAAAGCGCCGACCGTGCGCCGCACCGCCAAATCCCGGTCATGGTCTTCGAGACCTCCATCAAGAGCGCGCGTGTCCACAGGTTCGGCAATGTCATCGAGCGGCACAGTTCTTGCCGGGATGCGGCGCAGCTCGGATCGATAGAGGTTGGTCGCCAGCGCGAAAAGCCAGGTGGAAAAGACGGCTTCGTAGCGCCACTGGCCGAGTGCGCGGTAGGCGCGAAGAAAAGCCTCTTGCGCCATCTCTTCGGCGCGTCCGCGATCGCGGCAGAAGCGATAGGCCAGATTGATCAGCGGCCCCTGCCAGCGGCGGACGATCCCTTCAAAGGCGGGGATATCGCCGGCCAGGACTCTTTCGACATCGGCCTGATCGTCGCTGGCACTCACGCTTGGAAAGCCTCTCATTCGTAGGACTGAGCCGTTCTCTTCCCGGTTGCATTATTTTCGTCCAGATTCGGCCCGGCCGCGCATAAAAATATGCAACCGGAAACCAAGCGGAGCGGTCTTACTGGACGAAAGCAAATAAATCCAAGGAGCTGTCTAAGGAGCGAACTATGGCATTCGACAGTGAACTCGTCCCGATCGCAGGCATCATGGTACCCATCGTGGGAAGTATAGCGATGTTCTCGTTCCTGGCTGTGGCCGCATGGTCCGGTGCGCGGCGCAAAGAGAGAGAAGCATACTACCGGAGTGAAACACTGAAAAAGATCGCGGAGAGCTCAGGCGATGGAGCCAATTCCGCGATGGAACTGCTGCGCGAGCAGGAAAAGAACGCGGCAAAACGACGCCTTGAAGGCGTGAAGCTGGGCGGTCTAATCACGGTTGCAGTCGGCATTGGTTTCATGGTGTTTTTACATGGGGTTGAGCACGAAGAACCAGCGTATCTTGTCGGGATGATCCCATTGCTGATCGGCGTAGCCATGCTGGCGTATGCGTATATGCTCGCGCCCACAGAGACAGAGAAGGAGAAATGAATTCGCGGATAGGCGCCTTGATTCTGGGAGTATTGCTCTGCGTCTGCTTCCCACGACAATCGAGGGCTGCCGACGCCATTGACCAATATGTGACTCAGGAGATGCAGGCCAAACAGATTCCTGGGCTTGCTTTCGCGGTGGTTCAACATGGCCAGATCACGATGCTGCGTGCCTATGGCTTGGCGAACCTTGAGACGGGGGCGCTGGTTCGCACGGACAGCGTTTTCGAAATTGCCTCCGTGACCAAACCCTTCACGGCGACGGCCGTGTTGATGCTCGTGGAAGAAGGGAAACTGAAGCTCGACGACCCGATTAGCAAATATATCGACCATACTCCACCGGCTTGGGCCGACATAACCGTAAGGGAGCTGGTGTCGCACACGTCGGGCCTGCGTGAAGGAGGCTGGGTGGAGCGGGACGGCTCGCCTTTGCTGAAAATCACGACGAAGCAGATGTTCGACGACATTGCCAAGTCGCCACTGCTCTATGCTCCGGGGCAGAAGGCAACCTATAGCGATCCGGGATTTTTCTTGCTGGGAATGATCATTGAGCGAGTTTCCGGCCTGACTTACAGCGAGTTCATGCAACGGCGCATCTTTGCGCCGGATGGAATGGAGAACACTCGAATTCTCGACCGGCGAGCGATCGTTAAGAACCATGTCTCCTGCTATGAGCTGAGCAATGGAAAATTACAAAACGACCGACGTGTCTGGGAGCATGAGCTTCCGTCGTGCTTCGGGGTGTTGAGCACGGCGGAGGACCTGGCCAAGTGGAACATAGCGCTAAGCGAGGGGCGGGTGCTGAAGCACGAAACGCTGGAGCAGATGTGGACACCGGCGCACCTGAACGATGGTGGGCCAGCGCTGGTCGATGGTATGCCTTACGGGCTGGGGTGGTTTGTCGATGATGTGAAAGGGCATCGTGTGGTTGCGCATCCTGGCTTTACGGGCTGTATCATAGTTCGCTTTCTTACTGACGATTTCACGATTGTGGTGTTGACCAACCTGGATGCGACCGCCGGGGCACACGAATGGTGGCTGGCGCTGGGCATTGCCCAGCGCATTCGGCCGGAGTTCGAGAATCTATTTCCGCATTGAGACTTCGGTTGAGGCAGGCCGCTCCGAGGTCTTCGGCGCGGGACTCCTGGCAGGGACGCCGGGAGCCGAGTCTCTCGGCAGCATGCCAGCACCTGAGAACTAACCCTCGTCGGCATATAATCATTCTGTTGGCAGCCGGACCGGACGGTCGCTGTCGCAAGACAGAGGAAAGTCCGAACTCCGCAGAGCAGTGTGCCGGATAACGTCCGGGAGGGCCCCCGCGCCGGTAGGGGCGGGACCGTTCGACGGAAAGTGCCACAGAAAACATACCGCCGGGGCCGCAAGGCCCGGGTAAGGGTGAAAAGGTGCGGTAAGAGCGCACCGCCGTCGCAGTAATGCGGCGGGCAGGGCAAACCCCACACGGAGCAAGACCAAATAGGGAGGGATTTCAGCTTCGGCTGGAGGCGTGCCGGCTCGGCGCGCCACAACCTCCGGGTAGGTCGCTTGAGCC
>JBKQRC010000084.1:0-3528 GCA_052326105.1 Candidatus Sulfotelmatobacter sp. | reverse complement strand
GGCGTGCGCTCGACCTGTTCTTCGATGAGTTCGTGCAGGCAACGATCGTTGGGATAGGCAACCTCAGTCCGGTTCCACTCCGCCAGCAACTGATGACGCTCGGCGCTCGTCAGCAGCGGCAAATCCGACAACCGCTGGTCCGGATTTGCAATAATCCCTTCCAGCAGCGTCTGATAATGACCCAGCATCCGTCGAATGGTCTCCGCCTCAAATAAATCGGTGTCGTATTCAACCGCCACATCGAGCGCCCCCCGAAGCTCCTTGACAAAAAACGTCAGGTCGAACTTGGAGGTGCCGCTGTGGATCAGCTTCGGCGCGACTTGCAGGCCCGGCAATTCTGCCGCCTCCGACAGAGCATTCTGCAAGACGAACATCACCTGGAAAAAGGGAGGATGGCTCAGATTCCGTTCCGGATGCAACGCCTCCACCAATTTCTCAAAGGGGGCGTCCTGATGGGCGTACGCTCCCAGGGCCGCCTCCCGCGTGCGGCCGAGAAAGGTTCGAAAAGACGGATTGCCCGACAGATCGCCCCGTAAGACCAAGGTATTGACAAAGAAGCCGATCAAAGGCTCGATCTCGGTCCGGTTGCGCCCCGCTATGGGTGATCCCACGGGGATGTCGTCGCTGCCGGTGTAACGGTGCAACAGGATCTGGAAACCCGCCAACAAAGTCATGAACAACGTTGCGCCTTCGCGCCGGCTCAGTTCCGCGAGCGCAACCAAAAGAGGCTTCGGCAACTCCCACGGCATCAGCGCGCCGCGATAGCTCTGGAGGGCCGGTCGTGGGCGGTCGGTAGGCAACTCGAGCGCGGCCGGGGCTCCCTCTAGTTGCTTCCTCCAATAGCCTAGTTGCTTTTCTAGCGCCTCGCCCTGCAACCACTCACGCTGCCATACCGCAAAGTCCACATATTGAAGCGGCAACTCCGGCAGCGGTGAAGGCTTGCCTTCAACAAAAGCCCCATAAAGGGCGCTCAATTCGCGCAGCAGCAATCCCAGGGACCAACCATCCGAGGCCATATGATGCATGGTCAAAAGGAGAATGTGATCCGCCGCGCCCAGCCGAAGCAGCCTAGCCCGCAGGAGGAGGTCCCGTGTCAGATCAAAAGGACGCTGCGCCTCTTCCGCGCACAATCGTTCGGCCTGCGCTTCGCCCTCGGCTTTTGGCGGACCGCTCAGATCCATAATCGGCATCTCCAGGGACGCCATGGCTTGGATCACCTGCACCGGCTGGCCTTCCACCGCCTTGAAGCTGGTGCGCAAGGAATCGTGACGGCGAAGAATCTCGTTCAAGCACCGCCGCAGCAAAGACGCGTCGAGCGCGCCTCCGATTCGAAGCGCCCGCGAAATGTTGTAAACGGCGCTATTCGGCTCCAATTGGTCCAAAAACCACAGCCTTTGCTGGGCAAACGACAGGAGAGCCGGATCCGATTCCTTTTTCCGAGGAATGGTCTTCATTGCCAAGCCGGCGCCCTTCTCCTTGCGGCGCAACTCAAGGAGTCGTTGCTTCTTTGCCAAGAGAGTGTTCATCGATCCAGTCAATTAAGTTCCCCTATGCCTTGCTCACTATCTACTTCTCCTCGCCTGGCAAGTTCGGCGTCCACCTCAGCGTCATTCAGCCCTTCGATTTCCTGATGCAGTAGGGTTTCCACAGAGATATCCTGCTCAAACTTTACTTTGGCAATGGCCTCCGCCATGGCGGCCACAGTCATAGTGTCGTAAAGACTGCGCAATCCCATTTCCACGCCAAACAGCTTACGTATCCTCGAAATGACCTGGGTTCCCAAAAGCGAATGACCGCCCAACTCGAAGAAGTTGTCGTGGCGTCCCACTTGTTTTATTCTAAGAACTTCACCCCAGATGTTCGCCAATGTCTTCTCCGTCGCCGAGGCGGGGGGCACGAACCCAGCGGGGTTCGATTGGAGGTCCGGCTTCGGCAGTGCCCTGCGGTCCACCTTGCCATTCGGCGTCAGCGGGAAGCAGTCGAGAGTGACGAACGCCGAAGGGATCATGTATTCCGGCAGCTTTTCCCTCAAGAAACCGCGCAGCTCACCGGCGCTCGGCTCCACCTTGCCTTTGGCCAACACGTAAGCCACTAGCCGCTTCTCCTGCGCCTCGTCTTCTCGCGCCACCACCAAGGTTTCCCTGACAGCCGCGTGTTGGCTTAGGGCTGATTCAATTTCTCCCAACTCAATTCGGAAGCCACGGATTTTCACCTGCTGGTCCACGCGCCCCAGGAACTCGATATTGCCGTCCGCCAAGTATCGGGCCAGATCGCCTGTCCGGTAGAGCCGAGCTCCCGCACTATCGCTGAAGGGATCCGCGACGAATTTCTCGGCCGTCAACTCCCTCCGATTGTGATAACCGCGGGCCAGCGCGGTTCCGCCGATATGCAATTCGCCTGCGACCCCCACCGGCGCGGGTTGGCCCCAACGATCAAGCAGGTAGATTTGGCGAGCGCCGCGCGGACGGCCGATGGGGATTCTTTCGAGCGGCGCCTGTCCGCGGCCGCACGCCGGAATTTCAAAACTTGTCGCCGTAACGACCGTTTCGGTCGGCCCATAGGCGTTCAAGAGGCGCACGCTATTGAGCGGCGTCTGGCGCCACAGCTGCAGAGTCTGTGCGGTCATGGCGTCTCCGCCGATGATCACCAGCCGCAACTGGTGGACGGAAATCGGCTCGACGGAGTCGGCCCACCCTTCCGCCAACTGGCGCCAATAAGCCGGCGGCAGATTGATCACCGTCAGGCCCAATTCCGCAAGCTTCCGTTGAAACTCGCCAGGCGTCCAAACCATCGCCTCGCGCAACGCCACACGCGCTCCGCTCAGCAACGGGGGAAGAATCTGTTCAATGGCGGCGTCGAAACTCAGCGACGCAAACTGCAGCACGCGGTCGTTGGAAGTCAGCCCATAGAATTCTCGGCATTCAACACAATGTTGGACCAGAGGGCCATGCTCGACGAGGACGCCTTTGGGAGCGCCGGTGGACCCCGACGTATAAATCATGTAGGCGAGATGGCCCGCCGTCACAGCACTACGCGCACGCGATGGACTCTCTGCGGCGATGGCCGGCCAGTCCGTATCCAGCCGAACGATTCGGGCGTGGCGAGCAGGAAGCGATTCCGCGAGATGCGCCTGCGTAAGCAGAACGTCCATCCCTCCGTCTTCCACGATAAACGCCAATCGTTTCTCGGGGTATTCAGGGTCCATCGGCACGAACGCGCCGCCCGCTTTCAAAATCCCCAGTAAGCCAACCACCATCTCCAGTGACCGCTCCACACAGATCCCCACCAGCGTGTCCGGCCCCACGCCCAGCCTTTGCAGATAGCGGGCCAATTGGTTGGCGCGTTCATCGAGTTGGCGATACGTGAGCTGCTTGTCCTCGAACGCCACCGCCACAGCGTCCGGCGTGCGCTCGACCTGTTCTTCGATGAGTTCGTGCAGGCAACGATCGTTGGGATAGGCAACCTCAGTCCGGTTCCACTCCGCCAGCAACTGATGACGCTCGGCGCTCGTCAGCAGCGGCAAATCCG
>JBKQRC010000083.1:0-56768 GCA_052326105.1 Candidatus Sulfotelmatobacter sp. | reverse complement strand
CCCCCGGCTGTCCATCGGGCCGAAGGCCCGAGGCCTGTCCACCCAGGTGAATGCCGGTATCAAACCTAGTCGAGCTTCGCTCGACCGGACAGCCGGGGGCGGCTGTCCCCACATGAGCATTCCGAAGGGCCGAAATCGCTTGTGGTACCGGGCATTCCGGCTGCGATAGAATCAGTTTCGGTAAGTCCGCCTGTGAAACGCATCTTCCATTTTCGTACATCCTCATCCGAACTGGGCCCGCTCGAGGAGCGTGTGCTCGGAGCGTTATGGGAGCGCGGCCACGCGACGGTGCGCGAACTGGTCGAGGGCGAATGCCAGGATCTGGCCTACACCACGGTGATGACCACGCTCGACCGTCTGTTCAAAAAGAACCTGCTGAGCCGCAAGGAGGAAGGCCGGGCGTTCCGGTACGTGCCGCGGCTGAGCCGCGAAGAGTTGCATCGCGATGTGGCGGGTGAGGCCTTCCGGCAGTTGCTGGATGCCAGCCCGGCCGCGTCATTGCCGCTTTCCTATCTGGTCGAGATCCTGAGTGAGCGTGATACGCAGTTGCTCGACGATCTGGGGCAGGCGGTCGAGGCCAAGCGGCGCGAGTTGCGCGGCGGCGAATCGCGCCCGGCCGCGGGCAATGGCAAGGGCAACGGCAAGGACGACGGCAAGGAGAAAGAATAAATGTTCGCCGCGCGCGGCCTGGCCGTTTCCATGTCGGTGTTCGTGATCGTGTACGGCGTGCTTTCGCTGGCCGTGTGTTTTTCCTGGCGCAGGGTCTGGCGGTACAGCCAACGCCACCCGGCATCTTGGATTGCCAATTTGTTGTTCGCCTTGCGGATGTTTCCTTTGGCCGCGGCGGCGGCGATCACCATCGCTGTGACCGTGCCTTCTTTTCTCTGGCTCGAGCCGCGCGCGATTGATGAACCGACAGGCGGAATTGCTCTGGTGTTGAGCTTGTGCGGCGCTGGGCTAGGGATGATTGGTCTCCTAAACATGGGCATGGCAGTACATCGCGCTGCGCGTGCGATCTCGCTGTGGACCCACGCGGCGCAGCCGGTCGAGGCAACCCAGGTCAAGCCAACCGAGGATCTCCCTGTGCTGCGGATCTCGCGCCCGGTTCCGGCGCTGGTGACGGCAGGCATCGTTCGCCCCAGGATCATTCTTTCAGACGCTGCAGAGTCGGCGCTGACCGCCGGGGAGTTGCAGGCGGCGCTCCAGCATGAAGTCGCTCACGTGCGGCGGCGGGACAATCTGAAAAGACTGCTGCTGCGGCTGGTCCCCTTCCCCGGCATGAGCGCGCTGGAAGCTGCGTGGGCGGAGGCCGCAGAGATGGCGGCCGATGAAGCCGCAGTCTCAAACCCGGCCGAGGCGCTGGACCTCGCCGCCGCGCTCATCAAACTCTCACGCCTGGCTCCCGCGTGCCAGCCGTCGGACCTGACGGCTGCCCTCCTGCACGGTCATGGGCTGGACGAGCGTGGGCTGGACGACCATGGTCCTGGGTCCGCCGTAGGTGCCCGCGTGGAGCGGCTTCTCAGCTGGAACGACTGGCGCAACCGGCCTCTGCGAAAGTATTCCCCGTGGTACGGGCTGGCGGCGGCTGTAGCCACGGTCGCGGTGTTCAGCGTGACCTACAGCCAGTTGCTGGTCCACGTGCACACGGCCACGGAGTGGCTGGTGCGCTAGAGCGCCATTTTCTTTTTCGGGATAGTTCTTACGGTTGAAGAAATCGTGATTGGGACTCAGCGGCCTGCGTCGGCCCGGTTCTTCAATGAGCCTGTCGCCCTGTTTACAACAGTTACCTTTGAATGCGCTTTAAATGAGGCGTACGGTGCTGGTGTGAAATGCTTTTCTTCCATCGTCGTGCTGCTGGTCTGCACTGCGATGTTTTGTCAGACAACGCGGTCCGTTGCCGATGAGCAGAGCCTCAGGCTGGATATTATTGGCCATGGTCTCTGGAAACATGGGACCTTTGGGTTCAGGATTTATTCGACTCCTGGCGGTACGAAGGCAGACGTAAAGTACCTGACGTTTCACTCGCTCCGGGAAGCAAACCAATACATAGGAACGTGTTTGAAGCCCGGGGCCAAAGTGATCTACAGGCAAAAGAACAAAGACGGCGATGGACACCTAATTGGCGAACGGATTGTGGCGGTCAGGCAGGAATCAGGCAAGAAAGAGTTTGCGCTGATCAGGAGGATTCGACTGAATTGCTGGTTCATCGGCTCATCGTCTTTGGGCGCCGCGATACAGGTGGAGGAGTTGATTCAAGAGTAAGTCACCGCCGAGAATCCGCGCGGTAACCGTTGAAACATCGCCATAGCACCAGTAAGCCCATTTATGAGACGACTTAGAACGTTACGCGCACGCCCAGTTGCGCGGCGAATGGAATTCCCACCGTTGTTCCCGGTCCGAAGAAATCCCCTAGCGCGCCCTCGGGGATTTCGAGTTGCTTCAGGCTGGTGAGGGGGACGGCGTTTGCCAGAGTGCAATTGCCGGCATTTGCTCCCAGGCAAACATCGCTGACGACGGTTTGGCCGATTGAGTTTGGCGCCATCTGGGATTGCGGCACCGGGAGCTGGACGACGTTGACCGCGTAATTCGCGCCGGGATTGTTACGGTTGAAGATGTTGAAGAACTCGACGAACGGATTGATCTGCCAGCGCTCGCCGATTTTGAAAGGACGCGTGACCCGCAGGTCCGACTGAATGTAGGGCGTGCCGCGGAATTCGTCGAGGCTGGTATAGGACGGTTGCGCCTGGCCGCTGAACTGAACATAAATGCGGCCGGTGTTGTCTGCACTCGTAATCGTGATCGGGCGGGCGCTCTCGAGCTGATTGATCGTGCTCAATTCGATACCGCCGGGGAGATGCAGAGTGCCCGCCAGCACGAAGCGGTGGCGAACGTCCTCGCCCGAGGGGCCGTAGTCGCCGGGGCCGAAGGCGTCGAGCAAGCCGGCATTCGGACCGGATTGAGCCCGGCAGACTCCATCCACATAGTCAAAGAGCTCGCCGAGCACGCATCCCCAGGTCTGGGCCTTGGAAAACGTGTAGTTGGCCACCAGATTGAAGCGGCGCGTATTGCCCTGGAGATGCAGCATGAGGGCGTTGTAGCTGGAACGATTGTCGGATGCGAACACGTTGACGTTGGGCACCACATTTCCCTGGTCAGCTGTATCCGATCCTGGAATCAGCGGAGTGAGAAGATCGGTGCCGCTGGCATAAGCGAACGCGCGGTATCCGTGATTGCCCTGCTCGTGGACGTAATCGGCGCTTAACAGCCAATGCTCGTTGAAAGCGTGCTGCGCGCCGCCGGTGATGTGAATAGCGTAGGGCGTTTTGTAAGGAGAACCGACCAGATTACCGGTGACCGTGTTAGCAGGAGTTGGAACAGGCGCTAAAGGCCCAAGGCCACCCGCCATACAGCCCGAGCCCAGCAGCGAATAAGTGCCTGGAGCTCCTGCGAGGCTGCACGTTCCGGTGGTGAAGTTCGAGTTGTTTACGCCTTGAAACGCAGTGCCCCATCCATTCTGCGCGAGGTCATCGTAGAACATGCCGAAACCGGCGCGAATTACTGTCTTCCCGCTGTTGCCGGGAGAGTAAGCGATCCCAAGGCGAGGCGCGATCTGCTTGCGATAATCCTGCGGCACGCCGGGCACAACCGGAATCTGCAATGCCTGCAGCGTTACATACGCGGCGTTGTCGGCTTCGCTGCGGCCGGAACCTGTGAATAGTCCCCAAGTCGTCTGATAACGCACGCCATAGTTGACCGTGAGCCGGTGCGAGACGCGCCAGGAGTCCTCGGCATAGAACGCGAGGCGCTGAACATTCTGTGAAAAGCTGCCGTCGCCGGCGGGCGTGTAAGTGCAGGTTGAGCCGTCCGCGGCACTAATGCCGAGACACTCGGGAGCGAAGGTTCCGAACACGCCGGGGTTCTGCACGTAATAGGTTGGATTATTCACGTACTGGGCAAGAGTCTCTGCCGCAGAGGCGAACGCGCCGCTCAGCACCGGTTCGTGAATGAAGTCAACGCCGAACTTGAACGCATGGTCACGGACGACGTGGCTCAAGTCATATCGGAATTGATATTTTTCCTGATTGCGCAGGTCGGGGAAAAGAGTAATAGGAGTCGCGAATTGGTTGTCGCCGAAAGTTTCGAAACCGGAAATGGTCAGTGCTGTTGAGCTGAACGGGAATGCCAGCGCGAAGCCGAAATCTGAGTTCCGGGTCTGGGTGAGATGCAACAGGCTGGCGTCGAAAACCAGATTGCTCAGCCAGGTTGAATTGAACGCATAAGTATTGCTGAGCGCCACATTCGAGTAATTGTTGTGAGTGGTCAGGCCAGTCGATGGCAATGTGCCCTGCTGTACCAGGGCGTTGTGCGTAAGGTAGCTGTCCTGGGATGCGCGCAGAAACCAGTTCGATTTTGACGATTGTGCCCAGTCAAAACGCACCGAACCAAGGTAGTCGCGAAAGGGAATCGGAACCGTGGCGGGAACCGCGATCGAAGGAACGCCGGTGATCAATCCCTCGGACGCCAGTTGCGACAGCGCGTCAAACTGCGCAATGCTGGCCGGGCTGTAGGCGATGCTCGCGTTTTCGTGGACGTTCTCGAACGAAGTAAAGAACCAAACTTTGTTTTTCGCGATGGGACCACCGAACGTTCCAACGTAGTTCTGGCGCGAGAAGGGCTGCTTCGGATTGGGCGCGGGATTCTCGATGGGGAACCGCGCGTTGAGTGCGGCTTGGCGGTCATAGAACGCACCGCTCCCGTGCCATTCGTTGGTTCCACGCTTGGTGGTGATCACCACCGACCCGGCCGTGGTCCACCCGGTATCGGCGTCTTCGTTCGAGGTGTGCACGGCAAATTCCTGTACCCCATCCGGCGAGAAGTTTTGCAGGAAGCCGCCGATCCAGTCGTCGGAGTTGTCAGCGCCATCGACCGACAGTTCGTTGTTCAGGCCGGAGCTTCCACCGGTCGAAACGGCGGTGATGCGCGCCTTGGTGGGATCGGAAGGCTCGACGGGCTCGGTTCCGGGCGCCAGATAAGCAATATTGGCAAAACTTCGCGCCGGGAGCGGCAAAGTTTCCAGGTCCTGGCTGCTGACTATTCCTCCGCGCACCGCGCTCGACGTGTCCATCGCTTCGGTTGTAATCGAGGAAGAACTGCCCTGCACATTGACAGTTTCCGTTCCGGCTGCAGGCTTCAGCGTTACCGTGACCTCACGAACCGTGCTGACGGCGATGGAGACTTCAGACTGCGCCTGGGCAAAGCCCTGGGCGCTCACCGTGATGTGGTAAGCGCCGGGCAGCAGATCGTCCATCCGGAACTCGCCGCGGTCTTCGCTGGTCGCCTCGCGCCGCAGAGAGGAATCCGCGGACTGCGCCACAATCTTCGCGGAAGGAATGCGCGCCCCGCTGGCATCCTGGATTGTGCCGCGCAAAGATCCCCTTGGATTCTGCGCCTGCACTTGCGATAGGAGAAGGAGGACGACGGTTATAAACGAAAAAAGAGTTTTCCTGGGCACGCGTGCCTCACTAGGAGTCCTGATTTGACCAGCGCTAAAGGGCCAGAAAAACCGAGGTTAGCCTGAGGGAGCAGGCTACTACCAGCACTCGTAGGGTTGGTGAATGTTCGGTTCGAAGAACAACAATGTGGGGACAGTCGCCCCTTCGGCAACCTCAGGGCAGGCTCCCGGCTTTCCGGCCGAGCGAAGCTCGACGGGCGTTGCCCATCAGAATCGCCAATCTGCGGCAACCTCGCTACTAATCTGACCATCGCCGCGGTGCCCGGTCCCAGCGATGCTTCTTCAGTTCCGCAAGCAGCGCCTTGTCGAGAGGGCCGGCATCGCTGGCCGCGATGTTCTGCCGGACGTGCTCCAGTTTGCGCATGCCTGGGATCGTCGTACTCACGGCGGGGTGGGACAAAATGAAGCGCATGGCCATATCCGGCAGCGTCATTCCCGCCGGCGCGATCTTCCTGAGTTTCTCGACCCGCTCTATGGTGTTGGCGAGATTCTCGGGGCCGAAATACAGCGACCGCCAATCATCTTTGGGGAAGCGAGTCTCGATCGTCATCTTGCCGCCCAGGCTGCCTTCATCGAGCGGCACGCGGGCAATCACGCCGATGTTGAGCTCCTGGCACACGGGGAACAATTCGTCCTCCGGCGACTGGTCGAAGATGTTGTAGATGACCTGCACCACATCGACCAGTCCGGTGCGCAGGGCCTTAATCCCGTTCTCCGGCTGCCAGCGGTTGAGGCTCAGGCCGAAAAACCGAATCCAGCCATCATGCTTGAGTTTTTCGACGGTGGAGCGGAACTCGGGCTCGCCGGTCCAACTGTCGTCCCACACATGAAACTGCAGCACGTCGATGGTCTCGACCCGGAGTTTCTTGCGGATGAGATCGGCATACTTGAACACGTGCGCCGCAGAAAAAACTTTGCCGTACTTATACTTGGGCAGCGCGGGCCAGCGGTTGTTGGCGGGAGGAATCTTGGACGCCGCGAAAAGCCGCGTCGCCCGATTGCGCGCCATGATCTCGGCCAGCAGGCCGTCGCTCTTGCCGTCTCCATAGGCCCACGCCGTGTCGAAGAAATTGCAGCCGAGGTCTACCGCCAGTTGAATGGCTGCCAGCGACTCCTGGTCGGTTGAGCCAGTCCATCCGCCCATGCCCCAAAGTCCCTGGGCCATTTCGCTGACGTCGAAGCCGGTACGGCCGAGCTTGCGGTATTTCATGATGGCGCCCCTTGCGAGGAAGAATTCGATCGGAAGTTCAGAGCCCGACTCACAAGAATATACCGGGGATCTGGAACCCGCTCATGTGCGCCGCCGGGGTCGATTTGGTCACGCAAGCCCTGATCCTGGATTTTCGATACCAGCCATCGATTTTTTTCTCCCCGCACGGGAGCCAGAAGTGTTCCAATAGACTTAGATCATAAAGCTGGAGGAGTCGGCCCATGAAATCCAACTATCCATTTTGCCCCGGCAGCGACGATAAGAAAGAAGAAGAAAAGATTGCTCCCCCGTCCCGTTTCATCGACGAAAAGATCTCTGATGAGTCGGGCTCGGAAACCAAATCGGACAGCGCGCTTAAACCCGCGGGTCTCAAGAATCCTTTCTGGAACTGACCTCCGCATAGCGCCGGCTGCTCGCCTCTAGAACCATGCGGCGGCCGACGCCCATTTTTTCCCCAAAGCGATTAGTCTTTAGCCCTTAACGCAAGATCGGCAGGCAAAGGCATGGCCGGATCGCGAAATCCAGCCCGGACATTTTTTCCAGCGCGGGATGCAGCAGCGAATCGCGGCAGGGTTCGAGCGTAATGACGAATGGCAACGCAGCCTTGTCGAATCCCGGTTTCTGCAGCACCGAGTCAATGTTCAGGCGATGCGCTGCCACGATTTCGGCCAGCTTCGCCACGATTCCCGGCTGATCGCGCACGAAGAACCGCAAGTACCACGGCGTCTCGAAATCGTGGCTGATGGCTGGCGTAGAGACGTAGCTTCCTGCGCCTCTTGCGCCCGATCCGGCCGAAAATCTTTCCGCCACGAACATCAAATCCGACACCACGGCCACGGCCGTGGGATCGCCGCCGGCGCCCGCTCCGAGAAATGCCATGTCGCCGCCGTACTGGCCCGAAGTCAGCACCAGGTTGAGATTTCTCTGTACACGCCCGAAGGGAGAGCCGGAGGGAACCAGACACGGACCGACGTCGGCAAAAAGCGTGTCGGCCTTCAAATCAGCGCGCGAAATCTGCCGGATCGTGCAGCCCAGTTCCGCGGCATAGTCAAAGTCCACCGCGTCAATCGCGCGAATCGTTCGTGCGCGAATCGACTCTGGCGCGACGCGCGTGTGAAGTCCGGCAAGGGCGAGTATCGCAAGCTTAGCGCGTGCGTCGCCGCCGTCCAGATCTTCGGAGGCGTCGGCTTCGGCATAGCCGTGGGCCTGAGCCTCCTCCAGAGCCTCGCTGAACGGAATCCTCGCGTTCTCGATGCGGCTCAGAATGTAGTTGCACGTTCCGTTCAGGATTCCGGCAATTCCGTGCAGCCGGTCTCCGCACAGGCCCGTCCGCAGCGCCGGGAGAACCGGAACGCCTCCGGCAACAGAGGCGCCGAATTCGAGCTGGCATCCGTGGCTCGCCGCCAATTGCAGGAGATCAGGGCCGTGTCGCGCGATGAGCTGCTTGTTCGCGGTGACTACAGATTTCCCCGCCTCGAGCGCGCTCCGCACAATCTGCTCCGCGGGGTTCAATCCGCCGATCAGTTCAACCACGACGTGAACGTCGGAGTTCAGCACCGCTTGGACGTCATCGGTCCATACCACATCGCTCGGGACCCAGGGCTGCTTCTTTCCTTCAACGTTGCGGTTGCAGATGTGAGTGAGGCGCAGAGAGGGGTCACCGCGCTCGCACAGGATTTTGGCCACGGCGCGGCCCACGGTTCCAAAACCGATCAGGGCCACGCGGCAAGCGGGGTCTCCCGCCGAGCCGCTGCGTCGGCTCGCTTTCGACACCGGACTTGAGCGTGTTTCAGGCAACGGAATGGTCCAGGATACAAAGTGAATTACTTATCATACGTGCGACTCCGGCTTTTCGAAAACTGCAATACGAGGCCGCCGGGCGGCTTCCCAGGCGAGACTGGCATCAAAGTTGGTAATATGATGGATTCCTGCTGCGATGCGAATCACGGCGGGAGCATCGCGGACACGCTCTTTCTAAAGCGCCTGTCGTTGCCGAGGTTTGGTCGAGCGCTGCGATCCGCAACCACGCCCGGTAACGGGAGGAGAAAGAATGTTTCGAAAGCTTGTGACGGTTCCCGGTCTCAGAGTCGTTCTAGCGGGGATGTTCGTGACGATTCTGGCGGGCACTCCGAGAGTTTGTGCTCAACAGGCGGCAGGCCAACCCACGTCAGACCAACAGACCCAGAACCAACAGACTACCGACCAGCAGGCCCCAGCCCAGCCGGCCCAGACCCAGCAGCAGACCAATAGTCAGCAGTCCAGCAGCCAGGAAGCTTCGCCAGAAGAATCCGTCTCGCGGCGGAGGGCTAAGCCGCGCGACTACAAGAACTGGACGTTCAACGCGGGCGGGGGAGCCAGCCTTACCAACGGCGCGACCAAGACCTTCGCACGAAGCGGAGGCGGAATTGGGGCCGCCGGCGTCGCCCGCAACTACAGCAAGTACTTCGGGCTCCGCGCCGATGTTCAGTTCGACAATCTGCCTTTGCACAATTCCGCGCTGCATCTGGCGCAAGCTTCGGGCGGTAACGATCATGTGTATTCGTTCGCGGCGGATATGATCTTCAATCTTCCAGTCACCAAAGTGTGGGGCGGGTATATCGTGGTTGGGCCATCTTATTTTCATCGCACGGGCAAACTGGACTCGTCTGCCGCGCTTCCCGGGTCGGTCTGTAATCCATTTTGGGCGTGGTGGGGGGATTGCCTTGCCGGCAGCCTGCGTCAGGACGGAAAGTTCCTCACATCCACCGTGAACGAGTTTGGCGAGAACTTCGGTGGGGGCATCACGCACAAGATTACCCCAAAGTTTGAGATCTACGCCGAATTCCGCTACCTGCACGGCTCGCACAACGGCATCACGACCGACCTGCGTCCGATCACGATTGGCGTGCGATGGTGAGAGGGGAAGTCAGAATGCAGAAGTCAGAATGCAGAAGTAAGAATGCAGAGGTAGATTGCAGATTTTAGATTGCAGATCTGCGATTTCGGACTTAAAACACTGCGCCACGGATTCTGTGATCTGACTTCTGCATTCTTACTTTTGCATTCTGACTTCTGCATTCTGACTTCCAACTTCTGCATTCCCCGCAAGCCTTACTCGGCGTTGGTCCGATACCTCCAAAGATCTGTGGTCAGGTTTTGCAGTTGCACGAATGATGATGCCGAGGCCGATTGCGCAACCGCAACATCCGCATTCGCCTCCCGCACTGCGGACTCGAAAACGTGATGGGTCGGCGCCAGCGAGCAGGCAGGATCGGTCGCAGCGGCATCTCCGGCCAGCAGGAAGGCCTGGCAGCGGCAGCCGCCGAAGTCTTCTGAGCGGCGCTCGCAACTGCGGCAGGGCTCGGGCATCCAGCCCTCGCCGCGGAACCGGCAAAACGACGGCGACTCCTGCCAGATCCATTCCAGCGACTTTTCACGCGCGTTTTCAAATGACAAGCCGGGCAATACTTCGGCCGCGTGGCAGGGCAGCACCTTGCCAGCTGGATTGACGAGCATCGATCTTCGCCCCCATCCACCCATGCAAGCCTTGGGATACTGCGCATAGTAGTCGGGCACGACCGAATCGATTCGAATCCGTCCGGCGAGCCGTTTTTCGGCCTCAGCTACGACGCTTACGGCTTTCTCAACCTGGGCGCGAGTCGGCATCAGCGCCGCTCGATTGGCCAAGGCCCAGCCGTAGTATTGGGTGTGGGCGATCTCAACGCGCTCCGGGTCCAGTTGCTCGATGAACGCAATCATCTCTTCGAGATGATCGAGATTCTGCCGGTGCACGACCAGGTTCACGGTGAAGGCAATTTTGTGTTTGCGAATGACGCGCGACAGCTCAATTTTGTGCGCATGCGCCTTCGCGCCGGCAATCCAGTTTGCGGGATCTTCACGCGAATCCTGGAAGCTGATCTGGATGTGATCGAGTCCGGCCGCGACCAGCGCCGCGAGACGCGGCTCCGAGAGGCCGATGCCTGAGGTAATGAGATTGGTGTAGAGTCCAGCGGCGCGCGCGGCCGCAATCAGTTCCGTCAGGTCGGCCCGCGCCAGCGGTTCGCCGCCGGTGAAATGCGCATGCAGCATGCCCAGCTTGCCCGATTGCTGAAAGACGCTCGTCCATTCTTCGGTCGAAAGTTCCGAGTGCGTTCCGGCCAGCCGCAGCGGATTCGAGCAGTAGACACAGTGCAGCGGGCAGCGATGAGTGATTTCGGCGATGAGGGCTAGAGGAGCGAAGGCCATTTGGTAATTGTGTAATTCAGTAATCGGGTAATTTGGAACCGGATAGTTGATTCAAAAGGAGCAGTCGTGTTCAATTACCAAATTACAAAATTGCTCAATTCTTAGTAGTCCACGATCCGCCTGCGCTGCAACTGCTCCAGGAAGACGGTGATGTCGGCGCGAATCTTCGCCGGATCGGCCGTTCCAAACTCCTTCTGCAGCTCGGCAATGATTTCGCCAAATGTGCGCTGGCCGTCGCAGCGCTCAAGCACCAGCCGTCCCGTGCTCTGCAATTTGATTGCGCCTTCGGGGAAAAGAATCATGCGATTTTCTTCCGTCCCGCCCCAGCGGCATCCGGCGGCCAGGCGCGGCTGGCTGGAATCGAGAGGGGCGGCCATGATCAACTCCCCTCGATCCGAAACGCGCCCGGTGGCGGCCATCCCGGCTGCACGTAGGCGAAATAGAGAGCGTCGAGCTGGGCCCAGAGAATGTCGCACTTATCGCGCAGGGCCTGGATGGCGAGTTCCTGCTGCGCCCGCGTCTTCGCGTTTTCGCACACGTAGTTCACGGCGAACTTCGCATCTTCCGGCGCCTGCGTCAGCCGTGCCTCGAAGTAGTCCAATCCGCCCGCGAGCCACGGATAATGCTGGCGCAGTTTCTCCATGCGCAGCGAGATCAGATCGCGCGAAAACAACTCAGTCAGCGACGATGCGACAGCTTCCAGCAGGCTGCGGCTGCGGACGATGTTCAGATACTCGTTGACCGCAAACCGCGTCGCAGGAAGGATCCCAGTTCCGGCGCGAACATCATCGGCCTTGAGCCCAGTGGCTTCCGCCAGCTTCAGCCAGCGCTTGATGCCCCCTTCACTCGTGGCGTCTCCGTCGTGATCCACGACGCGCTTGCGCCAGGCGCGGCGGAAAACCGGATCCGGGCCACGGGAAAGAATGATCGCATCCTTGATCGGGATGATGCTCTGGTAGTAGTAGCGGTTCAGCGCCCAGGCCTGCAGCTGGCCGCGGCTGAGGCGCCCTTCGTGCATCATGCGGTGAAACGGATGCTGGTGGTGATAGCGTTCCTCACCCACGGCGCGCAACTGCGCGCGCAGCTCGTCGAACGACAGCAGGGTGCTCGTAGTTGCGTCTACAGATCGAACTCCCATCCATCCTCCGCGATTTCCCAGCCTGCCTCGCGCACCTGGCGGTACTCAGGACCAGCCTCATTCAGCATGGGGTTGGTGTTGTTGATGTGTATGTAGATTTTACGTGGGCGGCGAAGTCCAGCCAACTTGCTCAGGCTGCCTTCAGGTCCTGAAACCGGGACATGGCCCATTTCATGAGCACTTTGACCGCTGCCTTGAGTGCAGATCAGTTCGTCCTGGCTCCAGAAAGTGCCGTCGAAGAGCAGCACGTTGCAGGCGTCGAGTTGCTTCGTGATCGATGGGTCAAATCGCGGGACAGCGGGCATGTAAGCCAGACGTGTTCCCGAGGGCGCTTCGATGAACAGGCCCAATGACGCTTCGAGAGGAGAGAGTTGTGATCGCCGGGGCGGAGAAACATAGGCGGGAAAATGCGTGCCCAGCGGGAGGGCGCGGCAACGCAGGCCGGAGTCCTCCCCCGCTGGGTCGAGCAGGGGGAATAATGCCCCTGGCGTGATCTCAATCCACATCACTTGATTGGGCACGCGCTGCAGCATGCCGAACATCGAATTGTCTTTCGACAGAATGCGGCGGACGGATTTGGTGGCGTGCACGCGCAGTGGTTGAAGTTCGCGCATAAGGAGCAACCCAAGCGCATGATCGATGTCGGCGTTGGCGAGCACGGCTCCGGCGATGGGCGATTGGCGTACAGCGGCCTGGCCCGGATTCTCACGCGGGTGAAGCTCAGGCGTCGCTTCGATTTGGGCGCGCAGGTCGGGAGATGCCCCCAGCAGAAACCAGGAGTTGTCGTCAGCGCTGATGGCAACCTGGGTCTGGGTGCGGGCTTTGCCGCGGAAAGTTCCGGCGCGCACGGAACGGCAATTAGGGCAGGCGCAATTCCATTGGGGAAATCCGCCGCCCGCAGCCGAACCGAGCACTTTGACACGCATGGGAGGGAGTGTAGCAGGCTTAGATTCGGCGTCGGGCAACCCAAGAGCGAAGGGACTTGACATATTCCCATATAGGAATATATATTGCCGTTCATGGCACGGGCCGCGACCACCTCCGATGCGTTTAACGCGGTGGCAGAACCGCGGCGGCGCGAGATTCTGAATTACCTGGCGCTGGCGGAACGGCCGGTCGGCGACCTGGTAGCTCGGTTGGGACTGGAACAGCCTTCCGTATCGAAGCATTTGCGCGTGCTCCGGGACGTGGGCCTGGTCCGGGTGCGGCGCCACGGGAGGCACATGCTGTATCGAACCAACGCCGAGGCGATCCGGCCGCTGCATGAGTGGACCAAGACGTTCGAACGGCTGTGGGCGCATCAACTGCTGCGCATCAAGGAACGCGCCGAGGAAAAGGCCAGTGAATCAGATCACGAGTGAACGGGAAACAACGAGAGGAGAAAGCTATGAGTTCCAGTCCGACGATAGCGGGGATCGAAAGTCTGACCTTAACCATTACGCAGGAGATTCACGTAAAGGCGAGCCTGGAGAAAACATTCGCGGCGTTGCTCGAACAGATCGGGCCCGAGAATGAGACGCCGGAAAGGAAGATGCCGATGACGATCGAGCCGTGGCCCGGCGGCAGATGGTTCCGCGATCTGGGCGACGGCAACGGTCACTTGTGGGGACATGTGCAGGCCATCAAACGGCCCACACTGCTTGAGATCACCGGGCCGCTGTTCATGTCATACGCGGTCGTGTCCAACCTGCAGTATCGCCTGAGCGAGGAGAATGGCGGGACGCTCATCAAGTTTCACCACAAGGCGTTCGGAGCCATTCAGGACGACCACCGGCAGGGCGTGAGCGAAGGCTGGGGCCACATCAACGCGCGTATCAAAGCGCGGGCGGAATCCGGGTCGCGGTAAGGAGGAATCCATGTGTCCAGTGTGCATGGCAAGTGCAGCCGTGGTAGCGGGCGGCGTGGTGTCAACCAGCGGCGTGACCGCGCTGCTGGTGAAGGTTCTGGGCCGGCAAAAGCTTGGCCAGAAAAAGCTTGTTCAGAGAAAGAACGACGAGAAAAACAATTCGAACGCAAAGGAGCAATGACGATGACGACCAGCCAGAAATCAGCGCACAAAGTGGCGCCGCAGGCGGAGTGGCTTGCCGCGCGCAAGGAACTGCTTAGGAAAGAGAAGGAGTTCACGCGCTTGCGCGATGAACTGAGCCGGCAGCGGCGTGAACTGCCGTGGGAGAAGGTCGAGAAGCGGTTTGTATTCGATGGACCGGACGGAACCGAAACTCTCGCCGATCTGTTCGACGGACGCAGCCAGCTGATTGTTTATCACTTCATGTTCGGTCCGGGATGGAAGGAGGGTTGCCCCAGCTGCTCGTTCCTGGCCGACTCCTTTGACGGCGCCGCAGTGCACATGGCGCAACGAGACACGACGCTGGCCGTGGTGTCGCGAGCCACCTTGGCCGAGATCGAGCCTTTCAAGCAGCGCATGGGATGGCGCTTTAAGTGGGTATCGTCCTCGGGGAGCGATTTCAATTACGACTACCATGTCTCGGCAACGAAAGACGAGCAGGGCAAAGACCAGGTGTACTACAACTACGACTTCACCAAGTTTCCGTCGGAGGAGCGCCCGGGCGCGAGCGTGTTTTACAAAAATGCGGATGGAGAGATCTTCCACACCTATTCGGCATATGCGCGCGGCCTCGACATCTTGCTGCCCGCATACAACTTCCTCGATCTCACGCCGAAAGGACGCGACGAAGACGCGTTGCCGCATCCTATGGCGTGGGTCCGACATCACGACCGCTACAGCGACGGCAAAATGTTCGACGCCAAGAAATTGCTGCGTGCACTTGGATAGGATTTTTCCCCGCGCTGAAGTTAGCCTTGGCCGATGCTGGCGCAGCGGAGCGGGTCAACGTCCCACAGGCGGACGTCCTGCGAGAGGTTCTCGACGCCGACTTCTCCCTGCATCTCGGTCCCGGGCTTGCCCAGCCATACGATGCGGAACTGGGCCTTCGCGCCCTGGTACTGGAGATCAACGACGCCGTCGGGCTTGAGTTGAGCCGTGACGCCCTGCAGCGTGGCTCCGCGGCCGCTGATGGTGCGCAGGCTCGCCATCTCGGTGAAGGGACGGGAATTGGCGTCCATCCCCCAGATTTGTACAGGAAGTTCGACAGAAACACGCTGTTCGCGGCGGCGGTCCATAGGTCTGAGGGCGCCGAATGCCTCGCCCGGTCTAATTGTAGCGATGGTAGAAGACGGGGGAGAAGGCACACAGGTAACCGCAGTCACCAGATGAAGGTGCCCAAAGTTTTGCGGGAGAGTTTTCCTTCGATCGCCGGCTGCTAGGCCTTCTCAATCCATATCGCGGAGCGAGCAGGCGCCGGGGCCGCGTGGATCGCCGCAGGACGCGCAGGGACTGGCCGGAGACGCCGAGGCGGACGAACTTTTGGCCGAGACCGCGAAGACTGAGAGCTGTGGTTCGAGCCGGGTCGCGTGGCATTTGGGGCACGCGGCCTTTTCTTTGCCGTAGACGAGGGCCTCGAACTGGTGGTGGCATTTCTGGCAGATGTACTCGAAAATGGGCATGGGTCACTCCAAATACCGCTGAAGCAGTCTCGCCTGGATCGTCCTCGAAACCAAGTCTATTAGAATCAATTTGTGGGAAGTTCGCAAATCACAAATCCTCACAGCGGTGATCCCCGGCGTGACGGGTTGCGTATAGAGAACGCGTGGAGCCCGCGAGCGCCATTTCGGCCACATCCGTGGCTGCGGGGAGGACACGTGCAGACGATCGCAAGCTTCCTGCTGCCGCGGAGAATTCATCTGCCCCCGGCGGAAGAACGGCTGGTCGCGGTCACCCCGCAAGGCGTTACGCCCGAAGTTAAGGTGCGCTGCTTTTGTCATTGGCAGCGCAAGGAAGATCGGGCGAAGGCGCTGACCGTGATCGCGGTGCACGGGCTCGAAGGGTCAAGCAATTCCGAGTACATGACCGGTGTGGCGCGGAATGCGCTGGCGGCGGGCATGAACGTCGTGCTCATGAACCAGCGCAACTGCGGCGGCATGGATCATTTTGCGCCGACTCTTTACAACTCGAGCCTGTCGGGAGATGTGGCTGCGGTGGCGCGGCACGTGGTCGAGAACCACGGAGTCTCGCGCTTCGCGCTCATCGGATTCTCTATGGGCGGGAACCTGGTTCTGAAACTGGCGGGGGAGTGGGAAAACGCGGGGCCTCCGGAGTTTCGAGCGGTGGCAGCGGTCTGTCCGGCGATGGACCTGGCGGCATCGGCGGACGCACTGCATGAGCCGGCCAACCGGATTTATGAGTGGTACTTTCTGCTGCAATTGTTTCGGCGCCTGCGGCGCAAAGCGAGATTCTTCCCGGGAAAGTTCGACACGTCGCGACTGCGCGGGGTCACCAGCTTGCGCCTGTTTGATGACCGCATCACGGCCTATTACTGTGGCTTTGCCGGAGCCGACGATTATTACGCGCGGGCGGCGGCGGCCAACGTGGTGGACCGCATCGCGGTGCCGGCGCTGATCGTGCATGCGGCGACGGATCCGTTCATTCGCATGCAACCGGAAACCGTGCGGCGCATTCGGGCTAATCCCAACATTACCTACATCGAGACCGAGGACGGCGGGCACTGCGCGTTCCTCGGCGTGCGCGATGGCGCGGGGCGCGATGGCATCGGATGCGTTGGAACAGAAGACGATGGGCGGTGGGCGGAGCGCCAAGTGGTGGATTTTGTAGCTGGACAATTTGTGGCTGGTCAGTGACTCCGCTAGCGTTTTCAGCCCGGCTTGCGGCGATATTTCGCAGCCCGGATGTTTCCTGAACAACCAAAAGCGGGCTGGGTGGGAAGCGGATCGACCGCTTCGCGGCAGAATTGCGTACGAGTTTCAACCGGTTTGGTTGTGCGCTTTTAAGGTCCCGAATTTCAGCGCACACGTTCCAGCACACGCCGCCAGGTCTTGCCATCCCCGATCTCCAGCCGGTCGCCTTCCAGTTTGAAGGGACGCGGCTGGTCAGTGCCGGTGAAATCGGGCGCCAGGCTGCCCTCGACATGATGCATGACCACGCAATTCTCTGCGTCTACGGCGTAGGCGCCGAAGTATGCGACATATGCGGTGTAAGCGGCGAGGGCATGCTCAGGTGAGGGCGGCTTGCCCTCAGGGAGCTTCGCTTCCGGAAAAGGCGCCAGTGGCGGAACCTTCATGATCTGAATGTGCACGTGCCCGGTTTCATCGTAAACGAAGTATCCCCGTGGATGTTCCCCGAACCGGTACTGCCACTTGCCATCCTTATCGAGATCGGCAAACTCCAGCAACCGCCAGGTGCCAATCAGAGCCTGAACCATTTTCATTTCCGTGCCTCGGAGTAGTGGTGGACGTTCACGCCTGATTCTAGGAGATAAGGGACAGCGGCGTACAGGCGCTTGCGCTCATTCACCGGTATCGGCCGGGGAATCCCGCCCAGCGAAGATTTTCCCGCGAAACGAGACCTTTGGCGCATTCAGGTGCGCGCGGGAGCGCGATGGATCCACGGCAGTAATTCGGCGCCACGGCTTTTCATCCATCCCGTGATCCGCGTGCCCTTGGTGTGGGTGCGAACGTAGGCCAGGGCCAGCATGGCGAGAAAAATGATCAGCAGGCCGGCGGAGGCGCCGGCGATGCCTTGTGCGCGCTTCGGCAGGATGGACAAGCGGCCGTAGACGAATTCAATGTGCACCCAATAGACCAGCAACGACGCCTGGCCTAATTGGATGAGCGGGCTGAATCTCCACTGCCCCAGGCCCCATTTCCCGACGACCCAGCGGCACCAGGCATAGCTTGCGGTCAGAATCATCATCAGCATGCCGAGGCGAATCAGGAAAAAGTTGGGGCTGGTGTGCCAGAAATCGTAAACGGGGTAGAGCTGGTACGGCCGAGCGTCAAGCCAGCGGGCGAGTTCGACCAGGACAATGCCGGCTCCGCCCAGAGACAGAAAGACCGTCGTTTCCCGGCCTTTTGCAGCGGGGCTTTGCAGGATGAATCCCACGGCGAGACCGGCGAAGGCGAACGCGGTCCAGGGGAAGACGGGGAACAGCCAGGCTTGCGGCGTCCCCAGGTTGTGAACGCCGTTGATGTAGGACTCGATCGGCCAGGGAAGGAAGCGCGGGCGCCAGACGGTCCAGAGCAGCGGGGTCAGCAAAGAGATGGTGAGCATCGCGGCAAGTGCGAGAAGGATTGATCCCGTTCTCCCCCGCCGTTCCGACGGTGCATCCGGGAAAGCAGGTTCCTCGCTACGCTCGGAATGACAAAGTCTAATGGTCAAGAAGGCAGCTAGCCAGCACACCACGCCCATCAGCATCATGGACAGGCCGATGGTGTTGAGGATGTCCACGCGGAGCAGGTCGCTTTTTGGGGCCCAGCCCCAGGCGATGACGTACTCCTGAAGGCGGAGAAGCAGGCCGAAGGCGAAAATTTCCGCGCCTCGGCGGATGGTGCTGCGGGCGATCTGGCCGGGCGGGAGATTTTTCTGCCGGAGCCTTTCCGTCACAAGGGCGAAGGAGATTCCTGCCAGAAAAAGGAAGAGCGGCGCAGGGAAGGTTCCGCCCAGCTGCGAGTACATGAAAAAGCGGCTGCGGCGGGCCGCGGGACTCAACCACGAGTCATAGCAGTGGGTCTGGAACATGAGCAGGCAGGCCAAGCCACGCATCCAGTCAATGTAGGCGAGGCGAGGCTTTCCGGCGGCGGGCGGAGGCATGGTTGGCCCTTGGAGATGTGGCAGGGGAAGTATACGGCAGCGCCGAGGTTGTGGATCGTGCGAACCGGCAGGATGTGCCCGGTTGACCTGCTAAGCGACAGGTCGCTGCTCGGAACAGGGCCAAACCCGGCGCAAATGGCGGCTTTTGCCGCATCATTTGTTAACTTTCTGTTTACTGTACAACCTTCTCGCCAACTTTCTTGATCAGAAGGGAGATAAGCCGTATAAGCTTATGCACAGCAGGTACACCGATCTGCCCGGAGTCTCTATGCGAATCGTGAAGTTGGGTTTCCTTGCCTTGTTGGTCGCCAGCCTTTTCTCCGTTCTCAGCTATGCCGCAGCGCCAGACCGCATTGCGGGCGCCGTTGATTCCACCAACACGGTTGAACTGAAGGGCCATGTTTCCCCCATGGCGCGGCCGGAGTTTGACCAAGGGCCGGTCGAGCCTTCCCGGGACATGCACGTCATGATGTTGTTCATGCCCACGGCCACGCAGCAGCGGGCGATCGACAAACTGCTGGCGGACCTGCAGGATCGCAAGTCGGCCAATTTTCATAAGTGGCTGGCGCCGCAACAGTGGGGCGAGCGCTTCGGCCTGGGCAAGGGCGACATAGACAAAATCAGCGCCTGGCTCGAGGGACAGGGCTTCAAGATCACATACGTGGCCAACGGCCGGAGCTATCTTTCGTTCGACGGCAATGCGGCCCAGATACAGAGCGCCTTCCAGACGGAAATCCACTACTACAACGTGGACGGGAAGTTGCACTTCGCCAACGCGACGCCGCCCCGCATCCCTGCCGCATTGAGCGGGATCGTAGGGGGCTTCCGCGGATTGCACAATTTCTTCCCGCAGCCGATGTTCAAAAAACCTGCCTACACTCTGAGCTTCAACGGAGGCTTGTACCATTTTCTGGCTCCTGGCGACCTGGCCACTATTTACGACATCACCCCGCTCTACAATCAGTCGCCGGTTATTGATGGGACTGGCCAGAAGGTGGTCATCGCCGGCCAAACCGACGTCTATCTGGCCGACCTGCATAACTTCCGCACCGCCTTCGGGATTTCAGACATTAGCGGTTGCTCCACTTCAGGTAGCGGAGTGATCCAGGCAGGAACCTGCAGCTCGGGCAACTTCCAGATGGTTCTCCCAACCGGGAGTCCCGACCCCGGATTGAGCCCCGGCGACCTGGGCGAGTCAGATCTCGACATTGAATGGGTCGGTTCCGTGGCCCGCAAAGCACAGATCATTTTTGTCACCTCGGGAAACGGCGTGGATGACAGCGTGGACTATGCCATTGATAAGAACCTTGCGCCCGTGATCAGTCTAAGTTACGGAGCGTGCGAAGCCCTCAATACTGCACCCTCGATTGCGGCCGCAGAGATCATCTATAAGCAGGCTGCAGGCGCGGGGATTTCGTTCTTTGCGGCCACGGGAGACGCAGGGGCAGCTACTTGCGACGGCAACCTCGGTGGTTCGCCGCCGGCCCAACTTGGACTGTCGGTGAATTATCCCGCCAGCAGTCCCGAAGTCACGGCCGTCGGGGGCACGGAATTCAATGAGGGCAGCGCCAGTTACTGGAACACCAGCAACAATGTCTCCGGCGACGGCGGTTCAGCCAAGAGCTACATCCCCGAAATCGCCTGGAACGACAGCACGCCGGCAGGCGCCTTTGACGGTACTGGCGGAGGGCCCAGCAACTGCGCTTTCGGGACTGGGGTAACCGCCGTCGCCGGATACAATTTCGAGCTCTGCAATACCCCGCCGAACGGCGGCTTCCCCAAGCCGACGTGGCAGACCGGGATCACGCCAGCCGATGGCGTGCGGGACATACCCGATATTGCGTTCTCGGCTTCCAACTTTAACGATGTTTACATCGTTTG
Organism: Candidatus Sulfotelmatobacter sp.; assembly: GCA_052326105.1. Classification (GTDB taxonomy): domain Bacteria; phylum Acidobacteriota; class Terriglobia; order Terriglobales; family Acidobacteriaceae; genus Sulfotelmatobacter. Next base: position 36,118 of record JBKQRC010000083.1, on the reverse strand, counting down.
CGTTCCGGAGTCGGAGCTTTTTGACACCACCGTTTCCACCAGCACCTGCGCCACCAGCATTACCGATGCCTTGACGTCGTTCCCATATCCCTCGGCCTTTGGCGGCACCTCCGCTTCGACCCCAGTGGCCGCGGGCATGACCGTGCTGTTGAATCAATATCTGGGAGCGGCCGGCACTCTGGGCACCATTAACAAGGAGCTTTACTCCATCTACTCGACCACCCCAACCGTGTTCCATGACGTTGTTGCCGGGACCAACACGGCGACGGGCGGCACGTCCACCAACATCGTGCCGTGCACGAATGGCCAGCCCACGTTCGAGCCGGCCGCGCTGCGTTGCACGGGAAGCACGATGGGCTACTCGGCAGGAACCGGCTATGACCTGGTGTCGGGGCTAGGGTCGGTAGACATCGACGCGCTGGCCAAAGCGTGGGGGGCGACGCTGAGCGGATTCACCCTGTCGGCGACGACGTTGGCGAGCGTCTCTGCCGGCAATAACACCACCAGCACCATCACGGTTGCGCCGGTGAACGGATTTACCGGAACGGTTAGCTTCTCCTGTACGGGCTTGCCGGCAGGAGCGAACTGCTCCGCTCCGAGTGTGACGGGCGGGAGCGGCACCACAACATTGACCATTACTACGGCGGTCAGCACGGCGACTGGCACCAGCACGGTGACCGTCACCGGAACGTCGGGCGCGGCGACGAGTACGACTACCGTGAGCCTGGTGGTGACCGCGACCACGCAGAGCTTCAGCCTGACGCCGCAGAATTCGACGTACGCGGTGCCGCAGGGGCAGAACGTTACGGCGACGGTCACTCTCACGGCGAGCAACGGCTTCAACACTGCGTTGACTTACACCTGCACTGATCCTGCGTCGGAGTCCTCATGCACGGGGCCGACCCAGGCGACCAACGCGACGTCGGTCAGCTTCCTGATCACGACCACGGCGGCGACCACCCGGCTGCAGCGGCCGTTGGACCGGGGCACGCGGATCTTCTATGCCGCGCTGCTGCCCGGACTGCTGGGGATTGTGTTCACGTTCGGCTCGCGCCGGCGCTCGCTGCGCGGCATGCGGATGCTGGGGCTGATCATGGTGCTGGGATTCTCGACGCTCTGGCTGGGATCGTGCGGCGGGAACAACAGCAGCAGCGGCAATCCGGGAACGCCCAAACAGTCCTATACGATCACCGTCAACGCCACCACCGGAGGCACGAATCCGGTGACCGGAACCACCACCTTCACCCTGAACGTGCAGTAGATTACGGGCCGGCAGGAGAACCAGCGGCGCTCCGCTCGCGCGGAGCGCCGGTTCTCTTTTGTGGAGTGTCTTGCCTTTCTGTATCCTTCCTCCTTAGGGGTGACAATTTCCCGGGGCAGCCGTCTCATGAATGATTCCCATGGACGTTCCGGATGGGGGTTCCGAAAGGTGGTCCCGAAAATGAAGTCCTTCTTGTGCTCTGCGCTGGCGCTCGCGGCGTGCGTTGTCTTGTTGGCCGCCGCACCGGATGGAAGATCGCCACGGCCGCAATACGACGAAAAAGGCCAGCTTCTGCGGCCCGCCGACTATCGCGAATGGATGTTCCTTTCCGCCGGATTCGGCATGAACTATAGCCCCGGGCCCGGCAGCCACGAGATGTTCACCAACGTCTTTGTGCAGCGCTGGGCCTACGACGAATTTCTGAATTCCGGCAAATGGCCGGAGCAGAGCATGTTCGTGATTGATGAACGCGACGCGGCCAGCCGAAGCTCCATCAACCAGAAAGGCCACTATCAGACCGACCTGATGGGACTGCCGGTCGAGGTGAAGGATTCAGCGCGCAATCCGGATAAGTGGGCCTACTATGCCTTCGATGCCGACGGCAAGACCGCCGAGGCGATGCCCAAAGGAAACGGGTGCTGGTCCTGCCACGATGCTCACGCCGCCGTCGAACACACGTTTGTGCAGTTCTATCCCACGCTGAAGCCGGTGGCGAAGAAGTTCGGGACGTACAACGAGGCGCGCGAGCAGGTGACCGATGTGAAGTGAGATCGTGTGGGGCGGACACTCCCTTCGGCTCCGCTCAGGGCAGGCCCTGTCCGCCGCCTTTGACGTTGGTTTTGAACCTGAATCCGCGGGTTAGTGGGATCACCGGCGCAGTCAAAACCCCCGCCCTGTCTCTCCAAAGAACGGAGAGACAAGGACGGGGCACCCCCTTCTTTGCTTTTCCCGCCCCATCTGCGAAACTGACCCTTGGCCACTGATCACTGGCCACTGATCGCTAGCCACTAGCCATGGGTAAGATTCACGTTCTTTCCGAAACCGTCGCTAACCAGATCGCCGCGGGCGAGGTGGTGGAGCGGCCTGCGTCGGTGGTGAAGGAGCTGCTGGAAAACGCGCTCGATGCAGGAGCGACGCGGATCAAGATCAGCGTCGAGGCCGGCGGGAAGAAATTCATTCAGATCACCGACAACGGATGCGGCATGGTGCGCGACGATGCCATGCTGGCATTCGAGCGGCATGCGACTTCCAAAATCAAAGATGCCGAAGACCTGCTGAGCGTGGCGACGCTGGGATTTCGCGGAGAAGCGCTGCCTTCGATTGCGTCGGTGTCGCGGCTGCGTCTGGAAACGCGGGCGGCCGATCCGGCGGAGAAAGACGCGGCCGGCACGGTCATCGAAATCAACGGCGGAAGGATTGCTCGGGTGGAAGAAGCAGGGCTGCCGCCGGGGACCTCGATCACGGTGCGCGATTTGTTCTTCAATACTCCGGCGCGCAAGAAATTTCTGAAGTCCGAATCCACCGAGTTGTCGCACATCGCGTCGCTGGTCACGCATTATGCGCTGGCCCATCCCGACAAACACTTCGAGCTGCATTCGGCCACCAACGCCATGCTGGTCGCGCCTCCGGTGGCGGGATCGAGCGAGCGCGTATACCAGGTGTTCGGCAAGGAAACGCTCGATCAGCTGATCCCTGTGGCCGCACGGCAAGGGTTGGAGCGCATCGGGCTGCCGCAGCCGCCGCCGTGGCGGCGGAAGGAAGCGGAGGAAGATGGCGAAGTTGCAGAGAAAGATCCGGGCGAGATGCGGGCTCACGGGTTCGTCTCGAAGCCTGAGATTCAGAAGCTGAACCGCAATTCGATTTTCGTGTTCGTGAACGGGCGCCTGATTCGCGACCGGTTGGTGCAGCACGCGCTGACCGAGGCGTACCGGAACATCATTCCGCCGACGGTGTATCCGGTCGTGCTGCTGTTTCTGGAATTGCCGGCGGGTGAGGTGGACGTGAATGTGCATCCGTCAAAGACCGAGGTGCGTTTTCGCCAGCAGAGTGTGATGCACGATTTCGTGCGCGATTCGGTGCGGGCAGCGCTGATGAAAGCGCGTCCGGTGCCGCAGTTTATGACGGAGATGCGGGCGCATGCCACCGCCAGTCAGGCTCTGACGCCGGGAGCGCTTACACCCGGCGCCGACTGGGAACCGTCATCGGGCGCAGCTTCTGGCGCGGACGCTCCCGAGGCCCCACGTCTCGCAGAGAACGCGAGACCCTTCGACAAGCTCAGGGCAGGTTATGGAGCAGCCACCGATTTCCCGGCTACGGGCGGATTCGCGCTGCATGCGCTTGTGCCTCCGCCAATTTCGCAGCGGTTTCAGTTCGAGGGCGGCATCGCGGTCGAGGCGAATGCGGCGATCCCGGTGGCGCGAGGACTGGAGAACCTTCCGATCGCACCGGAACTGGCGGCCGCGGCGCGGGGAATCGAAGCCGTGCCCGATCATGGCTGCGCTCCGGCGCTGGAGGTGGGCGAAGAGGAACCGACGCTGGCGTCGCTTGGCACTCTGAAGCCGCTGGGACAGATTCGCAATTCGTTCATCCTGGCGGTGAATGAAGACGGATTGTGGATTATTGATCAGCATGTGGCTCACGAACGCGTGCTGTTTGAGCGGGTGCTGAAGCAGCGGGCGGCACAGAAAGTCGAGAGCCAGCGGCTGTTGATGCCGATCGTGCTGGAATTGTCTCCAGCACAGCAGGCGGTGTTTGCTGAGATTTCCGACGAGCTCCAGCACAATGGATTCGAAGCCGAACCGTTCGGAGCGCGCAGCGTGGCGGTGAAGGTGGCCCCGGCGGGAGTGGAAGCGTCGGCGGTCGAGGACATGCTGCAAGAGTTGCTCGACCAGTTTTCGCGCGAGGAGCAGTCGTTGAATCTGGAGAAGATTCGGGCGCGGATTGCGGCTTCGATTGCGTGTCACGCCGCCATCAAGGTGAACATGCCGCTGGAGCAGAACAAAATGGAATGGCTGCTGGCGGAGTTGGCGAAAACGGATCATCCCATGTCATGCCCGCACGGCCGGCCAGTGGTCCTAAGGTATTCTGTGAAGGATATTCAGAAGGCGTTTAAGAGAATCTAGCTGCGAGCTTAGAGTTCGTGCTTCGTAGCTCGTAGCTCACAGCTCAGTTATGACTGATCAGGAGCTCCAGCAACTGCGGCGCGAGAAGTGGCGGCTGGATGGCAAGCCCGTCCGGACGATTGAACAGGCGCGCGCGTTTCTGGAGGATGTGGGATTCTGCCTGATGTATCCGCAGCGGCCGCCGCTGCTGGTGCCGACGTTCGTTGGCGCCTTTGTGGGATCGGAGGACCGGTTGCCGGACTGGCAGCATGCGTTTGCTGATCCGCGGGCGGCGGAGGCGACTGAACTGATGGTGCGGTTGCTGCGCGAGCGGGCCGCCTTCGAGGCCAATCTGTTCGCTGAGAACAACGGGTTCCTGGTGGCGGCGTCGGTGTTCCCTTATTTTTATGCGCTGATGGGCGAGCGCAATCCCAAGCTGGCGCCAAAAGCGGGCGCACGGTCGCTCTATTCCCAGCTCGCATGCGACGCCTTTGCGCTGATTCAGCAGGACGGCCCGATTTCCAAGCAAAAACTGCTTGAGCGGCTGGGCGGGAGCGTGTCGTTTGCCGCACTCGACGGTGCGTTGGGCGAATTGTGGTCGAAGCTGCGCATCACGCGCGTGGACTACAAGGCCAGCGAAGGATCGGTGTGGGATTTGCTCTATCGCTGGGCGCCGGAGGCGGTGAAGGAAGGCGTGGGATTGTCGGTGCCGGAGGCGCTCTCAGCGCTGGTGTCGAAATATCTGGACTGCGTGATCGCGGTGGAACAGACGGAGCTGGAGACGTTTCTTGGAAACTTCATCGCGCGGTCGCGCGTGAGAGATGCCGTCAACGCGCTGCTGGCCGCGCGGGAATTGAGTTTCGTGCACGTGAGTGGACGATCCATGCTGCAGATCACGCCGGAGAAGGTGGCGGAGGCTCCGAGTCCGCGCAGCGCAGGGCGATAAGTCTTTTCCTGAAGTCTTAGCCAGGAATTCTGAGCGGCAGCCTCGTGTCCAATGAGTCAAGCCTCTGAGTCATACCCCAGGACCTACCGCGGGCGGCTTGCCCCGTCGCCGACCGGGTTGCTGCATTTGGGGCACGCACGCACGTTCTGGATCGCGGCGCAGCGCGCGGCCGAGCGCGGAGGGCAGTTGATCCTGCGCAATGAAGACCTGGACTCGCAACGTTGCCGCGTCGAGTTTGTTCAGGCGATGCTCGAAGATTTGCGCTGGCTGGGAATCGAGTGGACCGAGGGGCCGGATCGCGGCGGGCCGTTCGGCCCGTATGCGCAGAGTGAACGGCGGGCTCAATATTTGGAGGCGTGGAAGAAGCTGCGCGATGGGGAAGCGATCTATCCGTGCACGTGCTCGCGGCGGGATGTCGCGCAGGCAGCCGCAGCGCCGAACGAGGGCGATGATGAGCCGATCTATCCGGGCAAGTGCAGAACGCAGACGTGGAGCTTCGCTCCGCCTGGCCGGGTTGAAAACCCGGCCCCACAAGAGCCAAGTGGCGTGAATTGGCGGTTTCGGGTCCCCGATGGCGAGGAGATCTGCTTCACTGATCTGCATCTTGGGCCACAGCGTGTGGTTGCCGGGCGCGACTTTGGGGACTTCATCGTGTGGCGGCGCGATGATGTGCCGGCTTATCAACTGGCCGTCACAGTCGACGACGCGGCCATGCGGATCACCGAAGTTGTGCGCGGAGCGGATTTGCTGAAATCAACGGCGCGGCAGATTCTCTTGTTCCGGGCTTTGGGCCTTTCGGCGCCGGACTATTATCACTGCGATCTGGTGCGCGACGAGGCGGGCGTCCGGCTGGCGAAACGGCACGATGCATTGAGCATCCGGAGGCTGCGCGAGTTGGGATGGACGCCGGCAAAAGTGCGCGGACTCTCTTGAATTGACTCCGTCGAGAATCCTCACCCTAGCCGCAAAAAAACGCGGCTAGGATGGGGCACCCAGATTCTCGTTTTTTCGCGGGCAGCGGCGCGCCACGATCCATGGAGAATGCGCGACCCGCGGCGCTTGATGCCGATTGTCACGACCCGTAAACTGGAATCATGCATGTGCACGCACACGGCGCGGGCAGTCCCACGCGGGTTCTGAAGATTTCGCTCGCCGTGACCCTGGCCTACATCGGGCTGCTGGTTGTGGCTGGAGTGCGGGCACACTCGCTGGCCCTGCTGTCCGAGGCGGGACACAATCTCTCCGACTTCCTGGCGCTGGCGCTGTCGCTGGTTGCAGTTTATTTCCAGTCGCGTCCGGCGAGTTCCACCAAGACCTACGGTTATCACCGTGCCGGAGTGCTGGTGGCGCTGGTCAATGCCAGTTCACTCGTAGCAGTTGCGTTTTTCATTTTCTACGAAGCGTTCCGCCGGCTGCAGCATCCCGAGCACGTGCAGGCCAGCGTGATGATGTGGGTAGCGGCTGCCGGCGTGGTGATGAACGGCGGCATCGCGCTGCTGCTGTATCGCGCGGGCGGCGATGTGAACATTCGCAGCGCGCTGCTGCACGAATTCGGCGACACGCTTTCGACCGCAGCCGTTATCGCGGGAGGCTGGGCGATCCTGGTCACCGGCCATTACTGGATTGACTCGGCCCTTTCTGTGGGAATCGGCGCGCTGATTCTGTGGTCGGGATTCGGCATCGTGCGCGAAACCTTGAACATCCTGCTGGAGGGCACGCCGCGCGGCATGAAGCTGGAAAAGATCGAGTTGGCCATCCGCTCGGTCGAGGGAGTCAACGACGTCCACGACTTGCATGTCTGGAGCATCGGATCGGAAACTCATGCGCTTTCCTGCCACATCTCGATCGCCGATATTCCGCCGTCGGTCAGCGAAGGCATTCTGCGCGAAGTGAAAGAGCGGCTGCATGGCTTCCGCATTGATCACACGACGATTCAGTTTGAGCACGTGGTGTGTGAAGTGGCGCACGGGTGCGTGATTCCAGTAACGGAAAGCGAAGAAGAGCACCACGGCCACCACCACTAGAGGCGGGTGACCACGCGCCGTCATCCTTCAAAGCATGGCGCGGGCCGTGCGTTCGCATGTTAATTCTGATAACTTCGAGGGTCGCCTGGAGTTTCGAGCGACGGCCCCGCTGGCTCGAACAGGAGTGACCGTCTTCTAGATTTCAATCCGAGAGTTCAAAATGGCCGCCACGAATCGCGCCCTCAGTCCCGAACGGATCGTCAACATCGATGATCTGCGCCGAATGGCGCAGCGCCGGGTTCCCCAGGCTGTCTTCGATTATCTGGACGGAGGCGCGGAGGCTGAGGCGACGTTGCGCGAGAATTGCCGTGTATACGGCGATGTCCTGTTTCGCCCGCGCGGGGCGGTGGCTTCACCCGATTGCAGCCTCAAGACTCGAGTGCTGGGACAGGAGATTTCGTTTCCGGCGATGCTCGCTCCCGTCGGCTACAGCCGCCTCATGCATCCCGGCGGAGAAGTGGCAGCGGCCCGAGCTGCGGGCGAGGCCGGCACCGGCTATATTCTCTCGACGATTTCCGGTCACAAACTGGAGAACGTAACAGCCGCATCACCAGGTCCCGTTTGGTACCAGCTGTACTTGCTGGGAGGCCGCGAAGCGGCCGAAGGCGCGCTGGACCGCGCCCGCCGCGCCGGTTTCTCCGCTTTGGTGATCACGGTGGATACGCCAGTGGCCGGGATGCGCGAACGCGACCCGCGCAATGGCATGAAGCCGCTCCTCGCGTCCTCGCCCTTTGCGAAGATTCCCTACTTGCCCGAAATTCTCGCCCATCCTGGCTGGCTGGCGGGATTCCTGCTCGACGGAGGCGTGCCCAAGCTCGAGAACATCGTGATCCCCGGCAAGGGACCGATGGCACTGATTGATGTTGCGGCGGCTTTGGCGCAGGCTGTGGTGACCTGGAATGACTTGCGATGGATCCGCGAGATCTGGCCCGGACCGATCGTAGTCAAAGGTCTTCTCACCGGCGAAGATGCCAAGCGGGCCGTAGATGAGGGCGCCGCCGCCGTCGTGGTTTCAAACCACGGCGGACGCCAACTGGATTCCGTATCCCCTACGCTGCGCGCGCTGCCGGAAGTGGTTGCGGCGGTGAGCGGTCAGGTGGAGGTGCTCATGGACGGCGGCATTCGGCGTGGAGCTGACATTGTCAAAGCCCTCTGCCTGGGAGCACGCGCCGTCCTGGTTGGCCGAGCCTATGCCTATGGACTGGCCGCGGCTGGACAGCCGGGAGTCGCGCGGGCACTCGAAATTCTGCGCGCGGACGTGGAGCGCACGGTCCGGCTGCTCGGCTGCGCATCGGTCGCAGCTTTGGATCGGTCTTATGTTGAAGTGCCGCGGTCGTGGAGCGCGGAAAGCCCCAAGTGAAGAGCGCGGCTAAGGGTTAGGCCCGCTGCGGAAGAGTGACGTGAGCGGCCAGGCTGCTCGCCGGAAGATTCGGTTTCGGGTGGCGCAGCGCTTCAGCGCTGCGAGAGAGTCGTTTCATTCTCGAGATGGCTTTAGCCCCAGAGGTACCTCGGAGGCTGAAGCCGGGCCTAAGAATATGCCGGTTATCGCAGCGCTCAAGCGCTGCGCCACCCAAAATTTTTCCGCGCAATGGTAATGGTGCGCCAGCCCGACTACGCGTGATCCACGATCGTTTCAGTCTTCGCATCCCAATACATCTTCTTCCCCGACCAGTAAGACTGCGCCGCCATAATGCAGGCCACGGAATGCGCGAACCCATCGTGCACGGACGAGTCGGGCTGCTGGCGCGAACGCATGCAATCGAACCAGTTGCCCATGTGCTCCAGAGACAGGTCGTCAATCCCCATCGGCGGAAGTTCGGTTTGCCCCGGCAGAAGAATGAATTTCGATTTTCTCTTCTGGTCAATGTCGGCGTCGTCTTCGTGCGTGCCTTTTTCTTCGACCAACTGGTAGCGCGGGCTGCCTTCTCCCCCGCTATTGAACAGCGTGGCGGTTTTACCCATGTACCGCGAAAAACTGGGCGCGTCATTGCCGAAGCTGGTGGAATAGCTGACCAGAAAGCCTTTCGGATACTCCAGCAAAGTTTGAAAAGTGTCGGCGTTTTCCCGGCCATCGTGCCAGGCGAACACTCCGCCGTGGGAAACGACAGACTTGGGGAAGTGGTCGTCCATGAACCAGTGGACCAGATCGATGGCATGGCTCATCCACTGGTCCGGAATGCCGCTGGAAAATTCCCGGTAAAGGCGAAATTCAAAATACAGTTGAGGATCGAAGGGCCGTGCGGGCTTGGTGATCAGCCATTTGCTCCAATCTGTGTCCTGCTCGCGGATTTGCTTTACCTCCGGACGTCCGCGCCAGCGCGGACCGTGATAGTTCCACACGATTTCCACCTTGCTGATGTCGCCCAACGCACCGCTGCGGACCACCTTCTGCGCCGCGTTCTGGTAAGGCTCGCTGCGATGCTGCGTGCCCACCTGGACGATGGTTTTGGCGTGGAGCACGGCGTCGCGGGCCGCCTGCGCTTCCGCCAGCACATTCCCCATCGGCTTCTCGACGTACGCGTCTTTACCTGCTTCGGCCGCCATTTTCAGGATGGGTGAGTGCGAGTGTTCGGGAGTCGAGATCAGTACGCCGTCCACGTCCTTCATGGCAAGCACTTCTTCCAAGTGGGCCGCGGCGCGTGGAGCCCGGCCGTAATATCCGGTGTTGGTCGCCGCAGCTTTCTCGCGGTTTACTTTCCACAAGTCGCAGACCACGGTCATCTCCACGTTATGGGTAGACTTCAGCTTGGAAATAATCTCGTCGAGTTCTCCGCCCCGGTTGCCGATGCCGATATGGGCCAGCGAAATGCGGTCATTGGCGCCGACGATATTCCCGTAAGAGAGTGCGGTGCGGGGCAGGACTGCACCCGCGGCGATGGCTGCGGCGGACTTGCCCAGAAAGACGCGGCGATTCATTTGAGAGGATTCAGTCATGATGTGCTCCGATCTCGATCTGCTCCGGCCGGGGAAATGGCGATCTGCGGACTGAGCGATTCCGACCGCCATGCTACGGGCGAGCTATGTGCAAGTCAAGGACGGCGGCAACGCGAAATGCTGGCGGGCACTCGCGTTTGCGATCGCTCTTGCGCGCGGTCGAACAACTGTTTATGGTTCTGGCATGAATTTTCCCCGGTCCAGTGGGATTCTGTTGCATCCGACGTCGTTGCCGGGGCCTCACGGCGCGGGCGATTTCGGCCCTGAAGCGTATCGCTTCGTGGATTTCCTGCACTCGGCCGGGCAGAAACTCTGGCAGGTTCTTCCCCTGAATCCGACGGGCTACGCGGACTCGCCCTTCCAATGTTTTTCCGCCAGCGCCGGAAACCCGCTTCTGATCAGCCTCGATCTGCTGGCTGATCAAGACATCCTCAGCCGGGAAGATCTACGCAGTGCCCCGTCCTTTCCGGTTGAGAGTGTGGATTACGGCGCCGTCATTCGTTTCAAAATGCCTCTGCTCGAAAAGGCCGCGAAGAATTTCTTGGCCAACGCCGTGGGTGAGAAGCGAGGCCAGTTCGAAGAATTTTCCCGAGCCCATGCGGCCTGGCTCGACGACTTCGCGCTTTTCATGTCGGTCAAGGAAGCGCACGGGTTGGTGGCGTGGACCGAATGGCCCTACGATATCGCAGCACGTCAGCCTGAAGCCATGAAGCGCTGGGCGGAACGGCTGGCCGCCTCGATTGCCGCCCAGAAATTCTTTCAGTACGAATTCTTCCGGCAGTGGCAGAAACTTCGTGCCTACGGGCGCAAGCGCGAGGTTCGCATCATTGGCGATGTTCCCATCTATGTGGCGCACGACAGCGCCGACGTGTGGTCGAATCGGCAATTCTTTTTGCTCGACGAGCGCGGCCGTCCGCTGAAGATTGCGGGCGTGCCGCCCGACTACTTCAGCGCGACGGGGCAACGCTGGGGCAATCCGATTTACAACTGGCCGCTGCTCCGGCAAACCGGATACCAGTGGTGGGTCGAGCGGCTGCGCTCCGCCCTTCGCCTCTATGACTTGGTCCGCATCGATCATTTCCGTGGGTTCGAAGCCTATTGGGAAGTTCCGGCCGATGAGACCACCGCCATCAACGGCCGCTGGGTCAAGGGCCCGGGGGCGGAACTGTTCGCCGTGCTCCGTAAAGAACTCGGAGACCTGCCGATCATTGCCGAGAATCTGGGCGTCATCACTCCGGAAGTCGAGGCCATTCGCCTCGAATTCGGTTTCCCCGGCATGGCCATTCTGCAATTTGCGTTCGGCGATGATCCCCAGGCGCCGACGTTCAAGCCGCACAACTACGTCCGCGATCTCGTCGCCTATACCGGCACGCACGACAACGACACCGTGGTCGGCTGGTGGACCAGCGGCGGCGGCGACAGCACGCGCACGCCCGAAGAGATCGAGAAAGAACACGCGCTTGCTCGCGCCTACCTCGGCTTCAAAGACGACCCCATAAATTGGGTCATGATCCGCGGGATCATGTCGTCGGTGGCGAACACGGCCATCGCTCCCATGCAGGACGCTCTGGGCCGGGGAAGTGAAGCACGCATGAATCTGCCGGGCGTGGCGAGCGGCTATTGGAAATGGCGCATGAAGCCAGACGCAGCAACCGATGCGATCGCGGCCCGGCTGGAAGAAATGGTTCAGCTCTACGAGCGTTAGGGAATAGCTGTGAGCTATGAGCTGTGAGCTATGAGCTTCGAGCCTTCGCGCGTTGCCGGTAGCTCTGCTCGTAGCTCCTAGCTCGTAGCTCAAGGCGGTACACATGGAAAAGCCCGACAAATCCTTCTGGCAAATCTGGAACATGAGCGTCGGTTTCTTCGGCATTCAGTTTGGCTGGGGACTGCAAATGGCCAACATGAGCGCCATTTATGAATACCTTGGCGCCCGCGCCGATCAGATTCCCATCCTCTGGCTGGCAGCTCCCCTCACCGGACTCATTGTGCAGCCCATCATCGGTCACGCCAGCGATCGTACCTGGGGACGTCTCGGCCGCCGCCGTCCGTACTTTCTGACCGGTGCAATTCTCAGTTCGTTCGCTCTCATCCTGATGCCGCGCTCATCGGTACTCTGGATGGCGGCTGGACTTCTGTGGATCCTCGATGCCTCGATCAACATCAGCATGGAGCCGTTTCGCGCGTTTGTGGCCGACCTGCTTCCGGAGCGGCAGCGCACCCGCGGATTCGCAACACAGAGCCTGTTTATCGGGCTCGGCGCGGTGCTGGCCTCGGCCATGCCGTGGATGCTGACCAACTGGTTCCACCTCGGAGCGGGGGCAGCGGGACACGCCATTCCGCTGACCGTGCGCCTCTCTTTCTATCTCGGAGCCGCAGTATTTTTCGGAGCGGTCCTCTGGACCATCGTCACTACGAAAGAGGATCCGCCGGAAGACATGGAAGCTTTCCGGCGCATGAAAGCGGAGAAGCGCGGCCTGGGCACAAACGCCGCGGAGATTCTCGATTCCATCGCGAAGATGCCCCAGACCATGCGCCAGCTCGCTCCCGTGCAGATTCTCACCTGGCTTGGACTGTTTTGTATGTGGCTGTATTTTCCCGTGGCGGTGGCGCACAACGTATTTAGCGCGGCTGACACCAGTTCGCCTCTCTATTCGGCGGGAGTGGAATGGGGCGGGCTCTGCTTCGGCTTGTACTCGGCCGTCTGCTTTGCCTTCGCATTTCTTCTTCCCGGTCTCGCCCGGGCCATCGGACGCAAGCACGCACATAGCCTCTGCCTGGTTGCCGGCGGAATCGGGCTGATTTCGGTCGCCTTCATCCACAACAAATATGTTCTGCTGCTGACCATGGTCGGTGTCGGCATCGCCTGGGCCAGCACACTCGCCATGCCGTACTCTGTGCTGGCGGCATCGTTGCCCAAAGAGAAGACCGGAGTCTACATGGGCATTTTCAACTTCTTCATTGTGACGCCGGAGATTATCGCGTCCCTGTTCTTCGGATGGGTCATGAACCACTTGCTGCACAACAATCGGCTTACCGCCGTCGTTGCCGGAGGGTGCTTTATGATCGTTGCGGCGCTGCTCATGCAGAGGGTTTACGATCCGGGAGAGGCGTCAGCCAAAGCAGAAGAAAAGGAGGCAACGCTGAGCCCGGCAGCCGCCAGATAGGACCTTTGCGTAGATGGTCTTCTGTCGCCTTCTAACGTCCCCGCCCTGTCTCGCCACAGGACAGCGAGACAAGGACGGGGCACCCAAATGTTTCAGTCGTTAATTGCCTGATACGCCAGTTCGTGCACCTGCTGGTTCAGGGTCAATCCTCCTTCGGGATGCAGTTGCACCATAAGGATGACGATCATCTGCTCCTTCGGGTCAATGGAAAAACTGGTATAGAAGAATCCTCCCCAGTTGTACTCGCCCACGGATCCCAGTTCAGAGAGCGGCGTTTTGACGCCTTCGATTCCGAAGCCGAGGCCGAAGCTCTGGTCGGAACTGATCTTTCCCAGGGAATCCGAAGTCATCAGTTCGACAGACTTGCGGCTCAACAGGCGCGTGTTGCCCGCCTTGCCGCTGTCGAGCATCATCTGGCAGAGGCGGGCGTAATCCGTCGCCGTGGAAACCAGACCAGCGCCGCCTGAGAACAGCTTCTTCGGGCCGCGGGAAGGGTAGTCGGCAGAATAGACAAAAGATCCTTCCCGGATGGGAGTTTCGGGGAAGCGATTCAGGCCCTTTTCGGGATAGTAGGTATAAGCGGTAGCCAGACGGTCGAGTTTATTCTCCGGCGGGTAGAAATACGTATCCTTCATGCCCAGAGGCTCGAAGATGCGAGTGCGAAAGAATTCGTCCAGCGGCACGCCTGAGACTACTTCCACGAGACGGCCCAGCACATCCACGCCGAGACTGTATTCGAAACGGTTGCCGGGGTTGAACAGGAGCGGAAGCGCAGCCAGATGCTTCACGCTATCCCCAATCGTGCCGTCGTACGCGAGCAGGCCGCTGGCCACGCCCGCCTTCTCATACATCGGCCCCAGATCTTCATTCCAGTGGTAGGTAATCCCGGAGGTGTGGCGCAGCAGGTCGCGAATGGTAATTTCTTTCGTGGCGGGAATCGTGTAGGGCTCGCCCGACACGGGTTTTACCAGCACCTTGGGATTCTTGAACTCGGGCAGGTACTTGGAAACCGGATCGTCGAGAAGGAGTTTGCCCTCTTCGTACAGAATCATGACTGCCACGCTGGTGATGGGCTTGGTCATGGAGCAGATCCGGAACATGGCATCGGGCCGCATGGCCTTGCCGGCTTCGCGGTCCATCATGCCCTGCGACTTGAACCACGCCACCTTGCCATGGCGCACGACGAGCGTGACCGCACCGGCAATGCGTTTGTCATCAATGCTGCGCTGGACGGTGGTGCCGATGCGTTCCAACCGTTCGGAAGACAAGCCGACCGCTTCCGGCTTGGCTGTGGGCAGGTCCTGGGCAGCCGCTATTACGACGAGAACAAAAAAACCGAGGAGAACCGCAATGATCCGGTTCTTCCCGGCTGAAAAATAAGTGGAGCGCATGAGTCCTCCGTATCGCGGTTGAGTGTGTTTCAAGAACGGGCTGCAGGGTGAAGCCCGCATCCCTCAGGGGCTAAAGCCCGCATTTCCAGTTGGTCTTGGGCGGCACGGCTTGAAGCCGTGCCCTTTCAAGACCCAAGTATGAAACACGTTTCTAGGACTTGATCGTCTTCGACGCCTCATCCCAGGTGATTGGTTTCTTGCGGAAATACGCCTCGTTGGCCATGTGACAGGCGATGGCGGCGTTGTTGCCGAAGACCGCATCTTCCGTCACCGGCTTGCGCGACCGGACCGCCTGGAAGAAGTTCTGCAGGTGTGGACGCACATCGTCCCAGTCGTGGCCTTTATAGACAATGTCCTCGTGCACGGGTTCCTTCCCCAGCGGAGGATCGTGTTCCGCATGCCACTGCTTGAAGTACTCTTCCCGCATCTTTGCCGGGAAGCTGTAGGCGTAGTAGCTGGGATCGGTATCCACGCCGGCCTGGGGCGAATACTTCAGATCAAACTCGCCGGCATCGAGGAGTCCCTTGGGTCCCATGAAGCGTGCGATTTCCGGCGATTCACAGCCCAGGTCCAGGCGCACATACACCGGGATCCCGTGATAGTCGAACAGCACGGTGTGGAAGTCCGGCATGTCGCGGCCGTCGTTGAAGCGGAAGATGCCGCCCAGCGCGGTTGCGGAGCGTGGAATTTCATTCCACCCCAGCGTTGCCATCATGCCGCTCAGCAGGTGCACCATGAGATCGCCGGCCACGCCCGTGCCATACACCTTCCAGCAGCGCCAGCGCGCGAAATGAAACTTGTTGAACGGGATCTTGGGAGCATCGTTGAGCCACGTGTCCCAATCGAGGGTTTCCGGCGAGAGATCAAACGGCGGCGGATATTCCCACGCGCCGGTTGGATCATTTCGACCGTACGTGAGTTCCACCATTTCGACATCGCCGATGGCGCCGCCCTGGTAGAGCTCGCGCGCCTTGGCGCAGAGCTCGGAGCTGACGCGCTGCGATCCGATCTGCACGATGCGATTATTCTTCTGTGCCGCCTCGACCATGGCCCATCCGTCGGCCACGGTGTGCGACATGGGCTTCTCGCAGTAGATGTCCTTGCCCGCATTGCAGGCATCCACCACCACGCGTCTATGCCAGTGATCGGGCACCGCCGCCACAATGCAGTCGATGTCTTTGCGATCGAGCAGTTCCTGATATTTGCGGGTGGTGGGCAAACTCGCGTTGCCGGTCAGTTCCTTGGCCAGCGCATGCCGCCCGTCATACAAGTCGGCGGCAGCCACACACTCCACGCCGGGAAGGCTAATCGCTGCGGGAAGCAGGCCCGAACCCTGCATTCCGATTCCGATCATGCCAAAGCGAACCTGATCGCTTGGCGCTACCATCCGCGGCAGCGGCGCCGCTTCGAGGAGGATAGTTTTTGAAATCAGCACGCCGCCGGCAGCGGCCGCGCTTCCTTGCAAGAATGCCCGTCTGGAAAGACGACGCTTCATAGAAAATTCCTCCGAATGAGTTGACTGCGACCTGATCCCGATCAATCCAATTACTTCTTGAGAGGCTTGATAGCAACTTCCTTGAAGAACACGATGTCGTCGTCGCTGTGATTTTGCAGACCCATGCAGCCGAAGTCGGGGCGCGGACCGCGCTGGGGTTCGAAATCAAACTTCCGCTCGGGCACCGGATCGCCATCCTTGTAGTCGGTAACCTTCACGCCGTTGAGTACCACAATCGTGCGCGGCCCATCCAGCGTAATGTCCATGGTGTTCCACTCCGGGCCCGGCTTCCAGGCGTGTTTTACCAGAGGCTTGGTCAGCGAATACAGGATGGCCGTTTCGTGGTACTCATCCTCGCTAGGGGTCGCTCTCTCCGGATGATTGTCGATCTGCACTTCGAATCCGTAGTGCACCGGCATCCACTCTTCGCGCGGCTCGATGGGGATGCGGATGAACACTCCGGAATTGTCGTCCTCGTCGCGCATTTTGTAGACGACGTGAATCATGCAATTGCCAATTTTGCCGCCGGTCCAGTAGAGCAGGCCCATGCCGCCATGGGTGCGGATCAGACCGTCTTCGACTGTGTCACCGCCGGGGCCGACATGCTTCCAGCCGGTCAAATCCTTGCCGTTGAAAAGCTGCTGCCACTTGTCGGGATCGCCTTTGCAGACGTTCTCCTCGGATGCAAACGCGAGCGTTGCGAAACCAGCCAGCAGAAAAAGGACGATAATGAAACGTTTCAACATTAGGAATCTCCCCGAGATTTTTGACTGCGTGTTTTATGACAGACCAATCTACTCGCACCGGCGCCGGGAATCAATCGGGGGAAGTGCGGCGTTGGGGAGGAGTCGCGGGAGCGGGCGTGTAGTGGGGGCGGGGGTTTTGAGCGCTAACGCCTGCTTTCGACAGTTCTGTCAATTTGATTTGTCGATATCTGGGCTACTTTTGATCATGCAAAAACCGAACAGTTCTGATGACCCCATCTGAATAAGCCATCAGGTCCCTCGCTTCTAACTCTGCGATTTCGCAATCTGCTCTCTTGTTAACGTCATCAAGGCTTCCGCATTTCCTCGGGGAGTACGAATCATCAGAAACACCGATCGTAAAGCAGTGTCCGTTGAAAAACCCGTAGTAAGACCGAACCTCTCCGTTGGGGATCCAGCCTCGGTGGAAGGTATCGAACTCGTGACCTCCGATCTGCATCTTCCCCATAACGAAAAATCTTCGAATCTCATTTTCGGAGAGCCCGGGCTCCTCGTAGGCACATTTCTCCGGGGATGTCACGGTGTTCTCGAATCCAAGGGTCATCTCCTGCGACTCGCTTTTAAGGCTGATTCCACCGTCCGCCGTCGTCTTCAAATGCCAGGAACTGGGATATTGGAACTCGAAAGCGGAGGCTTTGAATGTCCTCAGGTCGAATTTGGCAAATTCCGACAATCTTTTTTCAGCAGCCGTCTCTTGTATGCGTTTGCGTATGAGATCGATACGCTCACGAATCCTAGTGCCGACGCAGATAACGACTTCTTCTGCGGCCTTTGCGGTAGAGCCGCACTGCCCCCGTTCAGCGATCCATTTTTTTTGGGATTGGACTAGGTCTGATTGGACGCTTGGATCAAGTGTCTTGAGGAGGGCCTCATAATACGCGGTCAATTCTCGGTCGTAGTCACCCAGTTGTCCGTTTTCACAAATCAACGTTTCCACTTTTGTCTTCGCTTGTGTGCACCATTGTGGCGAGCCGTCCGAATCGTCAGCCCAAGATACGGCCGAAAGCGAGAGAAGGCCCGCAACAAAGGAGATGAACAGAACTAAACCTGTGGCTGCTCTAGACTGTCGCATGGCAATCTTGAACAAAGCACCCAATATACCGCTAGCCGAGCGCTTGAAGATTAAGGACTTATGACGCATGATTTGCGGAGCTGTCGTTGGCGATAGACACACCTGTGTCAAAACTAGCACCACGACATGGAAATCGTCGGATCATTGATGAAAAATCCTGTGGCTGTTGAAAAAGTCACTCACTAGAAAATGCCAGAAAAAACTTTGCGCTAGGATGCCCTATAAATGACTTTCTCGTTTTTCTAGAGCGTGTTTCATAAATCGGTTTTGGGTAGGGCACGGCTTCAGCCGTGCCGTTTAGGACCGGAAAAAACGCGGGCTTTAGCCACTGGGGGATGCGAACCCCAAAATGAAAGCTGTTTATGAAACACGCCCTAGACATTTTGCATCCCCCTAATTTTGGCTGTTTGGGAGGAAGATGGACTTTTTCAACATCCACTCCTGATTACACTCACCAATCTTCTCTCGACCGCAGCATTCCCGCGCCCCCTCCCGCACCGCCCTCGGCCTCGCGCTTCTTCTGCCAGTCGGTTTCCGTGAGCACGGAGATGGCCTCCGCCTTTTTCTTCTTCAGTCCGGCATTGATGCCGGTAAGCTCTTTCTGGGTGAGCTTCTGGAAATCGCCGACGACGTCTTCCAGTTCGTGCGCCAGAGAATCGGCGCGCGCCGCCTGATAGTCCGCGGGACGTCCTTCGTAGTCATTGACGGTGCCATAGAGCTGGCCGAGAAGTTCGCGGATGCGTTCCTCGCCGGTGATCATACCGCCTTCCTTCGTGGCTACGATTTTCGCCCGCAATTCGTCGCATTTGGCCGCCAGGTCCTGCAGTTGCTTGCGCAGAGGATCTTTCTCCGCCAGCTTCGCTGCCCTCGCATTGGCCACGTTGCGCACGCCTTCGATGGCCTCGACCGCGTACGTCATGTGTTCGATGGTGTGATAGATCTTCATGGTCAGGTCAAACTGGGCCTGGCGATCTTCCAGCGAGAACTTCGCTCGCGGATCCAGCACCACATTCAGCTGCTCGGTGTAGACGTTGTCGCCTTTGGTCATTTTCACCGTGTAAGTGGCGGGCAGCACGCGCGGACCCTCTGTGGCCTCGAACAACGCGGTCGCTGCGGGCGGAGCCGCGGGCGCCTTTACGCGCATGGACCAGCTGGCGCGGTTCAATCCGCGATGCTTGCTTCCGGCCACCGTGTCCACCATCTTGCCATTCTGATCGAGAATCTCGATCTTCAGATCGCCAAAAATGTGCCGGCTCTTCTGGTAGTAAGTGATTTGCGCTTCCGAGGGCCGGTTGCGGCCGGTGAAGGTATCGTCGCCCTCAGACCAGCCGCCCTGGGCATCGAAATACTGAATGGCTCGACCGGGAATGAGCGCGGCTTCCTTCGCCATCAGTTCCGGAGTCAGCGCGCGCAGCGGGGAAATGTCATCCATGATCCAGATGCCACGCCCGTGGGTCGCCAGCACCAGGTCGCTCTCGCGGGCCTGCACTGCGATGTCGCGCACTGCCACCGCGGGGAAATTACTGCCTTTGTACTGCGCCCAGTGCCGGCCGCCGTCAATGGAAATCCAGAGGCCGAATTCCGTGCCCAGGAACAGCAGGTTCGGGTTGACCGAATCTTCCTTGATCACGTGGGCATATCCGCGCACGCCGCTGTCTTGAACTGGAAGCGCCGTCCAGGTCTTGCCATAGTCTGAGGTCTTGTAGGCGTAGGGCTTCATGTCGCCGAAGTTGTGGCGATCGAAGGTCGCGTAGGCGGTGGCTTCGTCAAAGCGGCTGGCTTCGACCGTGGACACCCAGGAATTCTTTCCCAGGCCGGCGATGTTGCCCACAACGTTGGTCCAGTTGGCGCCGTCACGCGTGATCTGGACATTGCCGTCGTCAGTGCCCACCCAGATGATCTGCCCATTCTTGGGCGACTCGGAAATGGAATAAATCGTGGTGTGCATTTCCGCCGAGGAATTGTCCACGGTCACGCCACCGGATTCTTCCTGCTTCTGCTTCTCGGGATCGTTGGTGGTGAGGTCGGGCGAAATTCGGTCCCACGACTGACCGTGATCGCGGGAGCGGAACAGGAACTGTGCCCCGATGTAAATCGTGCCCTTCTCGTTGGGGCTCATGTGAATGGGAGTGTTCCAGTTGAAGCGCAGCTTCTTTTCGCCGTAGTTGGGCAGGGGCTTGATACCGCGCATTTCGTGGGTATAGCGGTTCACGCGGCCGATTTCTCCGCCCTGCGCTTCGGCATAGATGTAATTGGGATCGGAGGTGTCTTCGAACATCCAGAATCCATCTCCGCCAAACATGTTCTCCCAGCGCGAATTCGAAACTCCTCCCGGATAAGACGAGTCGCCGACAGACGAACTGTTGTCCTGCAAGCCGCCGTAGACGTGATAGGGATCGGAGTTGTCGGTGCTGACGTGGTAGAACTGCGAAATCGGCAGATTCATCTGGTGCTTCCAGCGGCTGCCGCCGTCCTCGCTTTGCCACAGGCCGCCATCGTCGCCGGTAATGACGAGCGTCGGGTTTTTGGGATCGATCCAGACGTCGTGGAAGTCGCCGTGCGCGCCTCCGGAGACGTAGTTGAAACTCTTGCCTCCGTCGGTCGAGAGTAGAAGAGGACCATCCGGTTTGAAGATTTTGTTCTCGTCCTTGGGGTCAACAATCAAGTTGCCGAAATAGAACGGCCGCCAGACGACGTAATTGCTGGTATTGAGCTTCGTCCAACTGGCTCCGCCGTCGTCGGAGCGGTATAGCCCTCTACCTTTTCCCGCCTCGATGTTGGCGTAGACGACTTGCGGCTTTGAGGGCGCAACTGCCATGGCCACTCGGCCCCAGGGCTTCGGCGGCAGGCCTTTGGCGTTGCTGTCGTTGATCTCGGTCCAGTGATCGCCGCCATCGGTGGATTTGAACAGGCCGCTGCCCGGGCCGCCGGAACGGAAGGTCCAGCCTTGCCGGCGGAAATCCCACATGGCGGCATAAACCGTCTTTGGCTCCGCCAGGCTCATCGCCAGCAGGCCGCAACCGGTGGAACTGTTGGCGCCCGCCAGGACTTTGTTCCACGTTTTGCCCGCGTCGCTCGTCTTGTAGACTCCGCGCTCGTCGTTGTCATCCCAGAGATGGCCGGTCGCGCACACCAGGACGTTGTTGCCGTCCTTCGGATCCACCAGAATCTTCGCAATGTGCTCGCTGTCTTTGAGCCCGACGTTGGTCCAGTTCTCGCCGCCATCCGTGGACTTGTAAACGCCGTCTCCGATCGAGACGCTATTCCGCACCCAACTCTCTCCGGTGCCCACCCAAACTGTCTTCGAATTCGAGGGATCAATGGTCACGGCTCCGATCGACTGCACACTCTCCCGGTCGAAAACCGGCCTGAAGCTGGTCCCACCATTGACCGACTTCCAGACCCCGCCACTGGCCGACGCCACGAAGATGGTGAGGCGCCCGCCCTGATCCACCGCATCCACGGCGGCCACGCGCCCGCTCATGGTTGCCGAGCCGATATTGCGCGCCGGAAGGCCCGAAACGGTTGCGGCGTCGAACTTATAGCCGCTCTGGCCGAAGGTCAGGGACGCGGCGCCCAACAGGGCGACGCCAGACCACAGACTTAACTTCCTCAGGGAATTCGGAGAAGCAGCAGGTGCGTTCATAGTTTGCGGTCCTTTTCTTATTCCAGCCTTTTCAGAAGTCTTCACGGGGCGCAAGTTTTGCTCGCGCCGATTGCAAACGACTGCCCTCACTTTTTCGCGGCGTCCGGTTTAGCGGCCTGCTTCAGAGACGCGGGCACGGCAAAATCCGCCGGGTCGATCGCCACATTTACCTCAATCTTCTCGATCGTTGTCGTCTGCGCGTCAGGATTCTCCTTCGATCCCCCTGCAGTCCAGAACGGATACATGACTCCGGCTACCGGTTTGTAGGAGCCCATCTCGGTCACGCTCTCGCGGATGGTCCCGCGAATGGTTTCCTGCACTTCCTTTCGAATCTCCAGGAAAGTGTCGGGATCGAGGTAGTAGTAGATGATGTCGCCGTTCTTCAGCGTGACCTTCAGGCGCAGGGCGTCGTCACCGTCCACCACGTCGTGGCCGAGATATTCGACGGTATTGCCCTTCTCTTTGTAGCCCACCAGGGGGCCGTCGAAATCGGCGTCGCGAACCAGGCCCCGCATTTCGTCCTCGCCTAGGTATTCGGGATCTTTGTGGCCACCGAAAGGCTGAATCTGCCAGCCACTGGTGCCGTCGTAGGCAGTGATGGCCGTCATCCCCTGCAACGAGAAGGTTTCGCGCACCAGGTTGGGGCGCTGGTTCTCCTCGCCCACGGCTATGGTGAAACCGCCGCCACCGCTGAGTTTGCCCGTCATGCGGACAGACTTGATGGCTTTGATCTTTTCCATCCCGCCCTTGGCTTCGATGTTTTTGTTGACCAACTCTTCGGCGGTTTGCGCCTGCACAAGGACGCTCAGGCATGAGACTGCCACCAGCACAATTACGGCGTGACGCATGGAGAAGCTCCTGTTGTAACGGGACTGGGGAGACCGGGAAACGAGACGACAAGTACTCTACGTCTTAGTTGACGGTTTTGCCAAGGGTTGGTGAGCGCCCGTGCAAAAAGAAGGCCGCCCGGATGGGCGGCCGGCTGAACCTGTTACTTGCCTGGCTAGCGCGCAAACGAGAAATTCAGACCCGTGGTGAAAAGAACGTCGTTCTTCTTGGCCCCAATCGGCGGGTTAGAGACGTAAATGTCGCCGAACTGGTTCTGCCAGCCCAGCCATTTGCCGATCTTGGTCACCGTGCCCAAGTTGAAGGTTCCGCGGTACTGGCCGGTCTGCTGCAGATCGGGATAAAAATAGAGGTTCTGCGTCAGGGTCGTGCTCTTGCCCAACTTCTGATTCAGTTCCTCGCCCAGGGTGAGAGCCGCGAAGCGGTTGGTGACGCCGTAGGATTGGTAGGTTACGGGCGTGGTCGGGGGCGTGTCCGGCGTCCCGTTCGAATACGTTTCGTGCGTGTAATTGATGCCGCCCAGAATGTTGAGCGTAGTGCGGTCCGACTTGATGGCATGGAAGCCGAAGCCGCCGCTGTAGACTCCACGCAAATCCAGGAACTGCAACGCATTGCTCATGAAATCTGCGGCGCCGAAGACAAACAGCTTGGGATTCACGTTGCGGTCGTAGCGCAGGCCGCCTGTTTCCAGGTTCGCAGCAACCGTGGGCGGAGGAGGCGTGTCGTTCTTCGTGTAGATCGAACTTGCATAGAGCGTGATCTTGTCGTTGAGACTGGCGTGTACCGCGTTGAGGGCCAGCGCCAGGTTCTCCGTCTGACTGTTTCCACGGGCGACGGAGAAGCCCACGTTGGCTCCGCCCGTCCATCCATGCAGCAGTCCGGGATGCAGCGACTTGTCGTAGGCTGCCTGCTCGGCGTCATTGCGGATCAAGGTCACATCTTCTTTGGGAACTTCCACCGTGCCGGCGGCCTTGGTGGCGACCTCCATCTTTCCGTCAGTGCTGGTGACGGGACCAACGGCCGTCTTGCCACCCTTCATGCTGACATGCAATTCCTGGTCGGTCTTGATGTCCTGAATCGCGGAAAACTGAATGGTGATGTCTCCCGCCGCCTCGGTGTGCACAACCAGAGTCTTTCCGTCTCCCTTCACCACGGTGCCAGTGAGGCGATCCCCGTTTTTCAACGTGATCTGATCGGCAAACGAAGCCAACGACAGTCCAAGAAACGCAGTTAGAATGAACAGTTCGAACTTACGCAGCACAACCTACCTCCAGATTTCAGAGTTTTTTGAAATACAAATGCAATGGGGACCCGGGATTACTGGGAACCAGAAACAGGGACAAAGCGGCGGATTGGGCCACCCGAAGATACTACCCGCGTGCTCCTCAGCGGGGACCTGGGTCAGCTCTTGGTTTCGGTATTCTTGTCCTTCTCGTTAGATGCCTGCGCCGGCGGCTGTTCCTTCATGCCGTCCTTAAAGCTGCGAATGCCCTCGGCCAGCCCTTTTCCCAATTCAGGCAGTTTCTTCGGGCCGAACAACAGCAGCGCGATGATCGCTACGAGTAGCCAATGCCACGGTGAGAACTCTCCCACAAAGAACCTCCACGGAATCTTACTATTCTCGTTCCTAAGGTCCTAGGGTACGGGAGCGCCAGGGGGAAGTCAAACGCGCCCCCAAGCAAGCTGCATCCCTAGCCTTCCCATCCCTTTTATCTCACGCCCCTCCGGCCTTCGGTGAACCCCGGTACGGTGGGGCGTGATCTCAATCACACCTGGACGCCGCACACGCGGGCAGTTCGCGGATAAAGTCACCTGCCCGGTTACTTCCGTGACCTTACCGCCAGGTTCGCCGGCGGGCTATGTTTGCCAAGGGGTTTGGGAAGGCATCTTGCCTGAAAAGCCGCCACCAGCAGGCCCTGCCCTGAGCAACCGAGCCTGAGAGCGAGGTTGTCGAATGGGGCCTGCCCTGAGCAACCGAGCTAAGAGCGAGGTTGTCGAATGGGCCAATCCAAGCGTTGGGGAGTCCGGTGAGAGTCAAGGCTTCACTATTCCTGCTTTTCTTCATTCTGGCGGCCACTGCGGCCTATTCCGCCGATACCCCAGCCACCGATACCCCAGCCAGCGGCACCCCAGCTGTAGACACCACCCAGCTGGTAGCCTGGCTGACCGGAGGCGTCTCCAGCAGCCGGTTGGCCCGCCTGGTCGAGGAACGTGGAGTTGCCACCCTCCCGACCAGGAATGAGTTGCGCCAGCTCGAGTCGGCCGGAGCCGATAAAGATCTAATCCGCGCTCTCAGCTCGGGAAACGCTTGGTCCGCCCGCGTGGGCCCCGAAATTCCCGCAGCAGTACTGAAGGCCGCGGCAGAAGCGCGGCAGCAGCGCTACCGTGAGGCCGAACTGCAATTACGCGACGCCTTGCGTGCCGACGACGGAAACTCCGCCCTGCACTTTGCCCTGGGCACCATGCTCCGCCAGCAGGAGCAATGGGACGACGCCTTTGACGAGACGACCCAGGCCACGCGGCTCATGCCCGACCTTCCCGAGAATCACAGCGCTCTGGCCTATATCTTCTACCGGGTTGACGATGGCCAGAACGCGGTGGCTGAGGCGCGTACCGCGCTCAGCATCGATCCGAAGAACGCGGAGGCCTACCAATACCTTGGTCTCGGCCTGTACTCGGATGGCCAGTATCAGGCAGCGGTTCATGCCTATGGTGAATCGCTGGCCCGAGACGGCGACAACGCCGACACCTACTACGACATGGGGATCGCCTTGCACGCGGACGGCAACCTGCCCGCAGCCATCGCGGCCTATGAGCAGGCCATCCGCCTGCGGCCCGATTTTTGGGAAGCGCACTCCAACCTGGGGCTGGTTCTGCATGAAGAAGGCAAACTGGATCGAGCTGTAGCCGAATATCGCCGGGCCAAGCAGATTGCGCCCGAAGAAGCGTCCATCCGCAATAATCTGGGCAACACCTACTGCGATCAGGGAAACTTCGATGCGGCCATGGACGAATTGCACGAACTCTACCGCCAGCATCCGGAGTGGCAGCAGGGACATGCCTGCCTGGCCAGCGCCTACATGGCGAAGAAGAACTACGATGCGGCCGTGGATGAACTGCGAGTGGCCCTGCGCCAGAATCCGACCGGATCGGCCGAACACCGCATCCTCGGCCAGGTTCTGCTGCTGGATAACCAGCCGGAAGAAGCCCTGCGCGAGCTTCGCCTGGCGGTTTCCCTCAACCCGGATTCCGACCTCGCTCACCACTTCCTGGGCTTGGCCTTGTTTGAGCAGCAGCAGCTCAAGACTGCCGAGAAGGAATTCCGCGAAGCGCTTCGCCTGAACGCTTCTGCCGACAATCACTACTCGCTAGCCGCCTGCCTGATGAGCCTGGACCGTTATGACGAAGCCCTGTCGGAGCTGGAAATCGCTACGCGCCTCGATCCCGAGCGCACGCTCTACCGCGCCCGCCGCGAAGAGCTTCTCAAGCTGATGAAGGAATCCCGCCGCACCCAATAAACAGGCCGCAGCCGCACCCCGGGCCAGTACCCGAAATGTAGGGACGAGCTACTCCGTCTTGATTTCCACCCACTTCTTGCCGGCGTAGAGCTTGTAGCCTGCGCCATCTTCGACCAGCTTCAAGGGGACGGGGCGCTTCAGATCCTGATCGGTCTGAAAGGCCGTTGTGAGCACATCGGCGCTGGCCACATCCATCACGATGAATTTGCCGTCTGGGGTGAAGCCGAAGCCGTACTCACCCGGCGCCAGTTCAGATCCGCCGATGTTGAGCTTTGTTTCCGTAATCAGCATTCCCTGATATTTCTGCTGCATCGCGGTTGCATAACCCGCCGCATCCACGAGCGCAGCCAGGGTCATCTTGCTGTCCGCCAGTTGAAATCCGACCGCATTACGCACTTGCACCTGCGCCTTTTGTCCACGGAAGAAGAAATCCGCCGGGACCGCCTTCTTCAGTTCGTCGCTGGTGAGCATGTGTTTCGACGCCTGCTGTGCCATCGCTGACGACAGTATGACGAGGCCGAAAACGCCAACGAGCGCTATACGAATGTTTCTCATTACCATGTTTTTCATGACAGGGGACCTCGAAGTTCAGTGTGTGAGAGCTCACCGGAACTCTACTCATTCTTGCCGCCAGGCGCAACCTGACCCTGTTTTTCGCTTTGTCCGCAAGATTCGGATAGTCCGCTCCAGTCCCTTTGCCTTACGCTTTCCTTGCCATGACTACCAGTGCCATACTCGCAATGGAAGGTTCGAAAACAATGCCTGCTCCTCGACCCAGCCCGGCGTCCCAATCGACGGCCAGTCCGGCCGATGACCAGCGCTGGAATGCGGTGGTGGCGCGCGATGCATCCCGCGACGGCGAATTCGTGTTTGCCGTCTCATCCACCGGAGTGTACTGCCGCCCATCGTGTGCGGCGCGCCGCCCGCGGCGCGAGAACGTCCAGTTTTTTCTGGGGCCGGTGCCGGCCGAATTGGCTGGATATCGCGCCTGCCTGCGCTGCCGTCCAAAGTCTGCGAGCCGTACTCCGTCCGACGGCGTTAAGGCGATCTGCCGTTACATCGAACAGCATCTCGACGAGCCCCTGACCCTCGCTCGTCTAGGTAAGGAGTTTCGCCAGAGCCCGTTTCACCTGCAACGCCGCTTCAAGGCGGTTCTCGGTATCACGCCGCGCGAGTATGCCGACTCCTGCCGCCTCCGTTTGTTGAAGCGCCAGCTGCAGGCCGGGGATTCGGTTACGCGCGCCATGTACGACGCCGGATATGGCTCCAGCAGCCGCCTCTACGAGCGCACTGCGTCGCAGCTCGGCATGACGCCGGACAAGTACCGCCGGGGCGCCATCGCCGCCCTCATCCACTACGCCTGTGCCGACTCGCCGCTGGGGCGCATGCTCGTCGCCGCGACCGAGCGCGGCGTCTGCGCCATCCAGTTTGGCCGCTCGGACGGCGAACTCATTGAAGGGCTGAAGCGCGAATTCCCTTTCGCAGCCCGCAAGCCGGACGACGGCGGACTCGCATCCTGGGTCGCCTCCCTGCTCCGACACATGCGTGGGCGGGATCTCGATTCTTCGCTGCCCCTCGACATCCGCGCGACGGCTTTCCAGAGGCTCGTTTGGACGTACTTGCAATCCATTCCTTTCGGCGCTACGCGATCCTATCGCCAGGTCGCCCAGGCCATCGGACGGCCCCGGGCCGCGCGCGCGGTTGCTCGCGCCTGCGCCACCAACCCCGTCGCTGTGGCGATCCCGTGCCACCGCGTGGTTCGAGAAGATGGAAGCATGGGTGGTTATCGCTGGGGCATTGAGCGGAAAAAGGCATTGCTGGAGATCGAGAGCGGCGTCGGGATTTAGTACCGCGACTCGTGCCCCGTCAGAAAGCGGAACATCGCGCGTAACGCTGGCTGCGAAGAAGTGTTTGACCGCGAGATTCTCCGGCTGTCTAATGAGCTAGGAGCGTCTTTTGCGCGCTCCGGCGGGAGCCGAATCATGCGGATACAAGCAGGGATGCTGGCAGTCTTAATATCGGGCGTATTGCTGTGCGGATGTGGAGGCGGGAAAGCAAGCTTTGGCGGGGGCGGAAACCCAACGGCGGCGCCCACGGTCTCAACCACACCCGCGCAGAATGGCGCCGTAATCGCGAGCCTGGCGTCAACCACGGCTGGCGCTCTCATCTACTACACGGTCGACGGCAGCACCCCCAGTGCATCCTCGCAGCAGTACCAGACGCCGTTTCTGGTGGCATCGAACTTGACTCTCAATGCGATTGCCATCGCAGGCGGCACATCCAGTACCGTTACGAGCCAGGCGTTTTCGCCGAACATCGCGTCGGGAACGCTGGTCTGGAGCGATGAATTTTCGAATTCCACTGGCGCCAACGCGCAGCCCAATCCCGCAATCTGGACCTACGACACCGGCAACAGCGGTTTCGGCAACAACGAACTGGAGACCTACTGTGGCTGGGGATCGAACACGTCGCCGTGCAGCACCGCCAATCCCAGCGAGTACGTGGGCACAGACGGTTATTTGCATATCGTGGCGCAACAGCCCTCGTCGGGCGTTTACACCTCGGCACGATTAAAGACGCAAGGTTTGTTCAGTTTTCAGTACGGAAGAATTGAATTTCGGGCTCAAGTGCCGGAGTTTCAGGGATTCTGGCCGGCGGAGTGGCTCCTGGGCAATAACATCGCCACCGTGAACTGGCCAGCCTGTGGCGAACAGGACGTGCAGGAACGCATAAACGCGCCCGGCTCGCCGGACTGGAATGCAGGGTCCATTCACGGGCCAGGCTTTACCGGCGCGACAGGACTCGGCTCGCAGTACTCTTTTCCGAGCGGTCAGACCGCGGGGAGCGCGTTCCATACGTATGGCATGATCTGGTCCAGCGGAGTTGTGAAATATTACATAGATGATCCGTCGAACATCTACGGGACGTTCACGCCGGCGAGCCTTCCGGCCGGCGGGGTCTGGCCATTCGACTCGGGACAAAGCAACTTCATCATTCTGAATCTGGCGATCGGCGGCGATTGGCCCGGACCGCCCGACAACACCACGCAGTGGCCCTCGGAGATGCTGGTCGACTACGTGCGGATCTACACGAACTGAGCGCAGCCCATGGGGAAGCCGACTCCCGCAACCGGGCGAAACCAGGACTCGGCGTAGTGACCTTAGAACCGATCTCGCGTGCACCAACGGTTGCCGCCGTCAAATTTGTCCCCGCGGCATGCACCGTGAACAGCTCAAAATGAAGTTCCGCCGGCCTCGCGGAAAGCCGCGCCCATCAAGGCGTTTGACCGTAGTGACTATTTTGCGACCTAAGGTAATGCGTGAATTACCAAAGCCTATGCCCGTGGGACATCTGTTCCCTGACCTTGACCGATGAGATGTTGGAACGGCGAACAGAATGGCCAAAGAAGATATCAACGATCTTCATCTCCGTATCGCGCGAGTCACCGATGATCTGCGCACGATCCAGCGGGAACTGAATTGCGCCGCCATGCAGGCTCCCAGCGACCCCGAACTCATGGAATCGCTCAACTCTCTTTCCGAGACCGAGCCCATTGACACGTTACGCATGGCGCTCGATCAGATGCGCCATTTCCTGTGGTTCTACTCGCAGGTGATGAATAACGAAGCGGAATTTGGCGAGAAGTTGAGGCTGTCGGCTCCCGCCAAAACAGCCAAGGACGAGAGCCCCAAAACCGAGAGCACGTTCCTGGATCAGCTTTCCCGTGCCGACGAACTCGTGCTGCTGCAGCATCTGGCCGAAGCCAAGCAACGCAAGCCGAACTAACCGGCGTTTCCCTGGAAGCCCCGCCCGCGAACCACCGTTTTCAGCACTTCTCCGGCGGAGTTGAGCACGATGAAATCCGCGTATGCGCCAGCGGCCAGGACTCCGTGGTTCGTCAGATTCGCTGCCCGCGCCGGATTCAACGTGGCCGCCCGCACCGCATCTTTCAGGCTCCAGCGGGCGAACTGCGTCACGTTGCGCACCGCGCGGTCCATGGTGAGCACGCTTCCGGCAAGGCTGCCATTAGCGGTGCACATGCCGTCTTTCACTTCCACCTCGATCGGTCCCAGTTGATAGCGTCCGTCCGGCATGCCGGTCGCGGAAATCGAGTCGGTGATCAGTACCGCCCGCTCGAGTCCCTTCGCCAGCAGGAACAGCTTCACCACCGGGGGCGAAACATGAATCCCGTCGGTGATGATGTCGGCACTCAACCGGTCATCGGTCAGCACTTCGGCGAGGATTCCCGGTTCGCGGTGGTCCAGCGGGCGCATGGCGTTGAACGTGTGCGTCGCGTGCCGGGCCCCGGCATCCACCCCACTCTGCGCCGCTGCTAGATCAGCATCAGAATGGCCGATGCTCACGCAGACGTGCCGCCGCGCCGCTTCCGTTATCACCTCCAGCGCTCCCGGAACTTCGGGAGCGATCGTCATCATGCGCACGTGCCCGCGCGCCGCCTGCCATAGACGATCGAAAACCTCCACGGTCGGCGGGACCAGGAACTCTGGCGGATGCACTCCCCGGCGTTTGTGGCTCAGAAACGGGCCCTCCAGATGAATTCCCAACGGCCGAGCCTGAACCGAATCGCCGTTCGTGGAAGCAGGAGTCTCGTCCACTTCGATGGCATCGGCCAGTCGTTCCAGCGCGGCACAAGTCGCGTCGAGCGGCGCGGCCACGGTGGTTGGAAAATATCCCGCCACGCCATGGGTCGTCAGAAAGCGGCCCAGACGCGGCAACTCGGACGCCGTCGCCCGCATAACATCCAGTCCGGCTCCGCCGTGCATATGAATGTCGAGGAAGGCCGGTGCCAGCACGGCATCGCCGAAATCCACAAGCGAAGCGTTGCCCGGGACTTCTTTGCCCGAGCGCGAGGAAACCTCGGTGATCCGTCCGTCTTCCACGACGAGCAGCGGGTGCGGGATCTCCTCAACCGGAGTATAGAGACGGCTTGCAGTGAATGCGGTTCTCATAAGCAGGAGTGCAGTGAAGGACTATCGTAGTCGCACGCCGTTTTTCGCACAACCGCACCCGCAGGATGGAGCCGTGAACAGAGGACGTGCGATGTAACGTGTAGTAGAATGAGAAAACTAACCTTAGTCGGGGAGTGGCTCAGCCTGGTAGAGCACCTGGTTCGGGACCAGGGGGTCGGAGGTTCAAATCCTCTCTCCCCGACCAATCTTTCTCTCGCACATTCAGTCGGTTACGCAGCTTTTGCGGCTTCCGATTGATCCTCTTTTTTCGGTACATTCGGTACAACTAAGGGCAATTCGAAGCCGAATCCGCTTTTTTCCGCCCACATTTTCCGAAACGCAACGTCCTCCCTGATCTTGTCGTAGAGGTCGCTCATATCTTTTCCCGCGTGCCCCAACCAGTAGTCGTACAGTCCTTTGGGACAGTCAGTGTAATTCTTCAGATATGTGTTCCGAAAACGCCGAAAGGCATGGTTCCCAGCCTTGTGCGTTCCAGTGTGGGGATTAACGTAGTTGAGTTCCTTGAGAGCCGGGTGCAGATGGCGACGGATGATGTTCGATGAAGAGAGCGGGTTCCCATTCCTAGAAGCGAACAGGAATCCAGACTTGCGTTCACCGACAAAGGCTTTCAAAAGAGAAGCGATGTCTGGATGGATGTCCACGTCGCGGAGCGCGTTCGTCGTCTTCAGCCGGGTCTTCACTTTGCAGTGACGAGCCTGCTGCCTGACGCTGATGGTTCTAAAATCGGACGAGATATGCTTGTCGATCTCAATACCAAGCGCTTCGCTTATCCTAAAGCCAGCCGCACCGCAAAGAACGAACAGCATACGTTCCTTCGGCTTCTTCCATTTCGCCAGTCCAGCCATGACTCCTGACGAGAAGCTCGGCGTGTTCTGCTTCGACTTCTCGACTAGCGGCATGTCCATGAACTCATGGTTCCACTTGCGTGGGTAGACTTGATTGCCGTCGTCATCCATAACTGATGCAACGACCATTTTGGGAACTTGGAGGTAGTTTTCGATGGTCTTCCCTGACAAGCCCTTGTCCACCATTAGCGCCACCAGTTTTTTCAGCACGCCATTGTTCACGTTGGAAATAGGGTAGTCTCCTATCTCCGGGTTGATGTCTTTATTCAGGATGCGCTCCCATTCATCAATCGTTCCGGGTTCAACAGGTTTACGTTTGCGTGTACGGAGATGTTCAAGCCAGATTAGCGATTGCTGCTTGAACGTGACACAGTCTTTCTTCTGCTGCCCTACGACCTTATTGAAGTGCTCGACCGTGTCGGCACCGCTTCCCGCAATAATTTCACGGGCACGCCGTTTGCGTTCCGATGCCGAGAGTTTTCCGACTCCGGAGATCGGACAAATCCTTGCTCGCATGTGGCTCCGTTTATATTGACCCGGTACATCCTGCCACCAACGAACAACCCACCACTTTCCGCTCCTTTCAGTATGACCATCCTGACCAGTTCGGCGGGACATTGACTTTCCTCTCCGCTTCACTGGTGTCGCGGCACCAACCTTAGAATCGCTGGCGGGGAATTGCAAGAGGCTGGGTTGGAATCCAACGACCGAGGGAACAATACTTGGTAGGCAGCGGTCTCCGCTGACCGCAAAGAGAGTGGCGGCTGAGAGCACTATGCCGAGTGTGGCTATCGAGCCGGAGATGTAGACCTGCTGCTTCACTTGGGCTGTCTTTCGAGAATGCGGTGCGTTTGATCGATCATCATCAGTGAGTCACTTAGCCGTCAGTACGAGATACGCACTTTTGCAGGAAATCTGAATTACTGAGCGCGATCTGGGGAAATGGCTGCTGATTCTGCTCAACGGAGCATCGAAAAACGTCAAGTTAGATAACGGTGCATCGAAGCGCCTTCCGTTAGCTTCACCGCACGAAAAGCGGCGTCCTGCGCGGCGTTTGCGAAGCTTTCTGCTTCTGGTCGGCATCAAACTTATGTGCGAAAACAAGACTGGTTTTCAACACTGCTAGTTTTGGACACGCGGTAAGGGGATGGAATCCCAGCCACGCGAGAAACAACTGAAGTGTCCGATGTTCGGACTGCGTCGGCGAAGTAGAAGCATCCCGACTCAGATTATCGAGTCGTAGACCAACGGAGAAAAAACCGAGGCGGTCGCGAAGGATCAGGTGCAGGGATACGGCGAGACGCCGTCCCCCGTACCACCTGCTACTTCGTGACCGCCTTTTTTATTTTGAACCGAAAAGGGGACAACTATGAAAAGCAACAACAGTGACGCATATCTTAATCCGAAGCCGCAAGTGCCAAGGACACAAAACCAAACGCTGCACGAAGAAGCGATAGCGCTGATACTTCAAACCAAACAGAAGCGGTCGGAAGCTTCGGTCTTCGAGAAGGCGAAGCAGACTCGCGAGGAATACAACAAACGGCGCACGGAAGCGACCGACAAGCTGCGTACCGTCCTCACCAAGATTTGGGAAGCCTTCGATTGCGGCGAATCGGTCGGCATTTTTGCGACTCGCAAGGCGTGGTGCAAAGACCAGAAGGTCACGATGAGATGGTGCCAGAAGGTCATTGCGGGACCACAATCGAATGAGGCGAACACACACAAGTCAGTTCGTGTGGATTTCGGTCAGCAGGTGATCTTCCGCGACGGCATCTACACGGTCGGACTCGACGGCGACGGCAAGGCTGCCTTTATTCCCGTCGCACTCCACGTGCCAATCGTCCACGTCAACGACGACCAGCCGTACGACCTGTACATAGGTCGCAAGCACAACAGGAACGGCGAGAGTCTCCCAGCGTCCATCTGGGGAAATCACGACCGCTTGCCGCTGCACGAGTTCGAGAAGCAAGTTCGGTCGAATCCCGAACTTATGGCAAAGCTGCCTGAACTCAAGGGGAAGGTGCTGGGATGCTGGCACCGCATCGAAGACTACTGCGAGTGCCACGGCAGCGTACTTCTCAAGCTGGTCGCCGAGTTAGGCGACGACCAGCCGACGCCGCCGATCCCCACCGTTAAGTCATACGCGGATGGCGCTGTGACTGTGCAGGCGAACTTCTACAACGAGGAAGAAGTCAAGGCACTGTTCGACGACTGCGCCAAGTTGAACTTCGTGCGCGGCAAGGTGCGCGGGAGAGAGAGACGGCACGCCGTTCGAATCTTCTGTGATGTCGAAACCGCTGTGAGACGGAAAGAAGCTCGGTCTCCTTTGTCCGAAGCACCAGACGAAGTGAAGAAATTGCTCGTCGATTTGTCCAAGCACAGCGGGGAGAACGTAAACTACGCCGCTGTTGTGGAGTACCGGGACGGCGATGACTACATCGCGTCGCATCAGCACAACGAAGACCGGGGAAATGACGCTACGGTCTGGATCGTGTCCGCTGGCGCGGAACGTCCATTTGTAGTGAAGCCTATTGATGGCGGCGCTGCTACAGAGTTCCTCGCTACGCAGGGATCGCTAATCACACTGTCGTCGGAAGCCAACAAGACGCACTTCCATTCCGTTCCGAAATGCAAGGGATGCACTGCCGTGCGGTACTCGGTCAACTGCAAGGCGATTCCGCTCGATCCTGTTGGAGCAACCGACGAAACCGCAGAGAGCCTCAAAAACTCCAACAAGGGAATATCGCTTTACGATCCCAACTTTATCCCGCCTGCGGACGCTGACAGGCTTTTCGCCGGACTCAACCAACTCCGTTGGCGGCAGCACGTCATCCCCATGTGGGGAAAAGACATCCCTGCGCCACGGCTTTACGATTGGCAGGGGATTCCCCCTCAACCACGTGCCGATTCGCACGGCGGATTCAAGGATGAAGGCGGAATCTATGCCGGGGAAACATTCAAGTCATCTGAATGGACGCCTGAAGCCTTGGAAATCAGGCAGCGAATCCAAGACAAGCTGGGGATACTCTACGACTCACTCAACATCAACAAGTATCGCAACGGTGAAGACCACGTAGGATTCCACATTGACAAGGACGACGAAGGTAGTTGGGATTATCCAATCGCTTCCGTGTCGCTTGGCGTTGTGCGGGATTTCCAATACCAGCCATACATCCTTGGCGGCAAGTCCGGTAGGAAGCGGATTCCCGCAGGAGAGATAGTGACTATCGCGCTTGCGCACGGATCGCTGGTCGTCATGCCTGCGGGATCGCAAGCCTTCTACCAGCACAGGCTGAAGCGGCAGCCAAAGGTCGTTGGCGAGAGGATCAACCTGACCTTCAGGATGATGGACCTCTAATTCGACGAAAACTAAGCCTCTGTTACACAGCTTGGTGTCTGGACGATCCGGTCAGCGCTCGCCGAGAAATAACCGCACGTCGAAAAGCCTCGAATTAGCTACCAGCCTGAAAGCCCGCGCCCAGTGCGGCATCTGGTGGAGTGTGGTTACTAACGATTTTGTCCCATTCGATCTGCGCCCGACATCAGAGAGTTTGTAGGAGAAATAAAATGGCAAAACCACGACAGAAGACTACATCGCCGAATGGTGTCGCCGCCGAGAACGTTTCGGCTGCGGCAGGCGCAGAAGCAACGACCACAGAGTCGCAGTCCACCGCTACGACTCCCAACAAGACTGCAGTTGTACGCAAGAGAAAAGCGCCAGCACGGAAAGCATATGAGCATATTCCGTCTTTTCTCACTATGCAAGAAGCCGATGAACTCTACGACCTGCTGCTTCCGCTGCCGTGGTTGGCAGGCGAAGACGGCAGCGGTCAGATTGCCTACGGCGTGTCATACGACCGTGGCGGTCCAGCGCCGAATGAGTTCGCCGAAATCCCGGAGTTACTACGGATTCTCGCCGACCGCGTGAGCCAGACGACGCACCATCCTTGGAACTTCATCCAGCTTCACAAATACGTCACTGAACGTCCGGTGTTCCCGCACGTCGATCCGCCGATGGTCGTGCCGATGCTGACGGTGGGACAGGAACGCAGCTTCCGCTACGGCGGCACCATGCACTGCGAGAAATGCGAACAAAGCCGCATGCCGATCTGTCCCCACT
>JBKQRC010000082.1:0-48243 GCA_052326105.1 Candidatus Sulfotelmatobacter sp. | reverse complement strand
TCATAAGCGTGATTGGCAGCAGTAATGTTGCGCGCAGGCTGTGAGCCGTCCAGCGGCACAAGCCAGAGATCGGCGTTGGTCGAATTGGCCTGGTCTTCGTCATGATTGGAGGCAAATACCAGTTCCTTGCCGTCTGGGGAAAAGTCATAGTCGGTTGAGCCGCCAAGCTGGAAAGGCGGGCTATCGAAATCGCCGGGTGTAATATCGCGAACTCTCCCCGCAGGGACATCCGCCAGGAAGATGTGCGTATGGGTGCCGTCTTTCCAACTCTTCCAATGGCGATAGAGCAGCGCGTCCGCCATGTGGGCCTTCAGCGGCCCTTCGCTCCAGCGGTCTGCGATTTTCTTGTTGCAGGCATCATCGGCGGCGCATTCGGGGTAAACATCGCTGGAAAACACAATGGAACGGCCATCTGGCGACGCAATCGGATCGGAGACGCCAGTGCTCACACTGGTCAGCTTGCGCGCTTCTCCGCCGTCCATCGGCAGCAGATAAAGATTGCCATCGCCGTCGCGGGTGCTCACGAAGGCCAGCCATTTGCCATCCGGCGAAAAGAGGGCTGAACCTTCGGACTTGTCACTGAATGTGATCTGGCGCGCATTGGAGCCGTCGAGGTTCATCTCCCAGAGGTGGGTATGCTGCCTGGCATGGGGCAGATCGGATTGCGTCACCGAATACACGATGGTCCTGGCGTCGGCTGAAAGGCGAAAGCTCGCGATGGATTTCAGGCGGGAAAGGTCCTCGATTCCGAAAGGCCGTTTGGCAGTCTGCGCCTGTACCAGCAGCGCGCACAAAACCATTCCGAGTAAAAGGGCGAAGCGCTTCATAAGCATCCTCAGCGTGAATTTATTTGCGGGGCTATTGGAACACAACCGAAGCGGAGTTTCATCTTGAAAGCTCGGCATGCATCGGGCTTGCGGCACGCCTGAAGGCGTGCCCTGATACGAATCTCGCTCGCAGCACGTGGGCCCCGATCTTTCGCGTCAGTCGCCGGCCTCCACGCGGTACAGAGCCGAAGCGTGCGGCGGCAGCTTAACGGTGAGCGACGTTGCCTGCGGAAGGTCCCGGCGCTCCCACAGATCGCGCACCTTGTAGCTGCGGCTTTCCAGCCCGAGATCCTTCCATTCGTAGTGAATGATCTGCTCGCTTTCTCCAATATTGAAGACGGCGATGTAATAGCCCTGTCCGTTTTCTGTCCGTGCTTTTTCCGGCCGGGCTTCTTGCGGCCGAGCGTCTTCCGGTCGAGCTATCCACACCGCGCGGGTGTCGGTCGTGATCACGGCACGATTCTCTCGCGACCACTGATCGACAGCGATGACCTCCGGATTCGTCAGCAACGAAGTGGTCCATGCGTCGCTTGCGGGCAAGGCCCCTCCCATCATTAGCGGCGAGCGGAAAATCGCCCACAGCGTCATCAAGGTCCGTTGCTCATCTTTCGTGAATTTGGTATTGCGCGGCTCGCCATCTCCGGGGTGCGGACCCAGGTGTCCCAGGGGGAGCATGTCCGCATCGGGCCAATTGCCGAACCCCACGTGCCCAGCCCATTTGGCCAGGGTTGCGAACTGCGCGTACAGTCCCTGCGAATACTCGTGCTGCTCCCACTTGCCCCAGTGATCCCAGAAGTCGTCGCAGACGCGCCACATCTCCGCATACTTCGCCACCTCGGCAGCATGCTCGAGCGCCGTCGGTCCCGGCGACAGGCTCAGCACCATGGGCCGACCCGCCTTCCGGATGGCCTTCGTAAGCATGCGAATCTCGGCCGGCTTATAAGGATGATCAGCGATGCAGTCGGCCTTCACGAAGTCCACGCCCCAGTCGGCATATAAACGCAAGATCGAATCGTAATAGGCCTGACCCGCGTCTGAATCTCTTACTCCATAGTTGTAACTGTTCCACGGACAGGTATCGGAGGAATCAGCCGCCTCTGCCGCATGGTACGGCGATCCCGCGATGGGCAGGTTCCGGGCGACAGCTTCGCGGGGGATGCCTCGAATGATGTGAACGCCAAACTTCAGGCCCAGTGAATGCACATAGGCTGCCAGGGGCTTGAACCCGGCTCCGCCCGCCGATGAAGGAAAGCGCCTTACCGTCGGGACAAAACGCCCATCGTTGCTGAGTTCGAGCCGGTAATCCTTGGGGTCGCTGCCGGGATTGGCCAGGTACCACCCCTCGTCGATGACCACATACTGCCAGCCGAACTGCTTCAGGTGCTTCGCCATCCAGTCGGCGTTGGCCCGAACCTGCGTTTCGGTGATGGCCTGGCCATAGGCGTCCCAACTGTTCCAACCCATGGGGGGAACGGGCGCCAGGGCCGGATCTCCCGCACCGGCGGTGAGGGGGAAAAACAGCGCAAAACCGACAGCTGCGGAAATGAGGCGGACTAAGGAGTTCCATGTCATATAAGTCTCTTTCGGCCAGGCCTCGATGAGAACGGTGCCCTAAAAATCCCGGGCTGAAGCCTGAATCCTTTTTGTCGTCGGTGAAATCATATCCAAGAACACTACGCTTGGGTGCCGATCCTTAGGCGCTGGACAGCAAACAGCTGTTTCTGTAGGGACTTGGGGGAACGTATGGCAAGACGAATGATCGTGATGTTAGCGGTTATGGCCGCGGTTGTGGGAGGCCTTGGGTTCATAAAATTCAGGCAGGCGAGGCTGCCATCGCCCAGGGTGCAAGCTTCCAGATGCCGCCGACGGCGGTGACGACGGTGGTCGCGCAGCGGGAGACCTGGCCGTCCACGATGTCGGTGATCGGTACGGCGGCCGCGATCCAGGGCGTAACCGTCAGCGCTGACCTGCCGGGAACGGTGGACAAGATTCATTTCGAATCCGGCCAGTGGGTAAAAGAAGGAGACATTCTGGTCGAGCTCGATACCCGCCAGGAACGGGCACAGTTGGCCAACATGGAGGCGCAGCGGGACCTGGCTCGCATCAACTACGAACGTGCGACGCAGCTGGTAAAGGAAGGTGTCATCGCCCGCTCGGAGTATGACAACGCCACCGCACAGCAGAAAGCGACAGAAGCGCAGGTCGGCGACATTCGCGCTGCCATCGCCCGCAAAACCATCCACGCTCCGTTCTCCGGAGTATTAGGAATCCGTCAGGTCAGCCTGGGCCAATACCTGGCAGCCGGGCAGGCAATCGTTTCCCTGCAGTCGCTCAATCCCATCTATGTGAATTTTGGAGTGCCGCAGCAGGACACGCCCAAGGTGGCGCCCGGCCGCGTTCTGCGCGTGACCAACAGCGATCTGCCGGGCATGGCGTTCACGGGCCGGATTATCGCGCTTGATTCCGTCATCAACGAGCAGACGCGCAACATCCAGGTGCAGGCCATCCTCACCAATAAAGAGGACAAGCTGCGGCCCGGAATGTTCGTGCAGGTGGAACTGCCGCTCGGCGCCTCGCGCGCGGTGATGCCGCTGCCGGCCTCCGCGATCAACTATGCCCCCTACGGCGACTCCGTGTTCGTGGTTACCGATATGCAGGATGCGAAGGGGAAGACCTATCGCGGCGTGCGCCAGCAGGTGGTGAGGGTTGAGGGCTCTCGCGGCGATCAGGTCGCAATCACTTCGGGGATCAATCCCGGCGACGAAGTTGTCAGTTCTGGTGTCTTCCGGCTTCGCAATGGCGCTCCCGTGCAGGTCAACAACACGGTGAAGCCTGAAAACAACGCGAGTCCCAAGCCCGAGGATAGCTAAAGCTCAGCAGCAGCTAACCTCAGCACCAACCAAGCGCAACATCAGGCCCTGTAAGGAGCGTGCATGAAGTTCACGGATCTTTTCGTTAAGCGTCCGGTCCTGGCGATCGTGGTGAATCTCGTCATCCTGATCGCCGGCCTGCAAGCCATCCGCTCGCTGAGCGTGCGTCAGTATCCGCGCAGCGACATCTCGGTGGTGCAGGTCACGACCGTCTACGTGGGCGCGAATGCGGACCTGGTGCGCGGTTTCATCACCACTCCTCTGGAGCGGGTGATTGCCAGCGCTGACGGCATCGACTACATGGAGTCGTCGAGCGCGCAGGGTCTGAGCACGATCACGGTTCACTTAAAGCTGAACTACGACACCAACGCCGCTCTCACCCAGATTCAGGCCAAGGTAGCGCAGGTCCGGAACGATCTTCCTCCTGAATCGCAGGCGCCGGTCATCGATCTGCAAACCGCCGACCAGCAATTTGCCGCGATGTATCTCGGTTTCTCGGCCAAGGATCTGGATGAAAACCAGATCACGGACTACCTCACGCGCGTGGTGCAACCCAAGCTGAGCGCGATCAGCGGCGTTCAGCGGGCCGACATTCTGGGCAACCGCACCTTCGCGATGCGGATTTGGCTCAAGCCCGAGCAAATGGCGGCGCGGGGCGTTTCGCCCTCTGACGTCCATGATGCTCTGGCAAAAAACAATTATCTTTCGGCGCTCGGGAGCACCAAGGGTTCCATGGTTTCGGTGAACCTGGTGGCAAACACCGATCTGCGCACTACGGAGGAGTTTCGGCAGTTGGTCGTGAAGCAGGAGAACGGGGTGGTTGTGCGCCTGGGCGAAATCTCTGACGTGGTGCTGGGCGCCGAGAACTACGACCAAGATGTCCGCTTCAACGGCGAAACTGCGACCTTCATGGGCATCTGGGTATTGCCTACCGCGAATTCTCTGGAAGTAATCCGCAGCGTGCGCCAGGCACTGCCGGGCATCGCGGAGCAACTGCCTGCGGGCATGAAGTTGGGGATTCCCTACGACTCGACGGCATATATTCAAGACGCGATCAACGAAGTGCTGCACACGCTTACCGAAACGCTGCTGATCGTGGTTATTGTCATCTTTTTGTTCCTGGGGTCGTTCCGCTCCGTCCTGATTCCGGTGGTCGCCATCCCGGTTTCGCTGATCGGAGCCGTCTTTCTGATGCTGGTGGCCGGGTTCACCATCAATCTCCTGACCCTGCTGGCGATCGTGCTGTCGGTCGGCCTG
The DNA here is from genome assembly GCA_052326105.1 of Candidatus Sulfotelmatobacter sp. Classification (GTDB taxonomy): domain Bacteria; phylum Acidobacteriota; class Terriglobia; order Terriglobales; family Acidobacteriaceae; genus Sulfotelmatobacter. The sequence continues at coordinate 43,289 of JBKQRC010000082.1, read as the reverse complement.
GTCGTGGACGACGCCATCGTCATGGTGGAGAACGTGGAACGGCACCTGCAGATGGGCAAGTCGCCGTTCCGTGCCGCGGAGGATGCTGCGCGGGAACTGGTCGGACCAATCATCGCCATGACGATTACGCTTGCGGCGGTGTACACACCGATCGGGATTCAGGGCGGTCTGACGGGCGCACTGTTCCGTGAATTCGCATTTACGCTGGCGGGTGCCGTGATTGTTTCCGGCATCGTGGCGTTGACTTTGTCTCCCATGATGGCTTCGAAGTTGCTGCGCGCTGGGGCCTCGGAACGCGGCTTTGCCGGTCTGATCAACCGGCAGTTCGAACGGGTTCGCGCCCTATACATACGCTTGCTGTCGGGGACGCTGCAGTATCGTCCCGTCGTGCTCACTGTGTGGGCGATCGTCGCTCTGCTGATGATTCCGTTCTACATGTTCTCGCAGCGGGAACTGGCTCCGGCAGAAGATCAGGGTGTCGTGTTCGGCGTTATTCAGTCTTCCGCGAACTCCACGCTCGATCAGACCAATCTGTTCGCGCAGCAGGTTTACGATGTGTATCACTCGTTCCCGGAAAGCGCGAGCATCTTTCAGATTACGAACCCCAGCGGCGGCTTCGGAGGCATGGTCACCAAGCCCTGGAGCCAGCGCAAGAAGACGGCGCAGCAACTGCTGGTGGAGTCGACCGGTCCGCTGTCGAAGATTGCGGGTGTCCGCGTGATTCCGCTGACACCGCCGCCGCTCCCCGGTGGCGGCAACTTCCCGGTAGACTTCGTGATCGCATCAGCGGCTGAACCGGCGCAGGTCAGCCAACTCGCCGAGCAGATCGTGCAGAAGGCGATGGCGAGCGGAATGTTCATTTTCGCCGATACCGATATGAAGTTTGACCAGCCGCAAACCGAGGTGGTTTTCGACCGCGACAAACTTCGCTCTCAAGGAATAGACCTCAGCCAGGCGGGCCAGGATTTGTCCACCATGCTGGGCGGGAATTATGTCAATCGCTTCAGCATTCAGGGACGCAGCTACAAGGTCATCCCGCAGGTAAAGCGAGTCGAGCGGCTCACGCCCGATCAGCTCTCTCAGATCTATGTAAAGGGCTCGGCGGATAAGCTGGTGCCGCTCTCGACCTTCGCCAGCCTGAAGACCACGACTGAGCCAAGATCGCTGAACAAGTTCCAGCAGCTGAATGCGGTGCGCATTCAAGGCGTCATTCCGCCGCCGGTGCCACTCGACAAGGCCCTCACCTTTCTGGAGGACACAGCCAAGCAAGTCCTCCCGCAGGGATTCACGGTGGACTACGCGGGCGAGTCCCGTCAGCTGCGAGTGGAGGGCAGCAAGTTTCTGGGGACGTTTCTGCTTTCGGCGATTCTGATCTATCTTGTGCTGGCCGCGCAATTTGAGAGCTTCCGCGATCCGTTCATCATTCTGGCCGGGTCCGTGCCGCTGGCCATTTCGGGCGCTCTGGTGTTCTCGTTCCTGGGATTCACGACCTTGAACATCTACAGTCAGGTGGGCCTGATAACGCTCGTCGGCCTGATTTCCAAGAACGGAATCCTGATCGTGGAGTTTGGCAACCATTTACAGGAGACTGGCCTGAGCAAGCTGGAGGCGGTGATCGGCGCGGCCAGCACGCGGCTTCGTCCCATTCTCATGACTACGGCCGCCACCGTGTGCGGCCATTTCCCGTTGGTTCTGGCGAAGGGTCCGGGCGCGGGAGCGCGAAACAGCATCGGTATCATGCTGGTCAGCGGCATGATTATCGGCACGGCGTTTACCCTGTTTGTGGTGCCGTCGATTTACATGCTGGTCGCGAAAACCCATGCTCCGATCCGGGATGAGGACGAGGAACAGGTCACGTTCCAACCGGAAGACGCGGTAGCTTAGGCTTCAGGAAAAGCCGGACAAAATCCAAGCTTGGCCGGGTGCGAAGATTGCCGCGTTCCCGCGGAAGGTCGGCCTTACAGACTGCGTCTGGCGAAACCCAGCTTACCTCTCGCCACCACCGTGGCGTCGACGGTGGCGACCGCCTCCACCAACGCAAACCCTTCAATGAACTTCAGAACCTGGACTTCAATATCCAATCTGTTACCCGGCAACACGGGCACCAGAAATCTCATTTCGTTGATCGCCCCCAGCACAAGAAACTCCCCGGGCTGCGTTCCAGTGCCGGTCGTCTTTGAAAACAGAATCGAAGCCGACTGGCCGATGGCCTCCACAATCATGGTCCCCGGCATCACGGCGTAATCGGGGAAATGCCCCAAAAACTGGATTTCGTTCCCCGTCACATTCTTGGTGGTTCGGATGCTCTTGCCCGGTTCCAGCGAGGTCACGGTATCGACCATGATCATGGGAAAGCGCTGCTTCAGAGCGGCTCGTACTTCCTCGAAAGTCATCACAGGTATGTTCATCTCCTGCCACTATCCTTCTTTCCAAACCTCACCGCGGCTTCAGAATCATGGCCGTCGCACGTGCCACAAACCGTGAACCTCCAGGTACGGCGCTGGCATCGGATGCAAGCCGGGCCACGCGAAGGCCAGCGTTCTCCGCCATCTGCAAGGGCTGGCTTTCCTGGTTGTATTCAAAAACGTGGTCCCGCTGCGGCGACTCGAGGGCCGTGCTGAAGAAAACAAGTCCATCGGGCAAGACCTGGCGGGAAATTGTCTTGAAAAGTGGCTTCGGATCGGACAGGTGCTCGGCCAGCATCGCCGAGATGATGCCGTGGCATTTCTCGTCGCCGCCTCCATTTTCCGTGTTCAGGGCATCTTTCACTGCGAAGCGAACGCGGCCCGCGTGTCCCGACACGCCGAGCAGGCGATTGGCGACGGCCACCGCTGGAGGGCTGATGTCTGTACCTTCGATCTGGAGGTCGGGCCGCTCCTCCGCGGCCAGAAGACTCAGAACGCCGTGGCCCGCCGCCAGTTCACGCACAGTCGCCTTTTGCGGCAAGCGCCTCACGAATTCATCCCGGAACATGGCGATGTGACTGATCATGGAGGGCCAGAAGGGATAGATCAGGATGGCGGCCCACATGTAGGGCACCATATAGCCCTCGTCCTCGTACACCCCTGACATGATCTCCGGCATAGTTTCGGGAGTGTAGCGGCCGGCGCTTTCGTAAATCTTCTGTGCCTTGGCGACGCCGACGCAGTATTCGGCATAGCCACGCGCGGCCGCGTCGAACACAGTACTCCCGTATGCGGACTCGGCCCAGCGCGCCAGCGGATTCAACAACCACGAGCACAGCTCTCGATTTGCCTCGTAAGTCGCCCGCGCGGAGCGTGCGAACATCTTCGCCTTTCGATCCATAGCCTCGAGAAACAGCTGCGCGTGCTCCATCCTGATCACCTCATGTCCTCAGTCTTGAGATTGCACGTGACGCACGAGACGCACCATGGGACGAATCAATTCCGTTCCGTCCCACGGAGAGCCGAACACGTGCATCCTGCCCAGCTTCACGATCCTGTCTACCCCATGTCTTCCGGCGGATTGGGCCAACATTTCTTCTTTTCGCGAATCGCTGATACCCAGTCCGAGCGTTTGCAGTGTTCCGTCGAACCGCGAGATTACATCCATAAGATCATCCACCACAAGTACAGTCAGGGTTCGACCTTGCGTCGGGTCAGGCATTTCCGCGCCAGTCCCCAGCAGAACCGTCCAATCCGGCGTGGCGGGAAACAGAGCGCGGTTTGCAACATTGTCAAGCAGCCACGACGCGCGCGCCATACAGATGGCAGAGGTCAACGCAGGCTCGATCTCAGCGCGCGGATGTTGACGGTTCTCCTCCTGAAAAGCTTTCTTGAGATCCTCCGCGAATTCGGAGGCGTCACATGCGGCGCCACGCTCGAGGAATAATGTTTGCGGCGATGAGCAAGCTTGCTGGTCAAACTGCCACACGTCACGCGCAAGGCGCTGGCACCACGAAGGGCGCTGAGCCCGGTCGCCCCAGGTTGCAGCATCCATCGCCGCGGCGGAAAGCCGTGGCCCAAAAACCGCAACCCGCGCCCAATGCGGAAATGGCAGTGCACGGACCTGCGAGACCGCCTCCGCACTCCCCCAGATCATGGCGCCGTCCACAGCCCGCGCCATCGCCTCCTGCAGATCCATGCGCGCATGATCGAAGGCGGCCACGAAGATGCGCTCGGTCAGCGTGCCTTCTCGATCTGCCTGTTGCAACTTATCCATTATGCGACGGGTGATCTCGACGAGGCCAGTCGGGACCCGCACCAGACAGCCATTGCCCCCGAGCAGAGCGCAGGTCAACGACAGGACCGGCTGGATCTCGACGTTCCCGGCCGGCCAGTGACCAATCACTCCTAAAGGAAACGCGCGCAGCCGGGCGCGCCCGTCTTCCCGCCATCCCCCATGCAGTGAATTCGGCCCGAGTTCCCGAAGCAGAATCGGCTCAAGGTTGCCGCGTCTGAGCCAAAGGCGGAGAAAACTCATGCCAGGTACATCGTGCAGTTCGCGGTCGCCCAGCGCGGCAGCCCACTGGTCGAAAACGTCGAGAACTACCTCGGGAGTGATCTCCTTTTGCAGCGCGATCTCCCGAATTGTCTTCGCAGCCTGGGCGATGGTCTGCGGAGAGTCCACTGCCTGGATCATGTCGCTCATCGAACGCCGCTTCCCCCGACTTGCTGGTACCGAGTCCTTTCCAGATTGCCGCAGCCGCGAACTTCCGCCTTCGGCGCTCTTCCCGCGAAACGGAAGCTGGTGCCTCGTCTTCCGCACGCGCAGCGGTCGTAGCTGATGACTTCGGCGATGTCCTCAGTCAACAGCAGAAACCCGGGAAAGCTCGTCGGCAGCGCGCTGCAAACCTGGATAAGCCCCCGCTGTCCCGCTGCCACGGGTGCAAGAGTCAGGGGATCTCTCACAATAACTTCGCCGAAGCAGGGGACGTGCTTGTTGCCGTACGCGCAATCCGGATAAACGACGCCGACATTTTCAACCATGCCGTAGTAGCCAAGTATACGATCCGGCGAACAGCCAAATACCGAAGCGACGCCACGGGCGAATGCGTCCCGAGTGACTGCCTGCTGCTCCAGACGCTTCCATCCTCCGCTGTGCAGTACGCGCACGTTCGGCATGTTAAGAGTGATACCGCGTCGCTGCAGTTGTTGCACAAGCTGGGTCCAGATCACATAAGTGAATCCGTAGACCAGCACGTCGCCGGCTTTCCACGTCCCGGCGCAGGCAAGAAGTTTTTCTAAATCAAGGCTCGCATCCCCGTTCTCGCCGGGCAGCAGACACGACACAACTTCCGTCGCAAAGGAACCGAGAGCCTGAATGGCCGCGCCACGCGCTCCCAACTCAGCCTGTCCTTTCAGATTCTCTTGCGTGTCGACGACCAGGTAGGGCCGGCGCGACGGTCCAACGAAGTCGCGGATGATGGTGATGACTCCTTTCGTCATCCTTCTCGCAGTCGCGGCATCGAGAACGACGCGGCTGGGGACCTGTCCGGTTGTGGCGCTCGAGGTCAGAGTACGCTTTACATCCTCGGCGCCCACCAGAGCCAGCGGCGGATTTGCCTTGAAGACGCGTACCGGGAGGTAAGGAAGATCGGCAATGTTCTCAGCCGCGCGAAAATCGGCCGGCCAATGCTCGACATAATTGCGAAACCGTGGATTTCGCTCGCAGGCGTAATCCAGTTCTTTTTTCAGCAGCGCGAGCAGAGCACCATGGTGTTCGTCGGGCTCAACGCCATATGGTGGTTGAGCCAACAGGCCTTCAATTCCCTGTTCGATTTCTTCCAGCGCGTTCATAGGAGTGCCTGCAACTGGGACCGGGCGATCTTTCCGTTTGCTGTTTTTGGCAATTCAGTGACGACTTTCACCGCAGTGCAGGTCCACTGCGGGGGAAGCGCCTGCCGCACTCTTTCGACTATACCTTGGGATCCGTTCTCTCCAACAATGAAGAGAGCCAGCGCTTCTCCGGCTTCCGGATGCGGCACCGCAGCAGCGGCACATTCACACACACCGGGAATGGCCGCGACTCTCGCCTCAATTTCCGCAAAACTCACACGCACGCCGCGAATCTTCATGAACTCGCCGGTGCGCCCTTTGATCCAGATGTAGCCATCTTCATCCCGAAGGCCCAGATCGCCCGTCTTAAGCCAGCCGTGGTCAAATTTGCGCTGCGTCGCCTCAGGATCGTCAAGATACCCGCCGCAGACCGAGGGGCCGCTGACCTGGATTTCGCCTGTTTGCCCATTCGCGAGTTCTTGCCCGCTGTCATCTACGATGCGGAGCACCAGATTGTCCAATGGCACGCCGGCACTGCCCAGCTTTTCGCTCAAGCGTTCCGGGGGGAGACAGGAAATGCGGGCCGTGGCCTCGGTTTGGCCATACATCACGAAAAACTTTGCGGTTGGCACTATCTCTCGCACGGCTTTCACATTCTCAGGGGCAAGCGATCCTCCGGCCTGCAGGAACCGCCTTAAGCTGGGCAACGCGATCGATCCCAGATGCGAGCGCCTGAGCAGAATGTTGTAAACGGTTGGCACACCGGCGAAAGAGGTACAGCCGTAAGTGTTAATGGCCTGCAGCACTTTGTCGGGGAACATGAACCGCGAGTCAAAGACGACTCCGCCTCCCTGGTAGAGGTGAGTGTGCACGATGCTTGCGCCGAAGCAGTAGCTCACCGGCATGATCAGCATCGCTTTCTCGTCGGCCGCGAGAGATTGGCTCCGGATGATGGCCTCGGTATTAGCAATCAGGTTGCCGTGGCTCACCATCACCAGCCTCGGCGCGCCGGTGGAACCGGAGGTGGGCATCAGCGCCGCGAGGTCATTTTCTGCGCATGGAGCGGGCCGCAGTGAATCAACCGGGCGAGGGTCAAAATTTCCCTCCAGTTGGGGAAACCCGTTCTTTCTTGCCAAATCCCACCCAACTCGCTTCCCAGTCCATGCTGCTTTCGCCTGCGCCTTCGCGAAAACCAAATCTCCGGAGTTCGCGACCGTGCGATCGTCCACCAGTACCGGCACGCACCCGGCATACATCGCGCCCAGGTAGGCCAAAGTACTCCAGGGATCGACGCCACAACTGACTAGTGGCCGGTCGCCCGGTTGCAGGCCGGCCGACAAAAACCCTGAAGCGAAGCCGACAATCAGGCGTGGAACATCTGCGGCGGGAATCGTCTGCCCGCTTGCCGCTTCAACGAGATCGGAATGCTTCCCCAGTCGCTCGACCAGGCGACCGGCGAAATTCCATTCACTGGAGCGCTGCATCTTCGACCTTGCCAAAGTTGGATTTCACGACTCTGTCGAACCTCTGGACCAGCTTGGTTTCTCCGCCAAATTACACTTCTGGTCTCATGCTCGATGTGTCGTCTTCCAGCGGCCCGATTGTAGCGCAGCGGATCGTCGATGCGTTGTTTTTGTCCGGCCACAAGTCTTAGGGAGAGGATGGGCCAGGGCCGTGCGCGGCGGACGAGTCGCGGTGGATGAAGCCCCTGATTGGCTCGTCGCCATCTCTGAAGATCACATACTCGTCGCCCGATAGATCCGCCTTTTGTGCCTTTACCGTGCTGAGAGCGTCGTTGCCTGCGACTACCAGAACCATGTGAGCGGCATCGAGCGGATTCTTGGCAGCGAGAATCAGCGCTTCCCGTTCCGAGGCGTGCACCTTGCCGTCGATTGTAAAAGCAGCGCCTTCGTGATTGAGTCCCAGTTTTTCGGCCCAGCGCGCTAACGCCACATTGGCTTCAGGACGGCCCACGAAAACGACATCGTGATTGCGAAGCACTTCGTCTGTGACTTCGAAATCCTTGTAGATCGGAACCTGGCTCTCGTAGTAATCCAGCCAGTGATTTTGCATCTGCTCCGCTGCGTACCGGTTCGCGCCTGCGTCGCGCATCGTGCCGTAAACGATCACAGAAGAAGCAAGTCTTCTCCAGATATCGCTAGTGAGATAGGCGGGTCCATCGGGTGGATCGATGACGTCGATTTTGGCTCCTGCCTGATCGAGGAACGATTGTGCGGTGACGGTTTTCGTGGTGTTCGCTGCGAAATAATCGTTCATCAACTTGAGAAACGCGGCGTCTCCCATCTTGCGACGGAGGGAGTCGAGAAAAAGTACGCCCTTGGTCCGCTCCCGTTGAAAGTGGTTTGCGGGACTGTCGGGAACGATTTCCAAACCACGCCAGGTTGCGCGGTGGCTGTCCATGGCCTCTTCAGGATTCGGGGATTCGAGCACCCGCTTGTAGGCCGCTGAACCGGCAACAAACCATGTGTCAGCGTCGGTGGCGGGCAGTAACCAACCTTTCCACAGACGACCCTCAAAAGAGGGCGGATCTGGCGCTGCCAGGGTCGTGCTCGCGGGTAAGTCCAGCGATGCCAGCCGGGTCTGCTCGTTCTGCTCGATAGTCGCGTGCAGGCTCTCGGAAGGTTGCCCCTCAAACAGATAGTAGCCTGAGGGATAAAGCCCGTCGTCCTTCACAGAATCCCATTTCTGGGGAAGCCACTCGCGCTGGTTGGGTTTGCCGATCGCGGCCCAAACCATAAGGTGGGATGCCATGTCTGCGTTCAGAACCTTGGCGTCCATGGTGGCAGCGCTGACCAGGGGTGCGGTGCGAAAGGCAAGAAACGCGAACTGCTCGTCGATCTGGCCGCGATACTTGCGATAGAGATCCTGCCAGGCAAGATCGCGGGTATAGGGCACGTATGGGATGTAACCCGCGTCTCCCTGGGGATCGGGATAGTCCTCCAGGCGAACAGTCAGGTCTTTGGCATTGTTGTCGCCCCAGTAGAAGCCCGGAGTGTCCCCAAACCATTCGTTCTTCGAACTCCGCCAGAGCCGGGTATGGTTGGTGCCGAGATCGTAGATGGCGATTTCGTTGGTTTTCGCGTCACCGATCAGCCACTCATTCGTATACAGGCCATTGTTGCGGGCGCCGAGGCGCTGGACGACCTCGTCAATGTTGCCGCCATACTGGATCGCTGAGCGTGCCCGGAAAGCCACGGGCGTGCCCTGAATGTTAAAAGGCGTTTGCTCAATGGTGGTCTCGGTCAGGACTACTCCGGCGTCATTCTGGTACCAGTCCGTGCCACTCTCAATGCCGCCCGGATAGCTCTGCATGAGCACGCGGTGACCGGAGGCGGGCTTGATGTCGAGCATCACGTTAGTCTGCTCTGCCAGTGTCAGCGGCCACCAAGTGACATGTCCGATGACCATTTTGCCGTCGCGCGTCGCGGGGCCGGTGGCGGCAAACGCGCTGCAATGGTTCAGGACGGAATCACGTTTCTCATTGGCATAAGGAGGCTTCTGCAGGCCCAGGCCCTCGAGTCCGGTGGGAGTGGTGGAGACGGCGCCGGCCAGTTCGCCCATTTCGACTGTCACATTGGCCACGACCACATCAATGAGATCGATGCGCCGGTCCTGCCAGCGCGCGCCGGCGTCGGAGGCGCCATCCGCGATGCCGCGCATCTCCTCCAGAATCTCATGGTCGAAGCCACGAAGGAAGAGAGCGTTCGCCGTGGTGCGATAGTCGTTCCAGCGTTCCTTGGAGCCAAGCTCAGCGGCGCAGCGCTCGAAATACTCAGGAATTTCTCGCGCCATCAGATGGCCGTGCTGGTATCCGCGCTCGTAGGGTTTGCCTTCAATGTGCAGGCAGATCCAGCCGGCGGCGGGGTAGCGGTAGGCTGGACCGAAGGTCTGGACGGCCTCCCGTACCGGCCATTCATCATCGGAGTTGATTTCGTCCAGGCGCATGCCTTCGAACCAGGCCTTGCCGCTGAACGAACCGCCGCTGCCTGCCGTAAGCAATATCTGATCCTGCGTACGGCTGGCTACGAAACGTAGCGTCACACGCGTCCAGGGCTGCGTACCACCGAGCGCGGGCGAGTGGACATCGAACGGCATCGAGGCCATGCTGATCTCGGCGCCCGAGGCTATCGGGGAGCGATCTAGATCGTGCACTTGAAGGGCCTCAGTGCGAATCCAGCCACTCAACTCATAGCGCTTGCCCAGAGTGAGCGTTACGGGCGCAAGGCGAACGCACGCATCCTGGGAGGCAGCATCCCGTTCGACGCGAAGGGAGACGCCCTTGTCGTGCAGGATCGAGGTGTCCGGCGTCGCCGTGCCGCGAACCACGGTCCAGTCCCGGTTGGGCTTCTGGAACGACGCCTGGAATAAGGGCGTGCTGGCCTGGGCCACCGACGCGATGAGCAGACAGCAAGTCAGACGAAACATGGGCCACCTACGATGCAGACTGCTTAGCCAGAACCAGCTTAGATGCTCGGTGGTTGGAACCAGGCTCCCACCGGTCCTGGCAGTGGGCAGGATTGTATCACCCGGAATTGCTCAGATCGAGTGCGACTGGCGGCTGTAACCCGGGGCCCGGCGGCTGCGGAGGCGCTTTATCGAAATCGTCCTCCCAGCGGGCGATCACCACCGTTGCCAGGCAATTACCGAGCACATTCACCGAGGTGCGGCCCATGTCCATGAGCTGATCGATCCCCAGAAGGATGAACACTGGCTCAGTTGGCAGTCCGAACGACCCCACCGTCCCGAGAAGAATCACCAGAGCGGCGCGCGAGACGCCCGCCACGCCTTTGCTGGTCAACATCAGCGTCACCACCAGCAACAATTGATGGCCAAGACTGAGATGGATGCCCGCGGCTTGCGCAACAAAAATGGAAGCCAGAGATAGATATAGGGTGCTTCCGTCGAGGTTGAAACTGTACCCGGTCGGCATGACGAAGGCCACAATCTGCCGCGGCACTCCGATCCGCTCCATCGCTTCCATGGCACGAGGCAGGGCGGCTTCGGAACTGGATGTTCCGAAGGCAATCGAGACCGGCTCGATCACGGCGGCAATGAACTTCCGCAGGGGGACTCGCGCCAGCAGCGCGACCGGCAGCAGCACTCCGAAGATAAAGACGAACAGCGCGGCATAGAGCGTAAGCAGCAGCTTTGCGAGATTCACCAGCACGCCCACGCCGGTACTCCCTACGGTGTACGCGATGGCCGCGCCCACGCCCAGCGGCGCAGAGTACATCACGATGTTCGTGAACTTGAACATGGTTTCCGCGAGGCTTTCGGTCAGCTTGAGCAGCGGGCGGCGGCGTTCTTCGCGCACCATCGCCAGGCCGATCCCGAACAGGATGCTGAACACGACCACTTGCAGCACCTGGCCTTCGGCGACCGACTTGGCAATGTTCTCCGGAAAAATGTGCAGGATCGTTTCCGCGAGGGTCAGCTTCTGAACCGGCAAAGTCTCGGCCGATGAATGGGGAATCGGGGCGCCTACGCCCGCCCTGCTGATATTGATGGCGGCCAGTCCGATAACCAGCGCCAACGTGGTGACGACCTCAAAGTAGACGATCGCCTTGATCCCCATGCGGCCGACCTTCTTCAGGTCGGAGTGGGCCGCGATGCCGCTGACGAGTGTGGCGAACAGCAGTGGAGCGATGATCGTCTTGATCAATCGCAGGAAGATCATGCTGATGACACGCAGATTGACCGCAACGCCGGGCCAGTCGTGCCCGATGGCAGCGCCGGCAACCATCGCAATCAGAATCCAGGTGGTAAGCGTTCTGCGGTAGAAACCATGGAAGACCAATGCGGCGATCGCGATCCAGCGCATGCTGAAAAGCAGGTTCCCGGGCAGCGGCGTTACTTCCTGATTCACGATACTGAGGACTGCAGCGAAGGAAAGGAGAGCGACAGCGAGCAGCAGAGACTTAGATTTCATCAAAGTCCTTATTCAGGCGACTCGTTATTTAGGCGAAGTCGTGCGGTCCCACTTGCCTTTTGCGCGCAGAACCTCGATCTCCCGCTGAGCCATCTCGTGTAGACGGACATAGTCGGCTTTGGCTGCCCGGTTGATCGGCATTTGTCCGGCCTCCAAAAGTACGTAATGCCGGGGGCGCATGTAGGAAGCGAGTGTACGCGCGCGCTTCTCCAGCATGGGAATCGAAAGCTCAGCCTCAGGCTTCTTCTCCACGAAGGCCACAATGGCCTCCGAGAGCACCGCATGCTCGACGCCTACCACTGCACAGGAAGCAACCTTGTCGGAGAGCGCGCAGATATGAGTCTCTACATCGACAGGGAACACCTGATAGCCGGAGGGCTTAATCACCCATTTCGCGCGCCCTGACATGTGCAACCCATCCGCATCCTTGTGCCCGAGGTCGCCGGTGTACAGGAACCCGTCCTTGGAGATGGCCTTGGCCGTAGCTGCGGGGTCGTTAAGATATCCCAGGAACGTCTGCGGGCCGCGGAAGCAGATGTGGCCGGTCTCCCCGGCAGGCAATTCCTCTCCCGCAAAGCCATCGCCGCGCATGTCCTTTCGGATCGAAGACGGATACACCGGCATATCTGACCCCAAACCAATGGCACATTGGCGCGCTGTTTCCCGAGGTTGCGACTGATAGGTGCAGAACCCGGCTGCTTCGGTTAATCCCAGGCCAGTGCCAACCGAAGGCGCCATGGTTGACATTTTCGCGACGAATGCCTCAGACACCTGTTGGCCTCCATAGGCCACGAACTTCAGGCTGGACAGATCAAACTTCTCGTAGCCTTTGACCCGCCATTCGAATTCGAACATGGCAGGAATCTGCCCCGCGATCTCGATTTTGTAATCCTGAATCGCTTTCAGAGAGCGCGTCGGGTCAAAGCCTCCCAGAATGACCGCCGTGCCGCCGCCAAAGAACGTACCCATCAGAAGCTCAGTCTGGCAGCCAACGTGGGACGGAGGCAGATTCACCAGCGTCTTCATGCCGGAATCCCCGCCGAAGAACGCCTGGCTGATGCACATGTTCTGGCAGGTAATATTGCGGTGCGACAGAAGCGCCGGTTTGGGCGATCCCGTCGAACCGGTCGTGAAAATGATCAGCGCAGGATCGTTCTCATTCACCTCCGCGAATGCGTGTTCTTTAAGTCCAGTCATCCGCTTGGCTTGCTCAAACAAGTCTGCCGCTGCAGTGGCTCCTGGAATTGTCTCCTCCGGGCGAGAGAACTGGATTCTGTGACTCACGAACGGACATTCTTTCTCGATGGCTCTGCCCACTTCACGGAAATCTCCGAGGGGAGTAACTCCGGGGAAGGCAAATCCCCGGGGCTGAACTTGTCGGATGCTGCGAGTCATTTCCGGCAAAGACAGCCTGAGGTCCAGGGGCGCGAAGATCACACCGATGCGGAAACAGGCGTACTCCAGAATGATGTGTTGTGTGGACAGCGGCAAGGCGGTGACCAGACAATCGCCCTTTTTATATCCAAGCTCAACCAGGTGAGCAGCCAAGCCCAGCGTGGCGCCTTCCAGTTCGGCCCAGGTCGTGCCCTGTCCAGTATCTGCACTCAGGATTGCGACACTGTCCGGTCTCTCCTGCGCCCATTTCGATACCACCTTGTGAACAAGGTGGCGCTCGGAGAACTTCTGATCGAAGTCGTCTTCTGAAAGTTGAGGCAGGGACTGAAACTGGTTCATATCACACCGCCAGTCTGACCACCGGCCGGAATTACTGCCACACCTTGCGATGATGCGCGGACAATTGGTCGCATAAAATTAAGTAAGCACGATTCTTATCTCACAACCAGCCAGGCGTCAAAGCCTTCGTAGCCGCGCTCTTGGACTTGAGGATCGAGGCGGAATGGAGCGATGCTCGGGGTACCGCTGAAGTCCCCCGTCAAGGATGAAGTTCAAGCTTCCGAGTCGTTAAAGGCCCGCACTGGCTCGATCTATAATTGCACATTCGTGGCGACGACATCGAAACTGGGAACTCTGCGATCAGTCTCCGACACTGCGCTGCTGGTGGCGTATCACCGGGCTATGGAAACGAGGCGCGCGGATGCACTCTTTAGAGACGACATCGCAGTACGTTTGAGTGAAGGGCGTGGCGAGCAGATCGCGCGCAAGCTCGCCTGGGGCCGAGCGATGGCATGGTCGACCATCGTGCGCACGGTACTGCTCGACGACATCGTGCTCCGCCTGGTCGGGCAAGGCGTGGACACAGTCGTGAATCTGGCCGCGGGGCTCGACGCCCGGCCGTACCGGCTGCCGCTGCCGTCATCATTGCGCTGGATCGAGGTCGATCTGCCAGACCTGCTACGCGGGAAGAATGACGCGCTGGCGGGCGACACGCCGGTATGTCGGCTGGATCGGGTGCCGCTCGACTTGGCGGACGCGGCACAGCGCCGCGAATTGTTCGCGCGAGTCGGAGCCGAGTCGCGCCATACGCTGATCATGAGCGAGGGGCTGCTGGTGTACTTGCCACCGGGCCTCGTGCATGAACTGGCTGACGACTTGCATGCGCAAAGTTCATTTCGTCATTGGGCATTTGACCTGGCAACGCCCGTCATCAAGCAGCGCATCAATCGCTGGTGGGGCCGGAAGCTGAAAGCTGCGCAAACGCAGTATCAGTTTGCTCCGGACGAGGGGACAAGGTTCTTCCTACCCCACGGCTGGGACGAAACCGAGTTCCATGTACTGTTCGAGCACTCGGTTCGTCTCAACCGTACCATGCGCGGGATGTGGATTCTTGATCTGATGAACCGCCTCGCGCCCCGGCGCGCCCCTCGCATGGCCGCAAAGTGGCGTGCGGGCATCGTGCTGCTGGAACGAACTCCTCTGGCGCAGATCTCCGGGAACAAATAGAAAGCTGGGCTGGAAAAGACGGGGGACGGCTCTCGCCGTCCCCCGTAAATCCTCTAGCACTGCCCCGGTGAGATTCCCCGAGGGCTTGGGTCAGAACGATAGGCGCAGCGCCAGTTGGATAATACGCGGATCGCGCGTGGAGATAATCTGACCGAATTGGCCGCTATAGATGTTCGTGACCGGATTCATGAAGTTCGCATGATTGAAAATGTTAAAGAACTCGGCGCGGAATTCCAGCTTCGTGCCCTCACCGCTCAGCGCCGTGGTCTTGGACAGCGCCAAGTCCGTATCGATCATGCCCGGGCCGTGCAGGAAGTTGCGCGGCAGCGTGCCGTAGGTCGCCAACGACGGATTGGCCACGACCTGGTCGTTAGACGGAAGCAGTGTTGGCCCTGGGGTGCAAGCGGGGGGCTGGTTTTGGTCATTGTTGGGCGGGCATTGGCTGTTGCTAAAGCTGGTCGGGTTGAACCAGAAGTACCCCGGCAAGTCGCCCAAGCTGGACCCCAGATTTTGGAGCTGGCGCGGATTGTACGTGTTGGTCGGCCCCACAACATCCGCATGAACATTGTAGGGATCTCCCGCGCCGGAGGGACCTTCTGCTCCAGGATTGTACTCGTCACCGAGGCTGGCAAAGACATCGTAGGGGAAACCGGTGTGCCAGGTGACAATGGGGAACAAGCTCCAGCCTTGGGTTAAGCGCTTTGGTCCCGACGCCCAAGCTTTGTCCCAGGGCATGTCCCATCCGCCGCTGAAGGTGATCCGGTTGCGGACATCCTGGTCGCTGTCAGCCCGGAAGAGGCCAGGGCTGTACGTCGGAACGCCACTATTTCTCTGGCGGAACCCGGAGGCATTGTCAATGCTGTGGGACAACGTGTAGCCCAGGGTGAAGTAAGTGCGGCCGATGTAGCGCGAGTCAGCCAGTTGCCGGGTAAGGCTGGCTTGCAGGCTGTGGTAAACCGCCTGGCTCACGTTCCTGAACTCGGGCAAGGTTGCAAAGCTGCAGGTCGGGCCAGTATCGGTGCCGTTGTCGATCGCTCGCTGAAGCGCGTTCTCGTCTAAGCACGAACTGTTGCCGGGCGTGAGGTTCAACGTGCGGTCGGTTGTGCCGAGCACGAAAGGATTGATGTCCTGCAGTGAAGTCAGGCCGTGGGAAGTGCTTCCCACGTAACTCAGTTCGAGGACCAGATTGTGCAGCATTTCGCGCTGCAGGCTCAGGTTGTACTGGTAGGTGTAGGGAGTGTGCAGATGTGGATCCACCACGTAAACCGCACCCGCCGAATTGATGGGGAGAAATCCCGCAGCCGCAAAGTTAAGATTCGATGGCGGAGTGTGCGAAGGAAATGGATTGACCGTGCCGGTTGCGGTAAAGGGATCCTCGTAGTAGTTGACGGCGCCGGTCGCGCCGCTAACCGTCGGGAAGTACAAGCCCAGCGAACTAAAGAATGGCGGCTGGCCGTTGAACTGCAAATTGTCTTCGCCCTTCAGGACATCATAGAAAAGGCCGACACCGCCGCGCAGGCTGGTCTTGCCGTCGCCTCGCGGATCCCAGGCAAAACCGAAGCGCGGAGCGAAGTTGTCCCGGTCGGGATAATTGGCGCCCCGCGGAGCGTTGGGATCGCCGGGAAACAACATGCCGATCGGAGCGTAGGGAAAAACCGTAGACGGTGCGGTGACGCCCGGAATCACCGAGAACGATCGTCCCTTGGTGTCAAGCTTGGGTGAGCTGTACTCGTAGCGGATTCCCCAGTTGAGCGAGAAGTTCTTGGCCATCCGCCACTCATCCTGCAAGAAGCCGTAGTAAGACTTGCTGCGAATATTGGACGGCGCGGCGGGGTACTGGAAGTACTCGGAAGGGATTCCCAGGAGAAAATCAGCCATCGAGTTTCCCGATCCTGATCCGTAAGCTCCAATAAAGTCCCACTCTCCGTTCACGTAGAAATCGTAGATGGTGTTGTTCTGATAGGCAGAGACCCCGGTTCCCAGCTTCCAATTGTGCCGGCCATGAATGTAAGTGAGTGCTTCAGTAAAGCCAAACGTGTTGTTGGTCTCGGTGGTCGGGCCATGTTCGTCGTAACCGACGTACAAGCCATTGTCGAACCACAGGTTGGGTGGGCCGGTGGACTGGTCCGGGGTGGTTCCCATGCCCAGCGAAGCTGCGGTGTTGGAGCGGAACGGGCCCACGGTCGTGTCTTGCTGATGCTGGCTACGCTGGACGAACACTCTCAATTCATTCAACAGGTTGGTTGACAAAGTGCGGGAGTAGGTAATGTTGGCGATGTAGTTGTAATAATGGCCGGCGTTGCCATATCCGGGAACGGTGGCGAAATTGAACGGATCCAGGGTAGGTTCGCGGTGGCTGCCCAGCGTGACTGAGACCTTGTCGTTGTGAGTGACCAGAAAATCGAGCTTTGCGGTGAGTTCGTTGTAATTGTCCTGTTGTGCCCCTTGATAATCGTGCTCCCCGGTGGGATCGCTCGGGATGAGGCCCGCCTTAGTGTAATTCTGGGCGACCGGATCGATCGTGTTGGGGTCAATGATGGCGCAGGCCGCACTGGCGGAGTCAGATTGGAAATAGGGATTGGCCTGAAGGAAAGCGGCCACGTTGGGATCCGCATTGGGACAGTTGCCCGGGGACCCGCCGCCGGAGAAGTCTCCACTCAGTTGAGCAGGAGTAAACACCGTCCCTTCCCCGGTGGTTTCCTGGGCCGAGAGTCGCTGTCCTTGATAGCCCACGAAAAAGAACAGTTTGTCTTTCTTGATGGGGCCGCCGAAAGTACCACCGTACTGATTGCGCTTGAGCACGTTGCGAGGCAGGCCGTTCGCATTGTTGAAAAAGGTGTTGGCATTGAAAGCGTCATTGCGCAGAAACTCAAAAGCGCTGCCGTGCCAGCTGTTGGTGCCGGACTTGGTCACTACGCTGACCACGCCGCCACCGTTACGGCCATATTCGGCAGAGTAGTTGCTTTCCAGGAGTCGAAACTCGGCAATGGTGTCGGGATTGGGGTTGTAGACGACGCTGTTGTTGAGCAAGTTGTTGTTGAGCGCGCCATCGAGAAGAAAAGTGACAGAATCGGACCGGCCACCGGCAATGCTGTACGTGCCCGCGGCACCGCTGTCGTCGTTGGTTTCCGTGACTCCCGGCAGGAGTTTGGCCAGATCAAGAACGTTGCGGCCATCCAGCGGAGCGCGCTGAATGGTCTCTCCCACGATGCTTGTGCCCACGGTCTGATTCACCGTCTCGACATTGGCGGCCTGGCCGGTCACCTCCACCACCTCTGTCGCCTGGCCGACCTCCAGTTTGGCGTCGAGCCTGAGGGACTGGTTAATCTGAAGGTCCTGGTGCTCAAAAACCTGCTTGCGGAACCCCGACATCTCAATCGTGACTTTGTAGGAGCCGATGGGTAGGGAGAGCACCTCGTAAAACCCGCTCCTGTCGGAGATGGTCGACCGGGAAATCTGCGTGCCCACGTTGGTGACCGTGACCTTGGCGCCGACGACCGCCGCTCCTGTCTGATCGGTCACGTTGCCGACAATGCGGCCTGTAGCCTCCTGGGCTACAGCCAGCCCAACGGATAGCACTGCAGCAAGGACCACCAAAAACAGCCGGCGAGCAATTCTTTGAGAATCTTTCATTGCGTCTCTACCCCCCTCACGAGTTCAGTGCAGTTCTGTGGGACCATCACTTGCAGATCAGTTTGCTGCGGTTGGTCAGCAGTGTTGCTTGTCGTGTTCGTAGTCAAGCCAATCAAGTCAAACTTGTGCATGTGCGTGAGCGCACGCCCGTCCGACCTCGAGGGCCCTGTTCTTGGAGATTGCCTTTGCTCAGAAACGAGCGCCCGACTTGTGAGACCCTGAAGACCGGACAGGGCGTTATTGTGCGACTGTTATGCCGCAGTTTTCAAGCTTAATTTTCAATGCCTTAGGACCCCAACAACACCAACGCTTATGCTTATCGGAAGCGATGGCTGTGGCAACTGCACGATTCCAATTCAAGTTCGGAGTTCAGCAAACGTCGGGCGCCGGTAATCGCACCTCCGATTACGATTCAGGACAAAGAATGCATAGCGGCATCCGGTGCCCGAAACGGGGTCGATTTCTGCTACCCTGCACAGTTCTCATACCTCGGAGGCAAATCGATGTCCTACTCTTACATTGTTCTCGGCTCTGGACGCCAAACCACCGCTTCCGCCTACGACCTCGGAAAATTTGGCGATGCTGGCAAGATCACGCTCGCCGATGCTGATTTTGGCCGCGCCCAGTCTGCTGCCGATTGCGTCAACCATCTGCTCGGTCGCCCCCTGGCCAAAGCGACCGCGCTCGATGTTCGCGACGAGTCCGCCGTTCGCACGGCACTCGCCGGTCATGATGTTGCGCTCAGCGGTGTTCCGTATTTTTTCAACCTTGCGCTGACCAGGATCGCGATCTCCGCCGGCGTGTCGTTTTGCGACCTCGGCGGGAACACCGACATCGTTCGCCAGCAGCACGCGCTCGACGGTGACGCCAAACGCGCTGGTGTGCGCATTGTTGCCGACTGTGGCATGGGTCCGGGTATGGGCAACACGCTTGGCGTCTACGCCATGAGCCTGCTCGATCAGCCTGAGCATGTATATCTGTTCGACGGCGGCATCCCGCGCGAACCCCAGCCGCCCTTTAACTACCTGCTCTCGTTCAGCATTGAAGGACTCACGAACGAGTACTACGGAGGTATCACATTGTTGCGTGACGGTCAGTTGGTCCACGTGCCCTGCTTCACGGAACTGGAAATGGTTGATATTCCTCCGATCGGAGCGCTGGAAGCCTTCATCGTTGCGGGCGGCGTCTCGACCGCCCCATGGACTTTCCAGGGCAAGCTTAAAACTTACCAGCTGAAAATCCTTCGCTATCCGGGAACTTTTGCTCAGCTCAAAGCATTCAACGACCTCGGCCTCTATGAACTCGATCCGGTCGAGGTGGACGGCAAGCCAGTGATCCCCCGTCATGTCTTCCATGTGCTTTACGAACCGAAGGTTTCCGCCGCTGTGATCAACGATATTTGCATCATCCGGGCTCACGCCGTCGGGCTCAAAGGCGGCCGCCAGACCAATGCGGTTGTCGAAGTCGTTGATTACAACGATCCAGTCACCGGCTTCACTTCCATGCAACGCACTACGGGATGGCATCTATCGATCGTGGCATCGTTAATGGCGCACGGCCAGACCCCCGTAGGCTCGGTGCCACTGGAACTCGCCGTTCCGGGAGACGCGTTTGTCCGCGAGGCTCGCCGGCGCGGATTCAACATCACCGAGCACGTGTCGCCGGCCTGAAGATATGCGGTTAGCCAGTCGGTATGTGTGAATCTGACGGAGCTGCCACCCAACCGAAGTTTGCGGTCTCTTTCGAACCAAACGGATTGTTCCACGGCTGCGCGACTGATACAACCGGCACATTCAGTTAAACTCTTCAGGGGATTCCGATGACCGATCTGGGGAGATTGAAAGGAGGGTTCAAGTGTCAACCTCGCGGCGTGGTTTCCTGAAGAAGAGTGCAATTGCGGGTGTCGGCGTGGCTCTGGAAGGGTTGCCAGGATGGGCGGCCCCGCTCAAGCGCTTGGACGGCGGTGCCTCCGGGACCGCAGCAATGGCGAGTGCGGATTCGCGATCCACTGCTTCGACGGAAAACCAATTCACGCGTGGATTAGGAGTCTATCCTGGCGACCCTCGGGAGGACTTCAGTCCCGAACTTGTGGTCGATAAGTTGACTTACCGTAACCTCGCTTTGCTCCGCCCGGCCTACCACTCAAGCAGCTACGATTACAATCTGACCGCCCAGTTGGTCACGGATGGAATAAAAGAGACGCACCGGCCCGAGTGGGTTGCAACTTCCACAAGTTCGCGAGGTGCGCTGCCCAAGAACGAGCGTGAACTCGTACTCGATCACTCTCGCACCAATTCCGTGGAAATACCCGGATCGCCTGCAACGCTGCAGGTTCAGCTAGGTGGTGGCAAGAGCATTCCCGAAATTGACCGGATCGATGTAGTGGTGGTTCCCCCGTTCGGCGCAACTTCACCCAACTTGAGTTTCACGGCATCGGTTTCTGACGACGGCCGCACCTGGGAGAAGGTCGGCACGGTGTCAGGTCCTCAGCCGGTGTCGGTGGAAGGCTACCCAAAGGATTTTGCGCGTTTCGGCCATTTGTTCATTCCGTCGATTGTTCTCAGCCGGGCTTGCCGCAACCGCCTTTATCAGATTGAATTCGCCGTTTTCACTCCCATGCCGCAAGCCTTCTCCATGCAGTGGAAGATCGGGGAGATTGAATTCTTCAATCACGACCAGAAAGTGCAGATCGGCGGCCCTTATAGTTTCACCAGCGCATGGATGAGTGCCGGGCTCGGCGAAGAATGGGTTTACGTCGACCTCGGTGCCGAGTGCGAGTTCGATCGCGTGAAGCTGTACTGGATTGCGCGCGCAGCCGAGGGCTCGATCCAGGTTTCTCATGATGCCGAAAGCTGGCGCGATTTGCATGCCTTCGCCGGGGAAGCCGGCATGGTGGACGACGTTAAACTCGCGCAGCTTTCCCGCGGCCGATACGTTCGAGTGCTGATGAAGCGGCCAACCTCGCCCGATGGGTACATGCTCAGTGAAATTGAAGTGTATGGCCGTGGCGGTCCGATTGCCCGCCCCAAGCGCGCTCCGACTGCTCGCGCCGCCCGACAGCTTGATCGCCGCTTCGGTCTCGCCGGAGGCGCGTGGCGCCTGCAGCGCATCTCGCTTGTAAATGGTAGTGGGGAAGATTTCTCGAAGCCGGGCTTTCAGGATGCAGGCTGGGTGGTTGCGACAGTACCCGGGACTGTGCTCACCTCCTACCTCAATGTGCAGGCAATTCCTGATCCGAATTTCGGCGAGAACCAGTTATATGTGTCGGAATCATTCTTTTACTCTGACTTCTGGTATCGCACCGAGTTCACCGCGCCTGCGCTTGCCGCCGGAAAGATGGCATGGCTGAACTTCGAAGGCATTAACTGGAAAGCCGCTGTCTTTCTGAATGGAGAAGAGATCGGCCGTATCGAAGGCGGATTCATGCGAGGCCGCTTCGATGTAACCGACAGGCTGCGCCCAGGCAAGAACGCACTCGCCGTAAGAATCGAGAAGAACGCCACTCCCGGCAGCTGTAAACAGAAGACCTACGAAAACGGAGGACCGAATGGTGGCGCACTGGGAGCCGACAATCCTACTTATCATGCATCGGTCGGGTGGGACTGGATTCCGACGATTCGCGGCAGAAATACTGGCATGATTGGGGATGTTTACCTCGAAACGAGTGGCGCAGCGACACTTGAAGATCTTTTCGTCACTAGTTCCCTGCCGCTGCCCGATACTTCGCGCGCAGATGTGAGCATCGAGGTCGACGTGCTCAACCACCGGGCTGCCCCAGTCACGGGCACTCTTCGCGGTCGCTTCGGAGAGGTGCAATTCGAGCAGCGCGTGTCTTTGGATGGGTCGGGGAATGGGTCGGGGAACGGTTCCGCAGAAGCCGCGGCCAGGAAGCGAATGAAGTTCGATCCCTCGACCCACCCGTCAATGCGTCTCGAAAACCCAAAGCTGTGGTGGCCCGTTGGCTACGGCGATCCCCACCTGTACGACGTGGAGCTGAGATTTGAATTGGACGACGGGACAACTTCCGATACCAAGTCGCTGAAAGTCGGGGTCCGCCAGATGGCCTACAGCGAAGATGACGGAGTGCTGAAGATCTGGATCAACGGCAAGCGTCTTGTCGCGCGCGGAGGCAACTGGGGCTTCAGCGAGTCGATGCTGCGCTACCGCGCGCGTGAATATGACGCTGCCCTGCGTTACCACCGCGAGATGAACTTCAACATGATCCGCAATTGGGTGGGACAGATCGGCGACAACGAGTTCTATGAGGCTTGCGACAGACACGGGGTCCTGGTATGGCAGGATTTCTGGCTCGCCAATCCCTGGGACGGTCCCAACCCCGATGACAATGTTCTGTTCCTGAGCAACGTAAAAGATACGATGCTCCGCATTCGCAATCATCCGTCGATCGGACTCTATTGCGGGCGCAACGAGGGGTTCCCGCCGAAGGCGATCGATGACGGCATACGGAACATGCTGGCAGAGTTGCATCCAGGGATGCACTACATTCCGAGCTCAGCCGATGGTGTCGTCGGCGGAGGCGGACCGTACATGCTGATGCCGCTGACGTTTTATCCCACCATGGCCGCATATCCCAAACTGCACAGCGAGATCGGCATTCCCAATATCCCATCGATCGAGAGTGTGCGGGCTTTCCTGCCTAAGGGCGCGCTCTGGCCTCCGGGACTCGAATGGGGATTGCACGATTTTGTGGAGGGCGGCGGCTTCTTCCGGCATGGGCCCAGCTTTCTGGACACGATCGAAGAGGCGTACGGCGCCACCAACAGCCTGGAAGAATGGATTTCGCTTGCGCAATTCGCGGATTACGAAGGCTTCCGCGCTGAGTTCGAGGCGCAAAGCAAGAACCGCATGGGCCTGCTGATCTGGATGAGCCACTCCTGCTGGCCCTCATTGTTGTGGCAAACCTATGATTACTACCTGGAACCAACTGCCGGCTACTTCGCCTGCAAGAACGCTTGTGAGCCGCTGCATATTCAATGGAATCGCGTGACGGAGTCTGTTGAAGTGGTGAACTACAGCGCCGGCGACGTTCGCGGTCTGACCGCGTTGGCGGAAGTGCTGAATATCGATGGGTCGGTGAAGTGGAGTAAGTCCGCCGCGCTCGATAGCGCCGAAGACAGCTTCGCCACCTGTATCCAAATGGAATACCCAACTGGGTTAACGCCGGTACATTTTGTCCGGCTTACTCTATCGCGCGCCGGCAGTCCGGTTTCAACGAATCTTTACTTGCGTGGGGCGCAGGAGGGCAACTATCGGGCAATTCGCCAGTTGCCCAAGGCTCATATCAGAGCCGCAACGGATACGAAGCGGCAAGGCCATCAATGGCAGTTGACGACACAACTGCACAATCTCTCTGGCTGCCCGGCGCTCATGACGAGATTGAAAGTCGTGCGAGAGAAGAGCGGAGACCGGATTCTTCCCGTCATCTACAGTGATAACTATTTCACGCTCATGCCCGGAGAACAACGCACTGTTCAGATAGAACTGAACCATGCCGACACGCGAGGAGAGAGGCCACGGATGGTGATCGGCGGTTTCAAGGTGGAACCGGCGCCAGCGTAACAAAGCCGCGGCAGACGAAGGGAATCAAAGCAATCCTCCGAAAGAACAAGCCTGTCGGGATGTCCTGACTCTCTAACGCAAAGAAGTCTGAGGCAACTCCAGGCGAGGCGATTTGAATTGGGCAGACTCGACCGCCAAGTGACAAGGCTTGGTCTTGACGTGGCTTTCAGTGGCTGGCAGCTATACCTTGGCGATCCCTCAGGCGCAAGACGATGCTTGCCGTCACGCGAAGATTGTTCTGGCTCCGCACGGCGCCGGTAGAGTCTGCATACGCGGTCCGCAGATAATCTCCGCTGAGGCGCACCGCGAAAGGTCCGACGACGGAGCGTTCGATCCCTCCTCCGAGTGCGTAGGCTGGCCTTTCCACCCATCCATACAGGTAACGGGTGCCATTCACGGGTACTGCGGCGTCGACCAGTCCCGCGCCGACTAGCCCGTGGACGAACATCCGTATTCTTCGGTGCTCAGAGGGATAGAACACCGGGCCAGCAAGGAAGGTCAAAGTGTAGCCGGATTGTCCGGTGCTGAGGACGTTGGAAGTGCGAACGTAACCGGAGTCCACGGCGACTCCCCAATGGGGGAGAAAGTTGGCACGGCCAGTGGCATTCAGACCGTTGAGACCCACACGTCCCGCGGACGGAATTGACGATGAGAGATAACTGTAGCCGCAGCTCACATCGTAACTCGGCCCATAAGCTGCAACCGGCGGTCCCGGCTGCAGTTGATTTTGCGCCAGGGCGCGCACGACCAGCACGAACGCAAGAGCCAAGACCTTCCCCACGGTTCTCATTTTCTTGCCTTGGCGTTCGGACGTTCTGATTGGAAACCCGCGATAATGCACAGCCATGACTCCCTGCTCCAAGCGGACACACCAGGCCGGTCATATGCCGGACTAGGCGAGTCTTCAAAAAATACTTGGGTTGGGACGGTCAGTAAACGTGACCACAGCTTCTGACCTTAGGTAATGCGCACCAGGCACGCAATACCAGGGCGCGACATTAGTCTAAACAGCGCCGGCCTGCGTGGCGGATCTTCGCAGGCCGGAACCGGGTTGCTTCCTACTTTCGGGCCGCCTCGATCTCATCGACGATTCGATCGATATGGTAGACCTTCCGCATTCCCTCAAGCAGAGCGCGGCTATCCACCGCGATGGAGCGGTTCTTCACCGGGTCGTAGCCGTAGTCGCCGCCCAGGGAGAAAATATTCCCGTCAAAAAGCAAGCCGACGATGTTCGCGTCCTTGTCGATCATGGGACTTCCAGAGTTGCCCCCGGTTGTGTCGTTGGTGGTCGACAGATTCATGGGCACCGACAGATTCAGCGACGCTTTGGCCTTAAGCCAGCTCTCCGGCAGCGCGTACGGCGGTGCTCCGGTCGCCCGCTCAAACAGGCCTCCGATATTCGTGTAAGGCGTAACGAACTTGCCTTCGGCGTCTTCGAAGCCTTTCACGGTCCCATAGGTCAGACGCAGGGTGAAGGTCGCGTCCGGATCGACGCTGGTCCCGTAAACGGCAAAGCGCGTCTTCGCAATCTTCTCGGCAGCGGCTCGCGTTGGAGCGTCCACACGCGCCTCGTAGTCTTTGCGCACGGCCAACAGGTCGTCGTTAATCGCAGCCGCGAAGCGGATCATCGGATCGGTCGAGCCATCGACCGCGCTCTGTCCGCCTTTGTACAGCTCTTCCCGGACCTTAGGATCCTCCAAATGCGTACCGGTCACCAGCCTGTGCGCCAGTTGCTCGGGAGATTCCTTGCCCAGCATCTTTCGCACGAAGGCGTCGTCGGCTCCCAGGTCGCGCCGAACAACGGTGAACAGAAATGCGAGGTCAAGCTCCTCCAGGTCCTTGTAAACCGGGACGGCGGCCGTCAACTGGCGCTCCACGTTGACCAACGCCCTGTCCGTATACTCAGGCAGACGTTCAGGGTTGGGCTTGGCGCGCTCGGCCGCGGCGCGCACCAGCGTGACTGCATCACCCAGCAAACCCGCCCGGAAAGAACGGCCACCCAGTGACGCGTTTCGCACAAAGAGCTGGGAGCGTACTTGCTGAATTTTCGCAATGTCGTCCCACACCGAAACATCCGCGGCCAGCTTTGGATCCGCTGCCGTAGCCGCGCGCAACCGCTGCTCTTCCTGCACTTTAGTCCCAAAAAAATGCGGATCCAGCAACGCCTGTTGCCGTCCGAAGTACACCTTGTAACCGTTTTCCAGGAAAAACAACTCATCTTTCGCCTCGCGCGCCTGCTCCGGTCCACGAGTGACGAACACTTCCAGCTGCCCGCGGCGCTCGGCGACCTCCGGGAGCCTGAAGGGATAAAGGGTGTCGCGCTCGAAGGCCAGTTGCGAGTCGGTCAATTCACGGAACGTGCCGCCCGGGTTCCCGGAGACGAACACGAGATCGCCGTCTTTGCTCCCATTCGCGCTCCAGTGCAGATAATCCCGGCTAGCCGCCGGTTTGTCTCCCTCATAGACCCGCAGCAAACCGATGTCGAAATCGAAGCGCGGAAAATTGAAATTGTCCGGGTCGCCGCCGAACTGCGCGACCGAAAACTCCGGTGCAAACACCAGACGCACGTCGTTGTAGCGTTTGTACCGGTACAGATCGTAGACTCCACCGTGGTACAGCGACACCACCTCGCAGCGCACGCTGGCATCCGATCCGCAGCTCTGTTCCAGCTCCGCTCGTTTCGCATTCAGCGCTTTGTTCGCAGCGTCACCGGTCTTGCCCGCCAGCGCTTCCAGCACGTCCTTGGTTACGTCGCGAATCTCAACCAGCTGATCGAGTTCGAAATCCGGGCACTTCTTCTCCTCAGCAGGAGTTTTTGCGGAAAAACCGTCGTCCACAAGATTCTGCTGCGCCGTCGACAACTGCTCCACACATTCGACGACACAATGGTGATTCGTCATCACCAGTCCCTGCGGAGAAATAAATGATGCCGAGCACCCGCCGGCAATGCGCAGCGACGACAAGCGAACGTGGTCAAGCCAGTCCTGCGAGGGCGTGAAGCCATACTTTGTCCCCACGGTCTTGGATGGGAAATTGTCGAACGTCCACATGCCCTCGTCGGCTCGCGCCGTCCCAGCGAACCCAAAACACACCAGCAGTATTCCTGCGACCAGCGTCGCGAGCTTCGATTCCACCTTTGTCATGATTGCATCCTTTTGAACCGGGATATTGCGCTTCTTGGCCACCCGCCCGGATCGCAAGCCACGACCATCCCCGCTTGCCGGTCCGGCAGGTCACTACCGCTCCAGCGACATCATCGTCCGTGCAGCGAACTATCGTCAAGGCGCACGTGAGGGCCTCTGAAGTTGAAAAGTATGCTCCGGCCAAAAGATGCCGATTGCGGGGTGGGCAAGCCACCGGTTCAGGACTTGTGAGAGACCTTAACGGGTGCTCCGACCATCATCTGGAGGACAGCAGCTTCACCATCCCTGGATTATGATCAGAGTCTCCTGGGTCGAAATCGAAGATCGTGTGAGCGTCGTGCAGAGCAGCGATCAGTAAGTGTAGTGACGCTGATCACGGCACCATGCAGGAACTCTGCCTGAACATCAGAGGAGAGGACTTGCATCGCTCATAAGCCGAAAAGAGACTTCGGAGAGATCGCGGGCGGACACTACGACATTGCGAAAGTTCGCGTCATTTGGGAGACCTGTGGGACGTTTTGTGGCGTGTTTTTTTCTGGCTGGTTTGGCCGCATTGTGCGGGTCGCAGGAAACATTTGCGCAAACGTCCGACGCCGCCAAAACGGGCTCGGAGAGCGGTTCTGCACCGGCCAGTTCGAATCCGAAAGAACTGTTCATCGCCGGTGAAACGGCCTTGCGCAACGGGGATCTGGATCGGGCGGAGCATGCATTTCGTAGAGTCGTGGCCATCGATCCGCAATCGGCAGGCGCCTATGCCAACTTGGGCGTCATTTACATGCGGCGCAAGCAGTGGGATCAGGCGCTGCACATGCTCCGCCACGCGGAACATCTGGCGCCCACCATTGCCGGCATTCGGCTGAACATCGGGCTGGCTTACTACCGGCAGAGTGATTTTCGATCTGCGATTGCGCCCTTCGAATCAGTTCTGCGCGATCAGCCGGACTCCGCCCAGGCGCGTTACCTGCTGGGGCTGTCTTACTTCTTCGACGATCGTTGGGCTGAGGCGGCCGATACCCTCGAACCGCTGTGGGGACAGCAATCGTTTAACTTCAGTTACCTTTACGTGCTGTGCATTGCCGCCCACAAAGCCCAGCGCAAGGAACTGGACGAGCGGGCGCTGTCGCGGTTGCTGGAAGTGGGAGGGGATACTCCGGAGTTTCATTTGATCATGGGCAGGACTCACTTGAACCGCGAGGAGGATGATCAGGCACTCCCGGAACTGGAGCGGGCGGAGCAGCAGAATCCCAAGCTTCCCTTCCTTCACTACTACCTGGGGCTCTATTACTTGCACCAGCATGACTACCAGCACGCGGTCGAGGAACTCAAGAAGGATATTGAAATCGAGTCCGATGATGCATACGCCTACGATAAATTAGGCGAGACCTATGCGCTCCAGCAGAAGGACGCCGAAGCGGAGAAGCAATATCGCCAGGCGCTGCACCTCGATCCGAAACTGACCACCTCGTATCTGGGACTAGCCAGGATTTATAACCGGCTGGGCAGGTATCAGGAAGCGCTGGCGGCAATTGGCGCGGAGCAGAAGATCGACCCGGAAGACTATACCACCCACCTCTTGCGAAGCCTGGTGCTGAAAGGGATGGGGCAGCGAGAGAAGGCGAGGGCGGAATTCAACATCTTCAATCGGATGATGAACGCGGCCCGCGAAAAAAAAGGGGATGAGGAGATACCGAATCCCGGGCTGACGGCCGAGCCGGAATAGGTCACTTCTAGCGCAGTCCCATCCTGGCTGTGTGGGGGGGATTTGATGCCGATCATTGTGAATGGGGTTTGTTCAGGAACGCTTAGGTTCCTTGATGTGCAGCACTCGATCTGCCGGGATGTTTTTGAGCATCTGCTTCGTGCCTGACGGCCATCGGATCTCGATCTCATCCGCTATCTTGGCCGACCCCAGGCCAAAGTGAACCGGACCGGCACTGGAGGAGGCATACCCGGCGGCATGGCTCACCTGATCATACTGGGCTCGTCCTCCGGCCACGATCTTGATCTTCGCGCCGATGCCATCGCGGTTGCTCCTCGTGCCTTCAAGTGCAAGTTCCAGCCAGTGATTGCCATCGGGACTGTCGTTCATCCAAATCTCAGCCGGCGCGCTGAGAGCGGTGACCACGACATCGAGCTTGCCGTCATGATTGAAATCGCCGACGGCGGCGCCACGGTGGCGCTTGGGTGGCAAGACAGTGAAACCAGCCTCATCCGTCAAGGCGGAGAACTTGCTGCCGCCCAGGTTCCGGAAAACCGTGTTGGGCTGATCGATCTGTGAACGGCCGGCCATATTGGGCGACTGCACATGTCCGCGGGAAACGAAGATATCCTTCCATCCGTCATTGTCGAAGTCGGCGATGTTGGGGCTGTATGCCGACATGGGGTTGCTGAGGCCGGTCATCCCGGTCCGTAACGTAACCTCAACAAATCCGCCTTTGCCGTCATTCTGGAAGACAGGGAAGGTCTCGTTATCCAGGGCGACGATGACTATGTCGGGATAACCGTCGTTGTTTAGATCCTTGAAATCGACGCCCATCCCGGAGATGAGATTTCCGTGCTGGGGAAGCGCCACGCCCGCGTCAAAAGCCACCTCTTCAAAGCGCGCATTGCCCTGGTTGTGAAACAGAAAATTGAAGAGCTTGTCGTTGGAGACGAGAATATCGGGCAGCCCGTCGCCGTCGTAGTCCGCCACGCCGACACCCATGCCCTTGCCCGGGTGTGCGCGAATCCCCGATTCCGCGGAGACATCCACGAATTTGCCATTGCCCATGTTCAGAAAGAGCTGGTTGGGCAATTCCTTATAGAACTTGGGATGGCAATATTCGGGCTTGTCTTCAAAGGTGCACGGCGGTTCCTTGTTGACGTTCCAGCTCATGTAGTTGACGACGAAAAGATCAAGCAAACCGTCGTTGTTCACGTCCACCCATGCCGCGCCTACCGACCAGAGTGGGCCATACTCCTTGTCAATTTTCGCGAGACCGGACTTTTCAGTGACATCGGTGAAGGTGCCGTCGCCATTGTTGTGGTAAAGGGTATTGCGGTACACGCCCGCGACGAAGATGTCTTCGTAACCGTCGTTGTCGTAATCACCGATGGCCACGCCGATGTCGTATCCGGTGCCGGCGAGGCCCGCCTTCTCGGTAACGTCGGTGAAGGTGCCGTCGCCATTGTTGTGAAAGAGATGGTTCGAGTATTTGGGCGAGTCTTTTTTCAGCGTGGTAATGTCCGCGCCGTTGGTGAAGAAGATGTCGAGATTGCCGTCGTTGTCGTAGTCGAACACGGCCACGCCGCCGGCCATGGTTTCCGGTGCGTGACGCTGGGGGGTTTCGCAGCTATCGAGCGAGAAAGGAATGGAACGCGGAGTGAAGTGTATTGGGCTTTTTGGCGGCTCCACAGTTTGTGAATGCTGCCCCGGCAAGACCACAACCATCAGGCACAACAGCGGCCTCATGGCGCCCATGAAAAGTGGCCACCGGTTCACAGCCGATCCTTTGGACACCATTGCTTCATGAGTCCAGCCATGCGGAGCTTCTCGATCTCAGCCTTCCCACTAAATTATAAGCGGCCCTCTCTTGGTCGAGACCGAGGTGCTGAGCCCGGCCGAGAAGCTGGAAGGTCTCAGCCGAACCAATCGATAAGTGCCGAGTGCGGAGTCTTTTCACTGCAGCTTGACTCTTGCTTCCGGCAGAAGGCGTACCGGACCTATCAACCCCGACGGCATGAAAAACACACGACGCTGGAACATGACAAAGTGGGGGTCGCCGCTCATCCCATCACCCACGAGGCGGTTCCGAAGGGTGTTGGTCACTACGATTTCAAAATGGTTGCTGCCGGCTTTCAGGTATGGGGCGACATCCACACGATACGGTCGCATAAGCAAGGGAGCCACTTTCCTGTTGTTGATCCAGACCTCAGCTACATCGTGGATTTCTCCGAGGTCCAGTTCAAGTGCTAACCCGGGATGCAGATAGGACTCAGCTATCTGAACGTCGAGGCTGTAGTGCCCATGTCCAGAAAAATAACGCAAGTTTTGCGACAGGCTCCAATCCCGCAGGGGCGCCGCATGAATTCGTTCGCTCCATTCCTTTCCGTCTTTATCGTTTCCCACCAGGTTGAGATCCCAGTTCGGTCCGAGGGTCAGGGCCAGCGGAAGTTCTCGTGGCGATATCACTGAAGTCCTATCTTTTCCGTCGCTGAATTCCGTGTGATAGGTTCCGGGTTCGCTGGCCACGCCGAAGAGCCCGTCCGAGGTGCGTTCGATCCTTCGAAAGCTCGTATGCACGGCGTGCTCCCCTTCCGAAGATTCTGCCAGGCCAATCAGCTCGGAACCGTAGGGATTGAGATGGATATCGAGCGTGACACTGCCATTTTCAGAACGGTACACGGGCGCTTCGGTAACCTCACCCGTCCATGGATCCCAAACCTGGGGAATGCGCCTGCCCGCAGCCAGCGTCACCCGCGCATCCTGGGACTCTGCCTTGGGATTGCGAAAGAAGAAGAAGCTCGTCGACCCACCGTCAAACTGCTGGAAGAAAATGCTCGGTTCAGGAGTAGCGAACCGGAGATTTGGGCCCACTTTCAACTCTTGTAACACCCCAGGGACCGCCGTTGCGTCATCCACAAAGCGAACGCTTCCGTGCCCCTGAACAGTTGCGGATTTGCCGGTTGCGTCCTTCTGGCTGCCGAGGATTTCCTGCATGATGTGCTGAATGCGACGTCCGTTGTTCTCGTAGTCTTTGAACGAAGCTTCTTCGGCGGGCATATGCTCGGCGAACACGATAGGCAATCCAGATCGGGCAAACTCTTCGAGCTTCTCGGCCAACTGCAGAGTGATCCGAGTCTCGTTACGCAGCACTAAAGAGGGATACGCATTGCCGGGAGTCTTCAGTTCGTGATTTTCGACGGTGGCGTGGTGCAACAAAGTATCTTCGTTAATGAAGTCGAAGTTATAGCCGTTCGCCATCAACGAATATTCAAGCGGATAGTCCTCATCGGTCGGCATCCAGCTGGGGTAATACAAGCGGTGCGAGTATAAGGCCACTCGAGAGACGCTATGTCCCGATTGCGAAAGCGTCTGCACGCGGGCCATATAGTCATTCAAGGGTTTCAGGTAGGGCCAAAAAGGATTGTGAAAATTCAGAAACGAGGAAAAAGTGTAGACGAGCTCATACTGAGTCGAAAAAGGAAACCAGCCGGGCTCGGGGCGGTCCATGTATTCATAGGGGAAACCGTGATAGATGATCCGATTGATGCCCGCCGTGAACAGTTCGTCGGCGGTAGTTTTCATTAATTCGGGTGTCGTCTCGTAGGGGTGGTCCCGCCAGACGAATGTCTCGCTGGAGATGGCGTTTCTGCCGAACAGATGTCCGCCGGACGAGGCTAACTTCAGGAAATCGTAACTTCCATCCGCGTACAGGACTTCGGTTTCCGGGAAGTCCGCCTGACCGTAGATTCTCAGAAGATCGGCCGGGGCTCCGTGTGCCTGGATGCGAGCCTTGAGATGATTGCTATGCGCCCAGTCGATCAGGGGCTGGTAAAAGTTGTCAATCATCAAGTCGGAGACGGTCAGCCAATAGTCGTGCCGCACGCGCTCTCCGATTTCCGGAGCGTCGAAAACCGGAAGCGATGGATATTCCTCGCCAGGATCACTTTCTCCCGGATGCTTTACTAACGGGAGGTAGGGGGTGAGATCGTAGCCTCGGCGTTTCTGAAACTCGGCCAAAAAGTCGTCCGTCCAGTACATGCTTTCGGCGCTAACTTCCAGGCTGTCGCAAAAGATGGCCCGCAAAGATTTGCCAAAGTCCGCACCAAAGTATTTCTTTCCTGCCTCGCCCACCGCCTCGATGTGCTTGTCAAGGGCCTGCCGTTTCAGATGGTCGAGAACCCACTGTGTGCCAATTCCCGCTCCCCCTTCCACATTCTGCAAGGTCGGAGCCTGAATGAAACTGAACAGCACCCACTGCCCGGCCGGCACCTCCCACTTCAAAGTATTGTCCTCGGCAATCTGCGGAGTCAGCACGATCGCAGATGTGACATCGACCTTCCCCGATACGATGACCATGTCGCGGGCGACAGAATCAGAAAACACCTGCTGCTTTCTCTTTCCAAAGGAAGGCAGCGATCCAGGCGCCGCGACCACGGCCACAAGTTTCTCACCCGCACCCAACGGGGCACCGGGAAATCGTCCGGCAAAAGTAGATGGGCCAGTAAGAGCAATCTCATGGACGATCAACTGCTGCGAGGCAAGTTCCAAGGGGATGTAGGGGCCTCCGAAGGGCCATCCCGAACCAAACGTCAGATCCACGTCGAGACCAAGCCGGCCGCCTTCTTCAATGGCATACTTCACATGATTGAACCATTCTGGTGTGAGAAAGCTGTTGACGCGACGCGCAGCTTCGCCCTCCGGATTGGGATTCAATCCATCCCTGAAGGATTGAATTTCCACTCCACCCAGACCGGCATCCTTGATGATTCGCAGTTCTCGCGCAATTTCTTCATCGGTGACGTCGCCTCCCGGCCACCACCATCGCACCATGGGACGAGCTGTGGCGGGAGGATTTTCAAAGCTGGTTCGCAGTTCATCCCGGAAACCCTCTCGCTTAGAAGATGCAACCTGGCCGGAGGAGAAGAACGTGAAGCACAACGTGCAAGCCAGCAACGCCAAGACCGCTCCATAGTTCGAACGCATAGGGCAGAGTACTCTTGTTCCTTTCTCAAAAACTGGGTATAGCCTTTTTCTGATACGCATCCCGGATTCCAGATTAGAGAGGTCGCCTCAGACGAGAACCGGGCTCGCGTCGACCAAGGGACATTTAGAGTGGGCAGACCAGGGACATTTTTTCGTCGCCCTGCCTCAGCCCCATGGCCGGCGTTGGTCAGAAAATAAACTTCAAGCCGAACTCTCCGATGCGCCCGTTATGCGCCCCGCTGGGATGCAGGAAATTACTGGCAACTAAGCCGAACTCGCTGCTGCCGTTTACGCAATCGTCAGCACCCGAGTTCACTTCGTATCCACAAGAATTGTTATTTACGCCGGTCCATTGCGGATGGTTGAAAACGTTGAACCCTTCCGCACGGAACTCGATTGCTTTCGACTCCCCTATTTTGAAGTGCTTGAACAATCCCATATCGAAATTCAGACGGCCCGGTCCGATCAGAGAATTGCGGCCCGAATCGCCAAAAGTCAGCCCTGTGGGTTGCGCGTAAGCTCCGGGATTGTAGAGCAATGGACCGTACACAATGCCCGGCACCTGGGCGAAGCTAGGTTTGGCACCGTGCGGGTCTCCCACCAGATCGGCGAAGGAACCAGAACCTACGCTGTTCCCAACCCCAGCATTGTCATAGGTGCCGCCGTTAACAATGGTGGTCGGTTCTCCCGCCTGAGCTGTCGTGATGCCCGAGAGTTGCCAGCCCCCGAGTATCGATTCCTTCCAGTCGTTTGCGTGCTGAAAAATCGGCAAATTGTAGATGTAGCTGACCGTGAGGATATGGCGCTGATCGTAGTCGGAACTGGCACGATAGGAATTCAGATTGTAGGAATCGACAAATGTGGCGTCATACCGGTCAGAAGAATCGTCAATCGAATGGCTGTAAGTGTACGCGAGCGTGAGCTGAAGTCCACCCGCATTCCGCCTGCCTGACACTTGCAGCGCGTTATAGCTTGAGTTCGCTCCGCCGATGATGCCATAGATCGAGTCGTAACCCAGGTACGGACGATACATATCTGTATCTACGTTGCCGCAAGCGACGTTGAGATTGAGGAGAGCCTGGCCCGTAACTGGAGTTCCGTTATCGAGGTAGTTATAGCCATTTGAAAGGTTGGTGCATTCATTGCCCGTGATGATCTGCCCCTGCGTAAACGGATTCTGGCTGGCGGGAGTGGAAGGAAGCTGGTTACGATCGAGTTGTCGCGAAAGATG
This sequence comes from Candidatus Sulfotelmatobacter sp., assembly GCA_052326105.1. Classification (GTDB taxonomy): domain Bacteria; phylum Acidobacteriota; class Terriglobia; order Terriglobales; family Acidobacteriaceae; genus Sulfotelmatobacter. The sequence continues at coordinate 8,425 of JBKQRC010000082.1, read as the reverse complement.
AGTTCCCTTGCTGCCCACGTATGCGACCGTCAACAGAGTATTGCGCGCCAATTCACGCTGGATATCGAGATGGTATTGTTGCACGTAAGGCCATTGCGTCTGGGTGGTGATGGAGGTCAACTGGCTCACGCCGCCACCCAACGGGAACAGTTCCGGCCCGCCATTGGGCAATGTACCGCCAAGATTGGTATAGCCCGCTATGAAGAATTGCACGGGCGCGATGATGCCCGGAGGGTTCCCTTCCAGCGATTCCGTATTGGCGTCGTTCCCGTTGGCGTGTTCGAAAAAGATACCGTAGCCCCCGCGAATCGCCGTTTTTCCGTCCCCTTTTGGATCAAAGGCAAAACCGATACGGGGCGCCGGGTTGAATAAATGATCGGACATGCAACTTCGATGCACTCCGTTCACACCGCAGTGCACCATTCCGGTCATGTTGTAGACGCTTTGTCCTGGGCCAAAATTCAATGACCCGTCGGAATTGAACGTGGGGGCGTTGGCTGCAACGTAGGCAGACGGCACAAAATTGTAAGAGTTACCATAGCGCTCGTAATAGCTGCCATACAGGCTCACTCTCACGCCCAGGTTCAGGGTGAGCTTCTTCGTCGCGCGCCAATCATCCTGCACAAATGGCTCCAAAACCTTATAACGCTCGTAATATTTCAGGTTTTGGTTCGGTTGAGCGAAAGAATTGATATAGCCCAACAGCAAATCTGCGAAACCATTGCCCGTACTGGAAAACGGCCCGCCAGAATCGTTGGTCTGATTGTAGGCAGTGTATGGATCCGAGTAAAAGCCCAGACTTCCATTCGGTTCCTCTCCCGCCATCTCGTTCTTTTGAATGGCCACGAAGTAGGCTCCGAACTGTATATTGTGCGCCCCTTTAGTCCAGGTCAAAGTGTCATGGTAGGCATAAGTGGGGTTCGAGTTATTCCAGGGCAAGTAGCCTGGATCGACGCCGAATTGGAAGTTGCCCTGGCCGCCAATACCGAAGGATGGAATTGTTCCGTTAAAGCCGTTTTCAAAAATTCCGGTCATGGTCATGCTCGCCGGACGCTTCCAGCCGGGTTTCGTATTGAAAAGATGCAGGTGATTGGCCCCATAGCTGAAGATGAACTCATTCATCAACGTGGGAGACATCGTAGCCGTCAAATTCGTCACCACACTGACACCGGGACCCTGCAGCGTCCCGCCGATCGCCGGCACGCTCGAACTGGACCAGGGCGAAATAGGAAAGTCTTGTGTCCACGAATCATGGATAAAGCGCATGTTCGCCCGCAGTTTGGAATTGATGTTATCGTCGACCCTGATCAGTTCCTCATGCCAAAAAATGGGCGCAGCAAACGTTCCGACAAAACTATGCCCGTCGTTCGGCAGTGGAATATTTGCAACCAGCGGATCGGTATTGACAGGATCCAGGAGATTGGGAGGAAGCGTGTTGTTGGGAAAACCGAGATACAAATTATTTCCATTCTGATCCTGGCCATATAAGGCGTATGCCGGGCAGTTGTAGTTCACCACTTCATTGGGGATGGCTGGGGTGGAGACTACTCTCGCGAATGGTGTACCGACAGCAGGACAGTCCTCGTTGAAGTTTCCCCCGCGCTCCGCGGCGTCAGGGAGAAATACAGTGGGGTTGTTGTAGACGTACGGAACATTTTCCCGGCGAAATTCCTGTGACCAAAAGAAGAACAGTTTGTCCTTCTTGATGGGGCCGCCCAGGATGTATCCGAAATCATTCTTGTTGTAGTAGGTTTTCGCCTGTCCGGGCAAGTCAAAATAATTATGGGCGTTGAAGGCGGCATTACGGATGAACTCGAAAGCCTCGCCGTGGAATTTATTGGTGCCGGACTTAGTCACCGCCTCAATGGTGCCGGCTCCGTTGCGACCGTACTGCGCGCCGTAGGTCGAAGTCAGGACTCGAACTTCCGCGAGTGCGTCGATGTTAGGGTAGACGTTGATATTAGCGTTGCTGCCGCTATCGAGAATCTCTCCACCATCAATCTCCCAATTGTTAAACTCGGTGCGGCCGCCGTTGACGGCGTAAGAAACGCTGCCGTTTGGTCCAACGGTTCCGTCATCCTGGCCGGTCTGATCGCTGACTCCCGGAACAAGTTTGATGAGCGTGGTGAAATCGCGGCCGTTCAACTCCAGTTGGCTGATCTGGTCGCCGGTTATGGTGCCGGCCATTTCAGAGGACTGGGTCTCAACCTTACCGGCGGCGTTTCCTTCCACGACAATTTCGCTGGTCACTTTACCGATAACAAGCTTCGTGTCCACTCTGAGTTTTTCTCCCACGCGGAGAATTACTTTCCTGGCCTCATATTTCTGAAAGCCGGGGGCTGTGATGGTGACGTCGTAAGTCCCGGCTCCGAGGCCGCCGACGAAATAGTTACCGTCCCCGTTGGTAATGGTGGTCCGGCGAAAACCCGTGGAGGGATCACTCACCGAAACCTCAGCCCCGACGATCGCTGCTCCGGTATCGTCGAGAACAGTGCCAGTGAAGGACCCGGAAGACTGTGCGAAGAGGCGCACGGAAAGAAGACAGACAAACAGCAAACCCCATGCTGACCAAGGCTTTAGATGCATGACTTTATCCCTTTTTGATGACCCCGTGCTTATCGCTGACGAGGACATCACTTACTGCTACTGCCGATGAATTCCCACAGGTTCGCGATTCTGGAGGTCAATCTCCAGTTGAAACGCTTCAAAACAACGTGCCATGGTGCGGCAAGTCTGCTCCGAGTGTCAAGCGATAAAGGTGTCCGTTCGGCGCAAAACTGCTTCGCTGAGATGCTGAAATTTTGAAACCTTTCAAGATCTTGGCGCATTGCCTTATACTTCGCTTGGCAACTTGAATCTTGGTGAAATTATGAACTACTGCCGCTGCCCTCTTCAGCGAAGAGCGCGACCTCTGGCGGGAATGCTTTTGGCTTGTAGCGTGCTCCTCATGTGCTCCCTCGCATTTGCCGGGGAGCCGGGGCAATCTCTCGAGCTCTCTCGACCCATTCGATCGTGGGAGTTTGTCTCGGCCGTCGGCACTCGCGCCGGGATCTTTGGGAACGAACAGGGAACGCTCGAGGCGTGGGTTTATCCGCTGAAAATCCTGAGCGCTTTCCATTTGCGATTCCATGTAGATGGCGCCATCGTACCCGCGGAAGCCCTCGCGCGAACCCTGATTGTTCGCCCTGAGTCCAGCACGATCGTCTACGTCGGGGACTCTTTTTCCGTGCGCGAAACCCTGTTTGTCCCGGTGCATGAACCGGGCGCCATAATCGCTTTCGACGTCGAGACAACCAGACCTCTGGAGATTGAGGCTATCTTCGAACGCGATTTTCAGCTCGAATGGCCGGGCACCGTCGGAGATGCAGGCGGAGACTGGGATCCGGTCCTGCACGCTTTCCATTTCGGAGACGGGGCGGGAAAGTTTGACGCATTGGTCGGCTCTCCATCCGCCACAAGAATCTCCGAAGAATACTCCACCAACTACTCCCATTCTCGCCGAGACTCTTTTCTCCTGGGCGCGACCGAAAAAGGCATGGAGACGAAGCTCATCGTGATTGCTGCGTCTTTCACAGGCCGGAATCCGTTGGCAAGCCTCTACGCCCATTTAGCGGCGGACTATCCCGAATTGCTGCACGACTCTGCTGAGTATTATCGGGACTACCTGGCGCGGACTGTAAGCCTTCAGCTCCCCGATGCGCAAATCGAACGAGCGTACGACTGGGCAAAGGTGAGCATGGTGCAGGGCGTCGTGCAGAACCCGTTTCTGGGCGAGGGCCTGGCTGCCGGATACGACACTTCAAGCGACGATCAGCGCCCGGGTTTTGGGTGGTTTTTTGGCCGGGACGCAGAGTGGACTAGTTTAGCGCTGGATGCGGCTGGCGATTTCTCCACTGCCCGTACTGCCTTGGCATTCCTCAGCAAGTATCAGCGGGCCGACGGTAAGATCCCTCACGAAGTCTCGCAAAGTGCCAGCTTTCTGGACTGGTTCAAGAACACTCCGTTTGCCTACGCCTCTGCGGACGCCACGCCGCTATTCATTATTGCTGCGAACGATTATGTGACGCGCAGCGGCGACATTGATTTCGCCCGGGAGAAATGGGACAACCTTTGGCGAGCGTATGGGTTTCTCCAATCCACTTACGATGCGCAGGGGTTAGCTCAGAACGTCGGCGTCGGCCATGGCTGGATCGAAGGAGGGCCGCTCTATCCAGTGAGGGTTGAGCTTTATCAGGCATCGCTGGGACTCGAAGCCCTGCGGGCGCTTTCGCACCTCGCTCATCTCCTGAACAAAGAAGATCTCGGCCGGCAGCTCGCGCAGACTTTCGAGCGGCAAAAGCCACTCTTGGATCAGGTCTTCTGGTCACAAGAAAAGCAAATCTACGCTTATGCCCTTGATGCGAACAGCAAAGATGCAAATCGCAAACAGGTTGACATAGCAAGTGTCCTGGCCACGGTGCCGATGTGGTTTACGCAACTTGACGGGGATCGGGCTCGAAGCATGATTCGGCAACTCGCGGGCCCCGACCATCAGGCCGACTGGGGCATGCGAATTCTTTCTTCCCGCGACCCGAACTATGATCCCGGTGGATATCATTTCGGAACTGTGTGGCCGCTGTTTACCGGCTGGGCTTCCGTGGGGGAGTACCGCTATCACCGCGCGCTTCCTGCTTACTCTAACTTGCGGGCCAACGCGTTGCTGACGTTCGATGGATCGCTCGGCCATGTCGCCGAGGTTCTTTCGGGCAAGTACTATCAGACGCTGGCGACGGGATCGCCCCACCAGATCTGGTCGGCAGCTATGGTGGTCAACCCGCTGCTGCGCGGCCTGTTCGGCTTACAAACGGACGCAAGCAGTTGTCATTTGGATTTTGTTCCTCACGTCCCGGCGGAGTGGAGTTCGTTTTCCGTCAATAACGTCCGCGTCGGGGCGATGGTATTGAATCTGAATTACCAGCGGACGCCCGACAATATCCGATTAGAAGTGCGATCTACCGGCACGGGACACTGTTCTCTGCAGTTCTCGCCAGCATTGAGTTTGCGCGCGAAAGTTGAGGCGGTTCGACTCGACGGCCGCGCGCTGCCGGTTCACGCGGAACCGAATTCATCGGATCAACACGTCATCGTGAGCGTCCCGATTACTGGCGGTCGAAATGTAGTCGAAATTCGAGTTAAGCACGACTTTGCACTCAGCGAGCAGTCCACTCTTCCAGCCCTGGGGAGTACAAGTCACGGCTTGCGCGTGCTTTCCGAGTCGTGGACGCCCAACCGGGATGCTTTAAGCCTGCAACTCTCGGGCACGGCGGGAGAAACTTATGAGCTCTGCGCCTGGAACTCGGATCAAGTTTCTTCCGTGGAAGGCGCGGAGCTTGAGAAGACGAGTGGGCAAAATGCTCGGGTCCGCGTGCATCTACCGGCGACTGCGCCTGGAATCGATCCGCAAGCCACCGTCATCTTTCATTTCGCCCCAAGATAAGCGACCGTCACCGCACGTTCAAATCCCGCCAGTAAGCGTCGCCTGCTTCGTGGTGTGGAACAAGAACGCGCTGGTAGAGTCGCAAAACCACCTGCTGGTTCTTGTAGTCGGACAGATCAACCCTGATGCCTTCCCAGCGGCGCGAATCGGCTGGATGCGACTTATCCAGTCCGTTAATGACCTTGTCTAAGACCTTCTCGTCATTGACATAGACCTGCAACTGCCATGCACGTCCCATGTCAACGCCCGCCTGGAATTCCAAAGACGGAGCCGACCCTAAATTCACGGTCCGTCGCAGAACTGTTCCGCGTACTTCATCCCGAGGATAGGTGGCGAGCACCTCGCCGTCCAGGTAGGTGATACCTCGGATTCCCGGCATGCCGCCCCCCGCGCCTCCGAAGCCGGCCCGCTCCAGCGTCCAGTCCCGGTTCCAGTACTGCATGAGGTCCGCCAGTTTGAACAGCTCTGCGGGCTGGGTGACAGGATCCTGAACAGGAATCCGAATCGATTTTCCTTCGTCAATCGCGCCGTGAGACATAAGGATTCCCTCGCCGATTCGTACCGTACGCCGCGCCAGCTCCGAAATACTCTCGTCTACTGCTGGCGTAAGTTGGAGAGGGCCCATTTCCGTGCCCTGAATCCGATCATGAAGTTCAGTGACCTGTTCGGAAGGCAGCGCGCTCATGCCATGCATGGCCGCCACCACGGATTCCGAGTTCGCGGCATTGCAGTCGGTATCCGCGAAGTCGGCAGCGTGAACTGCGAGTTGCAGAGTTTTGCTGAAATCGCCGTCACCAAACCAGACACTGGTGGCCACAATGCCGCCATTGACCACGGCATTATTCGTGGCGGGATATTCGATTCCCCACCGCTCATCGACAGCGCGGAAGATCTGCTCAGGCGTTCGGCCCGCGTCTGCCATTGTGATGACTATGTCCAGACACTGCCGATAAGGCGAATCCGGGTGGATCAGACTAGCGGCCTTGCGAACGATCGAGTGGGTATCGTTTTCCACGAAAGCGATGCTTACCATTCCGGAGACGAAAACCGCCCCATCCGTTCCTTCGGCGTAGCCGTTGATATGCCCGAGATTGCGCGCAAGTGTCGCGGCCACGTTCGGCATACCTGGCGTCAGCGCTCCGTATACGTCGCTGCTGAACTGCGGCCCGATGGTCCACCAGAGCTTGTTGTATCTGGGGTGACCGGTGTCCGGTGCCTTGATTCCTCGTTTCAACAGCATTAGCGCCTGTTCGCTCGATCCCCACGAACCGGCATTGTTCTCCAGCCATTGTTGTCCGAGTTGCTCAACCGTAAGGCCGATGCCGTATTTCTCGAATGCCCGCACTGCCACCATTTCGTAGTAGTAGTCATCATCGACAGGTGCGTAGCCAGGCAAATGGCTCATGGGAGTCACGGGCAAGGTCGAAGCCGGCTGATGTTCGAATCGGACTCCGGTCATCTGGGCGATCATCTGTGCGGTCCAGATAGCCTGCACCCGATCAAGATATTCTGTGCGCGCCAGGAGAAGGGACCTCAACGAAGGTTCGGCGGACACAGCCTGGGGCGGATGCTGCGTGTGCGCTGGACATGTGAAGAGGGCCACAATGCACAGCAGGGATCCCGTCTGTTTCTTCATGTTCTACTCCACCTCGATACCAAACGTCCGCTCATCAAATCAGCTCGACTTCGTTTGGACTTCAGCAAGTTGCCGCTCCGCTCTAACTAGCTAAGCTCCGCTGGTCTTCCCTGCATTCGGGGGCCGTGTGGGCACCGCGATTTCTTGCCGGCAGGGTTACCTGCATACGATGCATCACGAAACAGAGGCCGGAGGGGCCGTCACTGCGGTGTAGCAACCCGCCCCATATAAAGGCGGAAGAACGAGTCCGAGTCGGAATGGAGGCAAACTTGCGCATTCGCCGTTCCGGACTCGACCAGCGTAGAGCCCTTGTCGTCCACTCGAATGCGCATCGGCTGTACTGGACAAATCCTGGCGTCCAAAATGTAAGCCACCGTCATCACATCGTAGAGGGTTGGAGTCTGCGCTCCCCATTCGTGATAAAGCAGGGTCAACGCATCGGTCAGCGGCGTGCCCGAACGAAACAGGATGGCTCTCTTCACTTCGTCAAGTTGCACCTGCGTCGAGTCGAGCGGCATCACGTAAAGCGGCACCCCGGAGGCAAAAAGCTTTCGCGCCGAAACAATGTCATTCAAAATGTTCCATTCCGGCTGTGGCCCGCGCGCCGGAAGGTATTCAAAGTCGCCGTAACCTCGATAAATCGAGCCTCCCATCAGCACAACCCGCCGCAGCTTGCGGAAAGTCTCCGGCTCCTTGTCGATCAGAGCGCCCACATTCATGAGCGGACCGATCGCTATCAGAGTAATCTGCCCCGGATAGCGGCGTATCTGCTCCGCAATGAAATCCACGGCCGCGGGATGCGTAGCCTGCGCAAAGTGACCGCCCGCAGCATATCGTCGCTGCGTAAAGACGTTGGTTGCATGAGTCGGTGCGCCCACAGCTACCGGAATATCTTTCCGACCCAACTCACCGAGCATTCGGTCCAAAAGCTTGGCCCGTGTCTCCGTATCTCCAAAAGTAGTGGTGACGCCGAGAATCTCCAACTCAGGGCTACGCAGCGCCAGCGCCACCGCGAAAGCGTCATCCACATCGTCGCCAATATCGGTATCGATGATGACTTTCTCGGAAACAGCGGGCAGCGCAGACTGCGCCTGAATACGAGCGGACAATAAGATCAATAAACCGATCCCCAGATATGCAACAGTTTTGCGTGTAGGACGAATAGTCGCAGACCTACTTTCTCTCAGCTTAAACGCCATTGGGACACCCTCGATTCATCTTAGGGCCGTAGCTGCCATCGCAGTTCTGATCTTCCGCTCCACTTCGTCGCTCATGTAGCCACAATCCAAACGCATGTAAACCGAGGTGTACGG
>JBKQRC010000081.1:0-31278 GCA_052326105.1 Candidatus Sulfotelmatobacter sp. | reverse complement strand
CCAGCCGGCCCTCTGCCAATGCCTTTCTCAGGAATAGAGTGGAGTCGTCAAAACGGTGCTGGCTTACGACGCCCAACTGAATGCGGGCTTCGTGGGCGATTCGAATCATCTCGCACGCGATCTCCGCCCGCGTCGCCATTGGCTTCTCGACCAACACGTGCTTGCCGCTTGCAGCGCAGAGTTCGACCACGGGCAGGCGATATTCCGGAAGGGCGCAGACGTCGATATAGTCCAGGTCCGGATGTTTGCAAAGTGCCTCCACCGTCGGAACAAACTCCGCTTTATGTTCCTGGGCAAATCTCTGGCCCTTGGCCACATCGCGATTGCTGCACGCAACCACCCCGTATCCGATATTGCGATATGCCAGAGCATGCTTTTGTGCAATGGCACCCGTTCCCAGGATTCCCACGCGCATTGATCATCGCCTCCTTCCGATTAAACGCTTGAATACTTATTGCAGAGCGTCTGGGTTTCAGCAACTAGTTCTGGCGCGCCCGTGGCGGGAGGTAGACCGTCAGGGGAACTGGCTTGATATCCGGCCGATACATAACCTTGGTCCCAGCTCGCGCAAAGATCTGCCAGATGCGGTCCACATCCACAGGAGCGTGATCATCAAAGTGGTCACAGATGTGCACATTGGTGAACGCAGCGACTAGACGCAGGGTCGGGACAGCCGAGTGTTCCAGAAGCAACGTCCGATATCGCGGCTGCGCTGCACACTCAAGTTCGAAAGCGAGCGCCCGCCCCTGTGTCAGATCAGGAGTCCCAGGGCCCATGGATAGCACTTCTCGGCTTGGCGGTTGCCATCGGGGTCGTGCTACTGGCTGTGTTCGCGGGCGTAAGTGGCTTCAATGTCCGTCACTTCGGCACGAGCGGGTCGGGCAATTCCCAGAGGTCTTTAGGTCCGGGTAGTGTTGATGAGTGTATACGCGATGTTATGCCAGCGATGGAAAACGCGGTCCGCATCTTTTTCTCGCGGTAGTCCCAATTCTCATTTTGCTGCGGCGGCCATCACGCGCTTCTCTGAGGAAAATATGGCGTACGCGACATCGGCGCCCTTGCGCGCGAATGCTTCGTATTCGTCAGGCGGAAGTATTTTATCCGGAGTGAAGAAGAGGACGGTTGTGGAATCACCTTTCACCACGCAATTACAGTCATTCAGAGCGGCAATGGTGTCCAACAGTTTCGCGTTAAAGACCCGGCGCACGCCTTCTTCCCCGATGGACATCATTTCAAAACTCCGGTGAAAACCCAGCGCGTCGGGGAAGCAGATGGTGTCATCGCTGTTTTCCCAATCCCCGTCGAAGTTTCTCCAGCGGGGGTAGTCGAAGATGGAAGTCGACGAGTCCAACGGGCGAATCTGAAACTTGGGCAGATTCGCGTCATCGACGCGGAACGCGACCACGGTTTGACTGACGTTTTTCTTCGAACCTGCTCCTCCTCGGTCGGGTATGCAGTAGTCGAATATCCATGCCTGTAGGCCTCGGAGCTCTCCGCAAGCTGCGGCCTCGACCAAGCCGTTTCCGCGCAGAGGCTCGATGGAGAGCGGCACATCGTCTCGGCCTGCTGGCAGGAAGCCGAACGATGCGGCGCCCTTTTGCAGTCTGAGCTCGCTGGCGCGACCGTCCTGTTTTGCGGCCCAGACCAACAACACAGCCATTGTGACGAAAATGAGGAAGACTCCACTCGCTCCGGTGAGGCCGATGCGGCGGATCGCGACAAATTCGGCGACGGGGATCAGGACTACGATGATGGCATTCAGAAAGGTGCGCATGGGCGTTCCTCAGGACACGCCTCCAATTAGACAAGCTCCGGCCCAAACCTGTGGTGTAACGGAGGTAACCAGCGAGCATTTCAGCGCACATCAAGTGCAGCACCGGGGCGGGAGCGAGTCTCCGCACGGTTATTGTTGCAATCAGGCGTGGCTGTTGAAAAACTCACTTACCAGAAAATGGCTAAAAAAACTTTGCGCTAGGATGCCCTACGAACGACTTTCTCGTTTTTCTAGACATTTTCTATCCCCCAAATTTCGGCTGTTCTGAGGAAAATGGACTTTTTCAACACCCACAGGCGATTTCGCTCATTGACTATTGTGGATTGTCTCTCCCCTGTGGGCGGAGTACTTCAACGAACTCGCCAGCAGGCCCCCCCCCCGATATGTTCTCTTTCCCTTCGCCTCAATGAGAGAAGTGCTCTGAGATGACGCACCAAAAGCTGGCATTAGCATGTGGAAACGGAACCCCTTTTGGCTTCACTGGCGGGCAGTCTCAGCGGCTCAAATTTCCACATGCACTTGAGGGACCAAGAAAATTGTATTGGGCGGAGGTTTTCCGCAGGGCTGCAGAACTTTCACAAGCCCGGGAACGCTAGGATGCGGAGTTGAACGAGGAATACGGTGGAGATGGGCAACGGTGCCCGACACCCTGCAAAGGTGATGACTCTGAGTGGGTCAAGTGGGTTCGACTCCCACCTCCACCGCCTCATGATTCGCTGATTGTGCCGTCCCTGTCAAGATGGGTCGGCTCTATCAGACTGTGGAAGCATAATTCTGAGTGTCAGTGGGGGTGTGCGTCATGTTGTCCAACATCAGCGCTTTCATTTGGGCCGTTCTCAGTCATTGGCAAAGCTATCTAACGGGAGGAGTTGTAACCGCAGTTATCGGTCTGATCGAAAGGTTTTCCAATTGGAAGATGCCGCGAAAGTGGTATGCAATTTTGTTTGTTGGAGTATTTCTACTCGTCTCGTTTTTCTTGGTATGGCGCGATCAGTATCAAATAGCTCTGACGGTGCCCGGACTTGAGCAAAAAGTGAAAGATCAGGATCAAATCATTCAGGGGTTGAAAGAGCGCCCACCACAGATCAATATGCCGCCAGCGATCGTGAATATCCCATCTGTCTCAGCGCCGCCAGCAACTAGACATGCACCGCCAGTCCCTCAACCTCGCGGACTCACTGAGCTACAACGAACTATCCTAACGAGCGATCTGAAGGAGGGAATAGGATTGAAGGTTAGGATAAATTCAGTGGGAAAATTGCAAGACACTCTCGATTTCGCTGACGAATTGCAATCCGTGTTCAAAGGGTGGCAGATCGAAAGGAATATGGTTGGCGCTCTTTTGACCAACGTAGGAACTTCTACTTCTGAACTGGAGTTTGCTATTCCCCAACCACAGGATCGTGCGGTGCAAATAGCAATACACGCTTTCGATCATGCTCATATTCAGTACACCAGCCTGCGACTCGATGAGCCGAACAGTCGTGATGCTGTCGGCGGTCGGCAGTTCCGCTCGGAATCGGGCAATTGCGTCGGCAGTTGTGGCATCGAGCAGCTTATGACGTGCTACCCGCTCTTGCCCGATGAGCTTCTGGGTAATCAGTTCCCGCGCGATCAGGAGCGCAGCCCCGGACGAATGCGCCAGAGCCTGGGCGCGCCGAAGCTTGGCATCCGAGGGGCGAACCGGGCCTGTGACGGCCAGCACTTTGCCGTCGCGTTCCAGCATGGTGAATGCTACGTCTTGGTCCGCCAGCCAGCGAAGCGCAGCCAGCGATACCAGTCCGTCAGCACCGATGATGACTAGCCGCTTCAGCCGGTGGCCCACACGCGGAAGTCGAGCGGAGCGGCGCTCCGCACCGATGCCGTCTTCAAGGAGAAGATGACCACGGTCCACACGGGCCTGGATGCCGTAGCCAAGAAGCGTCACGACGCCGTGATGCGGCTGAATGCGTGAAGGACTAGCGAATCCGTTTGGCTCCACTAGAGCGCTATTGGTGCGCACGGGAGAGTCTCCACCGGAATTTCTTCATGGCTTCTCGGTTGTGCTCGACGCCACAGGGGCAGATGTAATCAAACAGCTTAACCATCTCAGAATCGCTGAGCTTTGCTGGCGCAGCCGCGGAGAGTACACCTATGATCTGACGATGCAGCCAGTTACCCCGTGGCTTGGGCAGACTTTCATAGCCGAAGTGTTCAACGTATAGTGCACTATCGATTGTTTCTTTGATGCGATGAAGTGCATGCGAATCAGTGTCGCGCGAGTGCAAGTCGGCGAGCGCTTCGTCGAAGGGCTCTTCGTGTAAATATTCATGCACTTGTCGGACGGTGCCCTCTGAGAGTATGTCCTGGAGTCGCTTGGGTGGGGTCGGATAAGGCAATTTTCGCAACTTACGGCGGCGTGGTCGCCAGCCCTTCAATCTGGAGTCGATCTCATCGAGCAGATGAGCCGTATTCATGGGGAAACTCTTTGTACCCTGATCATCCCAATCCCACGCCTGTCTGATCTGATCTCTTGATTCAAGCAGAAGCTTAATGTTTCCCTTGGAAACATCCTTGCTTCTGAGCATCCACTCGACAAATGCCTCGGGGCCCCATTCCTTTGACTTCCGTGATTTTCGTTTGGGCATAAGAATGCTTTCGGTAATGTCGGGGACTCTTATACACATATTGTAGTCCCCGCTACCTGGCTATTGCAACTCCGGAATCCAATCAATGACGGGGACGTAAACGCGCAACGATGCAGGACGTTTGTACTTGCTTCAGCCCGCCGGTAGCGCCGAGCGGCCTTTTTCGGATGGCGTGCCATAAAGGCTTGCCCAGCCGACATTGTAAGTAGCCACTGCCAACTCATTGAAAACTAACGCATTCTCAGCTTGGACAAAGCCTCTCTTTCCAGCCAGCAACTTTTGTGATACATATGGGGACATTATTTGTATGGATACGTCCCCATAGTGAAGGACGAAAATGAGAAATAGGAAGAATCGAAAACAACGCCGGCATTTGAATCAAGGCAAGAAAAAGCGGACTCGCGCGATCAGGCGAATCGCGCGGCCACGGACGGCAGATGAGTATTTCTCGAAACCGGAGCGGTTCCAGAATATGTGGAATCGCGTTGTCCATGCGCTTTCCAAGATGCGAACGGATCGGCTTTCACTGTACCAAGCATCGCGGGAATCTGGCGTCGCGTCCAGCACAGTGGTCCGCTGGGGCGGATCAGCTCTGCATAAGCGCAAAAACGGCCAATATGCTGTGAGAGCAAGTGACCACCTCTTGCGGGTCCTCCTTATTCTGACGATCGATGGATTGCGCGAAATTGCAGTAGCGGACTCCCGCCAGGCCAGCGTAGTTAGCGGGCACTGGGCCGCCGTTCACAGGTATCTCGCAACCGGGGATTCCTCGGCGCTGCGGAAGTATCGCCACAAGTACATAAAAGATACCAACGGTGCGCGAGTCCGGTTGCTCACAGATGTTGAGGAACTGGATCGCTTGGGCGCTGCTGGAGTTCTGTCCTTTGAGTCGCTATACGCAAAGGCCGCATAAATGCCGAACAAGCTTCCACAACGCGATCCCATCACGGCGTACAGGCGCGAGGCCACTGCCGCCCGCATCGTCGGGCAGCGGCAATGCGCATGCGGTGAGTCGCGTCCGTGGGCGCTCATTCCAAATAGTGACCCGACCATCTGCGCGGAGTGCCAGCGCAAGCGTGAAGGAAAATCCACGGAGGATAACCATCATCCCGCTGGCGAAGCGAACGATCCGGCGACAATACCGATGCCGGTTAACGATCATCGCGCGGACCTGAGTGTGCGCCAGTACGACTGGCCAAAGGAAACGCTGGAAAATCGTGAAGGCAGCCCTCTACTAGCCCGCGCCGCATGCATTCGGGGATATTGTGATACGAATGCTTATCTGTTCGAGAAACAATTGCTTCCACATGCAGAATTCTTGGAGATTCTGGATGCCTTCCTAACGGAAAAGTTCGGACCTACGTGGTGGGAGAACACTGAGCTACAACGATTCGTACCGAGGCGATAGCGTAAATGTCCCAAATTCAGCCCATTCCGTTGCACGTCGCTGTTCGCGTCTACCCTGAGTGGCAGGTTGCGACCAAGAGAGAAGATGCGCAGAAACGTGTCCGGCTTCAGACGCCATGGAAGCGCCCCGACGCCATGCTCGTCTTTGACACGGAAACCCGAACTGACTCGGCGCAGCGCCTCACGTTCGGGAGCTATCGCTTCGTCGTAGACGGACGATGTTTGGAAGAGGGTCTGTCTTACGGGGACGACCTGCCGAAGAAAGACCTTGAGGTTCTCCAGCGCTATGTTGCAACCCACGTCGCGGAGGCCGCGAATAAGCAATTGCGGCTGCTAACCCGTCGCCAATTTCTGGCCAAGTTCTACAGCGCCGCTTACAAAGGGCGATGCCTTGTTGTCGGATTCAATCTTCCTTTCGACTTGTCTCGCACCGCGCACGACTCTACCAGCGCTCGGGGACGCTTCGCCGGAGGATTCTCGCTGGGTGTTTGGTCCTACATCAAGAACGGACGGGAATTCGCAAACAAACACCGACCGTGCATTGGGATCAAGCACATTGACAGTAAGCGGCATCTGATTGGCTTTACGGCCCGTAAGAATCCCGACCAAGCCGACTTAATCCCGGAAGGCTCCGAGACCGGTCAACCGAAGCCGGGCTACAAGTTTCGCGGTCACTTCCTGGACCTGCGCATGCTGGCGTTTGCCCTGACCGACAAAAGCTATTCCTTGGAGTCAGCATGTGAAGACTTCGGCGTGGATCACCCCAAACAGCCCGTGGCGCAGCACGGCATCGTTACAGCCGAATACATCGATTACAACCGGCGCGACGTGCTGGCGACTTGGGAATTAGCGGTCAAGCTACTCGAAGAATACGATCGGAATCCGATCAACCTGCAGGTGACCAAGGCATATTCGCCAGCCTCCATCGGCAAAGCATACCTGCACGCGATGGGGGTCGAGCCGATCCTTGATCGGCAGCCGGACTTCCCCAGAGAGTACCTGGGCTATGCACAGACAGCATTCTTCGGCGGACGCACCAGCGCCCACGTCCGCAAGGTTGCTGTCCCGGTGGTTTACACCGACTTCCTATCGATGTATCCATCCGTAAACAGCCTTATGGGACTCTGGCGTTTCGTCATCGCCCGCGAGATCAAGATCATCCCGCACTGCCAAGCGGAAATCGAAAGGTTTCTCAACCAGTTGACTGCGGATGACCTCTTCAAGCCTGCGGCATGGAAAGAACTGACGGCATTCGTGCGAGTCATTCCGAACGGTGATCTTCTGCCGAGCCGGGCCAGGTACAGCGTTGAGAGCCACGATTGGCAAATCGGGCTCAATCATCTTTATTCCCAAGACGACGACCCTAACAATGCGCTCTGGTTCGCGCTGCCGGATGTTGTGGCGTCGGTCATTCTCACCAAGCGCATGCCGAAGATTGTCGACGCATTCCGCGTCGAGCCTCACGGCATTCTCCCCGGACTCAATCCGGTGAAACTGCGCGGGGTGATCGAAGTTGATCCGCGTTCTGAAGATTTTTTCAAAATCGTGATCGAAGAGCGCAAGCGCCTGTCTTCGCGGCACGACCTGTCCGACCTTGAAAAGAAACGACTCGATAAGGCACTCAAAGTTTTGGCGAATGCGACCAGCTACGGCATCTACGCCGAGATGATTCGGCAAGAGTCCGACCGTAAGGTGAAGGTGGTCTGCCGTGGAATTGACACGGAGCCGTTTACACCCTACGTCAAGCATCCCGATGTGCCCGGCGAGTTCTGCTTTCCGCCGGTCGCGTCCCTGATCACCGGCGCGGCCCGCCTCATGCTGGCACTGCTCGAACACTGCGTCATTGAACTGGGCGGGACGTACGCCATGGAAGACACCGACTCAATGGCGATCGTTGCTACGGAACAAGGTGGCCCGATCCCTTGTCACGGAAAGCCAGTCAAGGCGTTGACATGGAACGAAGTACAGAAGATATCGCAGCGCTTCGCAGTGCTCAATCCGTACGACCGTGCGGCAATCCCTGGCTCGATCCTTAAGATCGAGAACGACAACGTTGACCCGACCACGGGTCGGCAACGGCAAGTTCACTGTCTCGCGATCTCTGCGAAGAGGTATGCATTATTTCTGCTGGGGGAGAATGGCAGCCCGGTTTTGCTTCGCAGCCGAGTAAACAATGAAGGGGGCCGCTGGTCGGAACACGGCCTCGGCCATCTGCTGAATCCGACCGATCCAGAAAGCGAGGATCGGGAATGGATTGCTCAGGCATGGCTGAGCATAATAAGAAAAACGCTAGGTCTACCGACCCAGACCCCAGACTTTGAAACATCACCCGCAGTCAGCCGCACAAGCGTTAGTAGCCCGGCTGTAATCCGACCGCTGGCCAAGCTCAACGACGGAAAGCCGTATGCAGACCAGATCAAACCGTTCAATTTTCTGCTGACGTGCCATGTGAAAGCATTTGGTCATCCGATCGGCACCGACCCGGAACAGTTTCACTTGATTGGACCGTACGAGAATGACCCGACCCGATGGCTCAAACTCGATTGGATCGACCAATACACAGGAAAAACCTATCGCGCAACGACTGAGGGCTATCACGGCAGCCGGAACACCGCGCGGGTGAAGACCTACGGCGATGTCCTGACCGAGTACGAATTTCACCCCGAATCGAAGTGTGCCGACGCAGAAGGGGATGTCTGCGGGAAACAAACGGTCGGGCTGCTGCAACGCCGACATATCCGGGTCGGGCAGATCAAATACATCGGGAAAGAATCGAACAGCTTGGAAGAGGTCGAATCGGGACTGATTCACGCAGAGCAGAACGTCTACACCGAATATCCCGACCCGCGAAGAGACGAATGGCAGACAAAGATATTGCCTGCGCTAAAGAACGCGCCAATTTCACAACTCGTGAAAATGAGTGGAATGTCTCGCAGTGCAATCAAAGAGATGCGCGCCGGACGGAGTAGACCACACCCCAAGAACCAAGAAACACTCGCGTCAATTGTGCAAAAGTTGTGTCAGAAAGTGCACGACCCGGAAAGGAAAGGTTAGATATCTTATGCCCTACAAAGACCCAGAACGTAAGCGCCAGTGGGAGAGAGAACACCGGGAACTGCGAAACGAGCGACGGAGAACATCCCGTTCAACTGGGCTCCCCGAACCGTCCGGGGTTGAAGCACCGATGCCCGACCCGATTTCTGGTCAAGAGTCCGAGCCCGGCATGAACATGGTCGTCTTCCTAACAATAGGCTTCACATTCCTTCTGCTCATGCTGTTCGCGGGATGGTGTTCCATCGCATTCCGGGGTCGGGCAGACGTGGGTGAGAGACTATGAGTCTAATCGGGATGTTTCGCCAATTACTCGATTTGACCGGCGTGCCGTTGATAACTGCAAGGCATGTCAGTACTATGCTGTCCTCGGTGGACATGAGCTTGGTTCAGAGGTTGAGCGCTCGGATGAAAAAACTGCCACTCTGCTGCCTTTGGCGTCGCCGCAGTTTCCGCTGGCGGATTGCTCTGCTCATTGTTTGTTACGCGCTTCTCTGCGCGATAAATTTTGCCGTGCCGGCGGGGGCGACGAGCGGCCCGGCAACGGGGGAAAGCGCGGTCGTCTATGGACAATTGAAAGCGTTTTCCCTCGGATTCCGCGTCGTGCGGGCAGAGAACCTTGTGCTGAAGAAGGACCGTGCTACGCTCACGTTCCGCGACGGCGTGTTGTACTTTCCTGCGCCTGTAGAAGGAAAGGTGCGAGGCGCGGTGTTTCTGGGGACAGGCTCGTTTCAGGCGACGGCGCCTCCGAATGAATTCGAGTTGAACAACGTGCGGCGGCTTTTGAAGGCGGATGAGGTCGCCTCGGACTTCAAGACGGCCGTGTTGCGGTTTACCGACGATACCTATTCGGTTCTGGGAGAGGGTTCGCAGCAAGGTCCGACGCCCCCTCCGGAGGCAGCCAAGCTGGCTGCGGAGTTAGATGAGCGAGTGCTGAAGGAAACGGGAGCGAATCTTTCAGCACGGCAGATGGTGTCGATTCTCAATGAGGAGTCTCCAGGGTTTTTCTTTGCAGAGTTTGATGGAGGCCGGAGGGGGCGCTTTGCCCTCGTGCTGGACGCTCAGTCGCGGATTCCAGTGGCGAATTTTCAGATCAACGCCGGCGAACGCGGCCTGATCTATGCTTTCGACGATTATATTGAGGCTCCCGATGTTTGGATGGCCTTCCACGGAGAGGAAGAGTACCAACAGGGCAGGGCCCGGTACGCAGATGCCGACAACCTGGTTGAGGTGCCTCGATACGGCATGGAGGTGGACGTCACCGAGCCGAAAAAAATACTAAGCCTGACGGCGAATCTGGAGTGCGTGTCCCGCAGCAACCACTTGACTGCCATCCCTTTGGTTGCGGGTGAAGACCTTAGCTACTTTGAGGATCAGCGCAGAAAGAAGCAGCTTCACGTGATTTCAGCGCGCCTTAAGGACGGTGCTGCCGTCGAGTGGATGCAAGAACCCTGGGAGGGAGGCTTCGCCATTGTTCTACCTACCCCGGTTGAAAAGGGTCAGAAGTTCAGTCTAGAAATTTCGGTGGCAGGCGAGTTCATGTTTGAGCCCGACATCGGTGGGATTTATTTTCCGTTGCGCAGCACAACGTGGTACCCGCGTCACGGATATTTGCAGCGCTCGGTGTACGACGTGCAATTTCGCCACCGGAAGAAAGACGTGGTGGCGAGCATTGGTACCGTAATTCGCGACAAGGCCGTTACCAATTCGCAAGATGTGCGGCTTACAGAATTTCGCCTGGATCAACCGGTGGCTCTGACCTCATTCAGCCTGGGAGGCTACAACATCCACAAGGACGTGGCGAAGATGAGCGATGGCCATAGCCTGCCCATCGAGTTTTATTCGATCTCAGGAGCGGCCAAGGAGGATTTCATTCTGGCCGAACTCGGCAACACCGTCCGCTACTTCAGTGCTCTGTTCGGGGAGTATCCGTATCCGGTTTTCCGGGGCGTCTTCCATCCGTTTAACTACGGGCAGGGTTTCCCAACGACTTTGATGATTCCGGGCGCATCTAGAGCGGACGAGGTCACCTATCAGTTCATCGCGCATGAAACAGCGCACCAGTGGTGGGGAGACAGCGTGCTGTGGCGGTCCTATCGTGATCAGTGGTTAAGTGAAGGATTCGCTGAGTACTCGGGGCTGCTGTACACACAGAAGCGGGACACGGCTTCGTCGGAAAGGGATTTGATCAAAAAGGCGCGGGAGACCCTGAGGAATCCGCCGCACAACCTTACGGGGATTGGCAAAGGGCGTCTGGCGGACGTGGGACCTCTGGTCATGGGGCAACGTCTGAGCACGCGTGAAACCGGCGGGGCTTACACGGCGTTGATCTATAGCAAGGGCGCCCTCGTGCTGCGGATGCTGCATTTTCTCTTTTCCGATCCGCAAACGGGGGACGGCCAGCCGTTTTTCGACATGATGGCGGACTTTGTGCGGCAGCACGCCAATGGCACGGCATCGACGGACGATTTCTTTGCCGTGGTGAACGCGCATGTGGGGCAGACTGCTCTCGCCCGCAAATTTGGCTACAAGGATCTGAACTGGTTCTATCGCCAGTGGGTGCTACAGGCCTATCTGCCCACGTACCGGCTGACGTATGAACTGGAAAACCAAGCGGATGGAAGCGTGCTGCTGAAGGAAACTTTGGCTCAAGAGGGTATCCCGGACACCGAGCATTGGTTCATGCCGCTGCCGCTGGCGATTACTCTCTCCAGCGGAGTCGGCATCGTGCCCATTGCAGTGCAAGGGAAAGAATCGCCAGTCCGGGTCAAGCTGCCGGGGCGGCCGAAAAATGTCGAGCTCGATCCGGGACTATGGGTTCTTTCGGAAAGGACCTCGACGAGCGGCAAAAAATGATGGAAGCCAAAAAAGCATAGCCGAAGCCAACTTTGCGCCTTTTGTTCGCCAGTCTCGCCGCGCCCGCTCCCCACTCCACACACCTTTTTCCCCTCTTGTGGTGCCCGCCAGCGCGACCACAACCTGTTGGGAGGCCGGTTTCGGATCGCGCTGTCTCCTATCCCTTCGCCCGTTTGACCCTCTGCCGTCAAGACCTTAGACTGGTGGATGATCTCCGCTCATGGTTTTTTCGGGGCTGTGCGGCTGGCGTTGGTTGGGCGGCGGCCGCCGCGGCTGTTGTTATCCTGCGGGAGGTTTTCCTGAAGCGTCTCCTGGTTCTTGGGCTTCGAGGCTGGTTGGTGGCGGCCCTGCTGGGCCTGGGGGCGCCGTTCTGTGCGGCGGATGGCAATAACCCCATTACGCTCGATACCAGCGAGACTTTGTTCGCCGTGCTGACGGCGATGAACACGTGCGGCTACGACGCGAGCCTGAACATCTCCGACGGGCAGCGGCTTAACATCCGGGCTGAGGTGGAGAGGAAACTGCGCGAATCCGAGGACGCGCAGACGACGATGACCAACCTTTGCGACTGGTACCAGGCGCATCGCGGAAGAGACGCAGTGCACGACCTGTCGCAATATATATCGCTCGCGCTCTATCTGCAGGGCCCGCCGCATTTTGTGCCCAAAGTGAAGGAGGATGACCTGCCGCCGGATGCGGCTCCGCTTTCGGGATTCGGAGCGCAGCTGGAGCCCTTTTATGATAAAGCTGGGCTGCACGCCATCTGGGAGCGCCACCGGGCCAATTACGCCGCGCTGGTGGAGCGCTACCATGTGCCGCTGGCCAAGATGGTGTTCGACACCGATATCTACCTGAAGCTGCAGTCGGGCGGATATCTGGGGCGGACGTTCACCATTTTCCTGGACTTTCTGGGCGATCCGAATCAGGCCAACGCGCGCAATTACGGCACCGACTACTACGTGGTGGTGTTTCCCTCGCCCGATCCGTCGGCCAGCCAGCCGCTGAAGATGGAGCAGATCCGGCATGCCTATCTGCACTACCTGCTGGATCCGCTCGCGGATAAACACTACACCGCGATCAAGCGTCTGGAGCCGCTGCTGCAATCGGTGAAGCGGGCGCCGCTGGAGGACAGCTTCAAGACCGACATCTCGCTGTTGGTGACCGAGTGCCTGGTGCGGGCGGTGGAGATTCGCACCAACGGCACCAAGCAGACGGCGGAAGCCATGCGCACGCAGGCGGTGGAGGATGCGGTCAAGCAGGGCTATGTGCTGACCAGGTATTTCTATGACGCGCTGGTGAAGTTCGAGAAGGATCCAGCGGGACTGCGCACCGCGTACTCGGACCTGCTCTACAACATTGACTTGAAGCAGGAACAGAAGGCGGCGTCGGAATTGCAGTATGCCGACGTGACCGCGCCCGAGCTGGTGCAGTTGTCGCGTCTGGAAGACCGGCGGATGCTGCCCACGGCCGAAAAGCGGCTGGCTGCGGGCGACGCCAAAGGCGCGCAGGAACTGGCCCAGCAGGCGCTCGACCGCAAGGTTGGAGATCAGGGCCGGGCCCTGTTCATTCTCGCCGAGGTGGCGGTGGCCAACAAGAACCGGGAGACGGCGCTGGAGAATTTCCAGAAGGCGATTCAGGCCTCGAAAGATCCCAAGGTGGTGGGCTGGTCGCACGTCTATCTGGGAAGAATTCTGGACATGAAAGAAGACCGCGAGGCGGCGATGAACGAATACCGCGCGGCCTTGAGCACGGACTTGCCGGAGGTGAAGGCGGCGGCCCAACGCGGGCTGCAGCAACCCTACGAGCCTCCGGCCAAGCCGCAGTGAGCGGCGAGCTCTGAGTCTTGAGCTCTGAGTCTTGAGTTTCGAGCTTTGAGCCTCCGCTTTTCGCTCGCAGCTCGTAGCTCGCAGCTTTTTGGCTGCGATACAATGCACAGTTCGAAAAATTCGGGAGCCGATTCAATCGGAACAGTTCGGAGCAAGGAGAACGCATGAAGCGAGCAGCCATTGTGATCGCAGTGCTGGGAATGTGCAGCTTGAGTTTCGCGCAAGCTAACGGCAAGCCGGCAGCGCAGAACCCGCCGGCCGGACAGGCGGCGCAACCCGCGGGACAGGCGGCAGCTCCGCAAGGCAAGCGGCCGCCACAGGCAAAAACGCAGGCGGAGTTTGACGCCTACAATGCGGCCAAACAATTGACCGATCCCGCCGCCGCGGAGAAGGCCGCCGACGACTTCGCCGCCAAGTATCCGGAGAGCGAATTGCGCGTGGTTCTCTACAAAGGGGCCATGCAGAAGTACCAGCAGGTCAATAATGCCGACAAGATGCTCGAGATGGCGCAGAAAGCGCTGACCTTCGACGCCGACGATCCGCTGGCGCTGCTGGGCGTAGCGCAGGTTCTGGCCGAGCGGACGCGAGAAACGGATCTGGACAAAGATCAGAAGCTGGCGGAAGCGAAGAAGGACGCCGAGCGGGCTCTGACGACGATTGACACCGACCTTCCGGTCGCCGGTTATCCACCGGAGCAGTTGAGCGCCTACAAGGGCTTCCTGAAATCGGAATCGTACGCGATCGTGGGCACGCTGGCCTTCAACGCCAAGAACTGGGCGGAGGCGGAGACGAACTTGCGGAAATCCATTGATGCCCTTCCGGATCAACCGGACGCGGTTGCGGTTTTCCGGTTGGCGGTTTCGCTCGACATGCAGAACAAGATTCCGGAGGCCATGAAATACGCCGATCAGGCCGTGGATCTCACCAAAGACCGTCCGGACTCAGGCGCGGGCAAAGCCGCTCGCGCCGAAAAGGATCGCCTGACCAAGCTGAGCAGCGGCACGGCGCCGGGGCAGAACCCGGCTCCGCCGAAAAACTAGCTCCGGGTTGCTCATGTGGATTGCTTACGGGTTTTGACAGGGCGCGGCTTCAGCCGCGCCCTTTCAAAGCAGCTTCATGAATAATGCAGGCTGAGCCGCCGGGACGGTTGCGCTACTCTTGCGGCGCACGGCAAGCGCTCGCCGCGCAGCTTTTGCGATCGTGGTCCTCACATCATTTCCACTATGAAAGAAAGAGAAATCACGGCGCTGGAAGCGGGGCTGGGCTATCACTTCCGGCGGCGCTCGGTCCTCGAGCAGGCGGTCACGCACAGTTCGCAGGCGCGGGAGCAGGAAGCGCAGCAGGCGGGCGAGGGCAAGTACAGGGTCCGCGACAATGAACAACTCGAGTTTCTGGGGGATGCGGTTCTGGGGCTGGTCACGAGTGAAGGGCTATTCCATCGCTTTCCCCAATTCCGAGAAGGCGAGCTCTCAAAACTGCGCGCTCACCTGGTCAGCGAACGGCATCTGATAAGAGTGGCGAAGCAGTTGGAGCTGGGCCACTACCTGCGGCTGGGACGAGGCGAGGAAAAGAGCGGGGGCCGCAGTAAAACCGCGCTGCTGGTGGATGCGTTCGAGGCGATCCTGGCGGCTATCTATCTGGACGGCGGTTTTGAAGTCGCGCGCGAATTTGTGCAGCGCAATGTGATCGAGCCGGAACTGGAGCGGATGCAGCGGGAAGGTGAAACGCTGCCGGTGACGGACTTCAAGTCGGCTTTGCAGGAGGCGGTGCAGGGCCTGGGGTTGCCCCAGCCGGCGTATGTGCTGGTGGAAGAGTCAGGCCCGGAGCACAGCAAGACATTTACGGTGGAGGCCCGTCTGAATACGAAGAGCGGGAAGGAACCGGAGTTGGTGGGACGGGCGCAGGGCTCGACCAAGAAAACCGCCGAGCAGGATGCGGCCCGGCAATTGCTCACCTTCCTGGCCTCGCGGTCGAAGGCGGCGGAAACACCGGCAGCGGCGGCGCCAAACCCGGCAGGCAAGTAAATCGTGACCCGGTGGATCACGGTCAGGGAATCGGTCAACTAAATCATGCATTCGTCTTCTCCCAGCGGACCCCTCGTAAGGACTCTCGGAACCGACGTGATCGGTTCGCTGCAATCGCTGCTGGGCACCGTGGTGATTGCCGTGTTCGTCATCACGTTCGTGGTGCAGGCGTTCCAGATTCCTTCCGGGTCCATGGAGAACACCCTGCTGGTGGGCGATTACCTGCTGGTCAACAAGCTGTGTTACGGCGGGAACGGGCCGGGCCATCTGATGCCGTACCAGGAGATCGCGCGGGGAGACATCGTGGTGTTTCACTATCCGGTGGACCCGAAGCAGCATTTCGTAAAACGCGTAATCGGTTTGCCCGGCGACCGCCTGCGGCTGATCAGCAAGAAAGTGTGGATCAAGGGCAAGCTGCTGGACGAGCCTTATGTGCACTTCATGGAACCGCCCAGCATGTTCCACGATGCCAACAGCATGTTCCGCGACAATTTTCCGCGCGTGGATATTCCGGCGGTGGGCATGGAAGGCAAGTGGTGGCTCGAGATGCGCAAGCTGGTGGAAGATGGCCAGTTGATTGTCCCCGAGGGGCACTATTTCGTGATGGGCGACAATCGCGACGACAGCCAGGACAGCCGCTACTGGGGATTCGTGCCGCGGGAGAACATTATCGGGCGCCCGCTGCTGATTTACTGGTCGGTGAACGTATGGGAGCCGGACCCGCGCACGCCCGTTTCCTGGATGGATCGGGTATATCACACCACGTATGCCTTGACCCACATCTTCACCATCACGCGCTGGAACCGTACGCTGCGACTGGTACACTGAGTAGGCTCAGGAGACGTTCCCGGCGCACGAAGCAGTTTCCCCCGACGGGGATCTGTTGACATCCTGAGGCGCAGCGGACAGTCCGGTCCCGGAGGGACCTCTGAAAATAGCCCGCCAGTTCACTGGCGGGATGACGAGTGCAAAACACATTTGAGTGCCGTAGGCGCGACTGAATCGTACCCACCCCTTGTAGCTTCAGTCGTCCCTAACGGAATTGGTTGACTTTCAAGGCGGGATACCCCGGCGCTCATGGGTTAGAGTTTCTAAGGAAACGGAAACACCACAGTGGCGAAGAAAGAAAACAACCAGGCAAAAAACAACGGCGCCGAAGAGAAGCCGAAGGAGACCGCGGTCGAGTTTCTGGCTTCGCTGGCGGCGGTGCTGGTGACCGGGCTGTTCATTATCACGTTCATCGTGCAGGCGTTCGAGATTCCATCGAGTTCGATGGAAGACACGCTGCTGATCGGCGACCACGTGTTCGTGAACCGCATTCAATTTGCCCCCAGGAGTTCGTGGGTGGGACCGCTGCTTCCCTATCGGGACGTGCACTTCCGCGACATCGTGGTCTTCTTGCATCCCGACCCCGAGTATGCCGGGACCTACGTGGTGAAGCGGATTATCGGGGTACCAGGGGACCGCATTCACCTGCGCAATGGAGTGGTCTATCGCAACGGCGTAGCTTTGGACGAACCCTACATCCTTCACGACCGGGATAACCCCGCCGACGAGTATCGCAACAACTTTCCAGCTCTGCCTCCATCGGAGAACGAAGGCCTTTCTCCTGACTGGATGACGTATTTGCCCTCGAACATTCAGGGAGGCGATCTGGTTGTGCCTCCGGGGCACTATTTCGCCATGGGCGATCATCGCGGCGTGAGCCTGGATAGCCGCTACTGGGGATTCATTCCCAAGGAAAACGTCATTGGGCGGCCCATGTTCATCTACTGGTCGTTTGAGACGCCCGAGGGTCAATACACCAAGACGAGCTGGGGCGACCGCATTCTGTTCCTGGGCAAGGTCGTGCTCCACTTCTTCGATCAGACCCGCTGGAAACGGACGCTGCGGGTTGTAAAATGAATCGCCTCAAGGTCCGGGTGAAGGCGCAGTGAAGTTTTCCTCCTCCAAGCGGCGCTGGATCGTGGCGGCAGTGATTTTGCTGCTGTTGTTTCTGATTCGCCCCGGCGCCTCCCATCTGAAATCGCGCATTGCCTCCTCCATCGGCTCGGCCGTCGGGCGTGCGGTGGAGATTGGCTCGGTTCATCTCCGGCTGCTGCCGCGGCCGGGCTTCGACCTCGAAAATTTGGTGGTCTACGATGACCCGGCCTTCGGGGCTGAACCCATGCTGCGGGCGTCCGAGGTAACGGCCGATCTTCGCCTGACCTCGCTGGTACGCGGGCGGCTGGAGATCGCGCGGCTGGATCTGAATGAGCCCAGCCTGAATGTGGTGCACGGCGAAAACGGGCGCTGGAATCTGGAAACATTGCTGGAGCGAGCCGCGCGCACGCCGCTGGCGCCGACCGCCAAGGCAAAAACGGAGCCGCGGCCGGGATTTCCCTACATCGAAGCCACGTCGGCGCGGATCAACTTCAAGAACGGGCAGGAGAAAAAACCTTACGCCCTGACCAACGCAGACTTCTCCTTGTGGCAGGATTCGGAAAACGCCTGGGGCGTGCGCTTGCAGGCCCAGCCGGTTCGCACCGATCTGAATTTGAACGATACGGGCGTGCTGCGCGTGAATGGAAACTGGCAGCGCGCGGCCGCCCTCCGCGATACCCCACTGCAGTTCACCCTGGAATGGAGCCGCGCTCAACTCGGGCAGCTCACGAAACTGTTCACGGGAAGCGATCTGGGCTGGCGCGGCGGGCTGCAGCTCGACGCCACGTTCGTTGGGACTCCCGCGAAGCTCGCGATCACGAGCGACGCATCCATTCAGGATTTCCGCCGCTACGACATTACCAGCGGCCAGCCCGTGCGCCTGGCGGCGCACTGCGACGGGCAATATAGTTCGCTCGATCATGGATTTCATGACCTGGCTTGCAGAGCGCCGGTGGGGAGTGGCTTGATCACGTTGAAGGGCGACGCCGGCCTTCCGGGAAGCCGCGACTACGGGCTGGATCTCGCCGCCGAGAATATCCCTGCGGGCGCGATGGTGGCCATGGCCGAACTGGCCAAGAAGAGTCTGCCCGCGGATTTGACGGCGGACGGCACGCTGCGCGGGAGTCTCTCCATTCACGAGGGCGCCGGCTCGAAATTCCGGTTTGAGGGTAAGGGAGAGATTTCTCAGTTCCGTCTGGCCTCTGCGACAAACAAGTCGGAAGTTGGACCCGAAACCGTGCCATTCGTACTGACCAACGGCAATTCCGCAAGCCGGGCGCAGCGGCAGGCAGCGCGCAAGAGTGTGCCGAACCTGCAGATGCCGGAGGATCCGCATCTTGAATTTGGACCATTTTCTCTGAGCGCTGGACGCGCGCCGGGCGCCACCGTTCGCGCATGGGCGAACCGCGGCGGTTATGACATTTTGATCGCGGGAGAAACTGACATCGCCAGCGCACTGCGTGTGGCGCGAGTGTTCGGGATTCCGGCGTCGCAAGCTGCAGCAGAAGGTACGGCACAGGTTGATCTGCAAATCGCCGGGTCGTGGGCAAAGTGGGGACAGGGCACAGCCTCAGGTTTTCCCGGACCGCAAGTCACCGGAACCGCGAAGTTGCACAATGTGCGGTTCGGGATTCGCGGAGCTGCCGGCCCGGTAGAGATTCTGTCGGCGGACATGCAGCTCGCCTCCGATCAGGTGCGAATCGCAAAGCTGAGCGCGAAAACCGCCGGCGCATCATGGACGGGATCGCTCGAAATGCCACGCGGATGCGGGGCTCCCGGCGCTTGCGAGGTTCACTTCAGCCTCAATGCGAACCAGATCGCCACCAGTGCCCTGCGGGAGTGGATCAGCCCGCGGGCCAAAGAGAGGCCGTGGTATCGAGTCCTGCAGTCGAACCCGCAGACGGCGCCGTCGTTTCTGGCCGCGCTGCGCGCGGCCGGGCATCTGACTGTGGACCGTTTGCAGGTATCCAACCTCACCGCGACGCACGTTGCCGCGAACCTGAGTCTGGATGGCGGAAAGTTGAAGATCCAGGACTTGAACGGAGACGTGCTGGGTGGAACGCAGCACGGCGCTTGGCAGGCGGACTTCAGCGTGAGGCCGGCGCTCTTCAGCGGCCGCGGAAGTCTGAGCGGAATCGTGCTGGCGCAGCTCGCCGACACGATGAAGGATGCGCCGCTTACCGGCACGCTAAGCGGTGACTATCAAATCACCGGCACGGGAACGTCCGGGACGGAATTCTGGCATTCGGCCGAGGGCACGCTGCAGCTTGAGGTTCGGGAGGGAGCGCTGGCACATGTCTCCCTGATCGAGGACGAGGGTCCGCTAAAAATCACGCGCCTGTCGGGCCAGGCTCGATTGCAGAGCGGCAAGCTAGAGATGAAGGACGCAAAGCTGGATTCCCCGAGCGGAAGGTTTCAGCTGAGCGGGACGGCGTCGCTGAAGCGCGAACTGAATCTCAAGCTGTCGCGGACCCTGAGCGGCACGCCCACGGGATACAGCATCACCGGGACCCTGGCTGCGCCTCACGTCGTGCCCTTGCCGGGCACGGAACAGGCACGGCTGAAACCGTAGCGGGTCCTGATGCGATCGAATCTAACGGGCGACAAACCCTATGAGACATCAAAAGACAGCGGCGAAGAACATCGCTGAAAAGTATCCGAGAGCGCTCCGGACGCGACCGTTGGGCAGGAACGTCCATGAGGACCTGATGGAGGAGACTGCAGAATTCTTCGCGACGGATCGGAAGCATTCCACCCGAGAACGGACCGCGTTTCAAAACGCCTCTCGCAAGGCCCTAGCGCGGCCTTTTGCACTGTAATTGGCTGGACCTGCTGTAAATCGAGCCCCGGGAACCAGCGCCTAAAGGCGCGGGGTTTTCCTCACTACTGACGGCACGCCCGAAGGCGTGCCCTGATACGAACCTTACCCTGATACAAGCCGTACTCCCGAGACGAACCGTGCTTGCGCCACGGACGGTTTACGGTACATATCCGGCGCCGCGCAGCACTTTGCCGGGGAGCGCGCCGGTCATCTTGCCCTGATCAATGACCGGCACACCGTTCACCAGCACATACTCCATCCCTTCGGAAAGCTGATTCGGATTGTCGAACGTAGCCTGGTCGCGCACCGTCGCCAGATCGAAAATCACCACGTCCGCCCACATGCCGGCTTTGAGCACGCCACGATCGGTCAGGCGCATACGCTGCGCCGCTAATGCCGAGAACTTGCGGATCGCATCTTCGAGGGTAAGCACTTTTTCTTCGCGAACATATTTGCTCAGAATGCGCGGAAACGTGCCGTAGGCGCGGGGATGTGGATGCGCCTGGCCCAGAATGCCTTCGGGTGATGTGCCTTCCGAGTCGTTGTCAATCGAAACCCAGGGCTGCTGCAGCGCCAGAGTCACATCGGGCTGCGACATGCCGAACACGGCGACGCCGGTCGAGGGATCCTGGATCAGGAAATCGAAGAGCGCGTCCATGGGATCCTTATTCCACAGCTTGGCGATTTCCGACAGGCGTTTGCCCTGCAGCGGAATCAGCGCTGTATTCTCGACGGCGCCGATCATGATCGCGTCAGGGCCAGGAATCTCCTGCCATTCGTTGTCCCAATCGCGCGACGGCGTCAGCATGTCTTTGCGGATGCGCTCGCGCGTGGCGGGATCTTTCAGGCGTTCTACGAGTTTTGCCGTGCCGCCATCGTGCGCCCAGGGCGGGATGAAGGCCGAGAAATCGTTGAACCAGGCGGTGTAGGCGTAGGTGTCGGCAGTCACGTCGGCGCCGGCGGCGCGGGCGGCGTTTATCTTGGCGACGACTTCGGGCATGCGTCCCCAATTGTCTTTGCCCGCGACCTTGATGTGCCAGATTTCGACCGGAACGTGGGCTTCGCGGCCGATGCGCAGCGCTTCGTCGATGGCTTCGAGGACTGTGTCGCCTTCGTTGCGCATGTGGGTGGCGTAAATTCCGCCGAACTTGCCAGCCTCGGTGGCAAGGGCAATCAGTTCATCTGTCTTAGCGTAAGGCGCAGGCGCGTATTGGAGTGACGTGGAAACGCCGACGGCGCCGTCGTTCATGGCTGCGCGCACCAGGGCCTTCATCTCGTCGAGTTGCGCAGGCTTGGGTTGTATGTCGTCATCGCCCAGCACCATGCGTCGGACTTGCGTAGCGCCGACGTAGCTGGCCAGATTGATGCCCATGCCTTGTTTTTCCAGCCGCGCAAAATACTGGCGGAAGGTGCGCCAGTCGGGGGTGATCTTGTAGTGCTCATACCCGCTGCGGTCGGCCTGGATAATGGCGTCGTTCAGGGGAGCGATCGAATTCCCCTCGCCCGTGATTTCAGTGGTGATGCCCTGAAAAATCTTCGAAGGCAGGCGCGGGTCCACCAGGATGGTCAACTCCGACTGGCCGAGCATGTCAATGAAGCCGGGCGCGACGACTTTGCCCGCAGCGTCAATGGTGCGTTTGCGCGGAGCGGCAGAGAGGTTGCCGATGGCGGCGATCTTCCCGTCGTGAATGCCGACGTCGCCGGAGTACCAGGGCGAGCCAGTGCCATCCATGACGTGGCCGTTGGTGATGACGATGTCGAAATCGGGAGCGGGAGTTTGAGACGGCGCGTTCGGGGGAATGCCCATTAGCAGTAGGGAAAGAAGAAAAAAGCCTATTCGGGATTTCGCTTTCATCGATTTTGTCTCCCTGGATCGAGTACAGAAGATCAAGAACAAAAGCTTAACGCAAAGTTCGCGAAGAAATGCCGCGAAGGACGCTAAGGAAACTTACGTCTGCGTCTTTGTGCTTCTACGGTGCACGATTGCGCCCAGCGCTATCCAGATTCCCAGGGCGAGCCATTCGTAAACGGTGAAATGGCCGGGGACTGACGGGATCAGCTTCATCAGCGCCATCGCGATTCCAACGGCCAGTCCGAAGCCGGCCACGGCGCGCTCGGTTGCCGACAGCGTGATTGTCCCGCGACGGCCGCCCGGAAGAGCGCCACGCCCAAGCCGCAGGCAGGCGGCGCAGGTCGCCGACCATCCGATGGCGCAGGCGACCGATCCGACCTCGGTGATGGGAACGAGGATCGCGTCTCCCAGCAGCATACAGGCGGCGGTGGCTAGACCGATGCCGAGAACCGCGACCGACGGCGTCTGGTGCCGGGCATGGATCGTTCCGGCGCGGCTCGCGACCATCCCGCGGCGTCCTAAGGCAAAGAGCAGGCGGCTGGCGGCGACAAAGTTTCCGTTGAAACACTTGAAGAGCGACAGCAGAGCGGCGGCGAGGATGATGTTGACCACCCAGCGCGCGCCCACAGCCTGCTGAAACGCGACCGCGGTCATGAATTTCTCGCCGGTCAGCCGGCGCCAGGGCGCGGCGAACGCCACCGCCGCCACGATGCTCGCATAGAAAAGCGTGCCCACGAAGATGGCCATCCAGATGGCGCGAAAAAAGCCGCGCGTGCGGAAGTCCGGGCTGGCCTCTTCCGCCGCCTTGCCCACCGATTCGAATCCGGTCATGAAGTAGGGAACGATTTGAATGACCAGCAGAATCGAGATTAGCGGACTGTGGGTAAAGAGTGGCGGAAAATTCGCCGGGGAGCCGCGGCTTGCGCCTACAGCGACGAAAATGATGAAGAGGGCGAGCGTGCCGAAGCTGGTCCAGTTCTGAAACGTCGCGCTGAGGCGAACTCCGCGATAATTCAGCACGGTGAGAAGCGCGGTCAGGGCGAGGCCGATGACGAGATGAGGCAGATACACGGGGCGGCCGGCAATGCGGTAGAGTTCGACCGAATCGAGGCCGGGAACGATGTAGCCAGCGATGCGGCCGACCGCGACGGCCTCCCACGGACACACGATGAAATACGCGAGAGTCATCATCCAGCCAGTGGCGTAACTGATGGAGCGTGAGAAAGCGGCTGAGGTGTAGGCGATCTCGCCCGCGGCGTCGGGCATGGCAATGACCAGTTTGCCGTAAACCCATCCGATCGGAAGCAGGACGGCCCCGCCGATCACGAACCCGAGCAGAGCGCCGAGCGCGCCGCCGCGCAGCAGCCAGTCGTCCATGATGACCAGCCAGCCCACGCCCACCATGGTTCCCCAGCCCAGCGTGAAGTAGTCGGTGGCGCGCAGCTTGCGGGCGAGAGTGGTCACGGAGTGTATGCGGTCTGTGGAAAGAAGAGCGCGAATTATACCGCATGGCGAGCGCAGCGGGCGAAAGCGGCGGACGTGTGCCGCAGACTTGAGGGAACTCTCAGCCTCTGGGACGACTATGTGGGGACAGCCGCCCTCGGCTGTCCGGTCGAGCGAAGCTCGACTGCGCAGTTCTTGCTAGCGCTCAAGGACGAAATCGGCCGCACGGCCGGGCTACGCCCCGGCGGACAGCCGAGGGCGGCTGTCCCCACATGTGTCGTGCCCGGTTCGGCTCGGAATGAGCCGCTTCGCATGGTACTATCGAATCCAGCCCTCGAGACACTCGAACCCGTGCCAGTCCGGCGGTTGCAGGGCGGGCAGGCCTGTGTGGCAGGCAATCAATCCAGTCAGTTAAGATCAGCTAGTTAAGATCAGCCGGTGAAGATCAACTGGTGAAGAGCAACTGGTTCAACGCAAGATGACACCCACAATAACTCGCCAGCGCGTGCTCAGCGGCATGCGCTCGACCGGAAAACTGCATCTGGGAAACTACGTGGGCGCGCTCGCGAACTGGGTGGGTATGCAGGACCGGTACGAATGTTTTTTCATGGTAGCCGACTGGCATGCGCTTACGACCGACTACGCCGACACATCCCGCATAAAGGAAAATTCGCTGGAGGTTGCCCTCGACTGGCTGGCGGCGGGACTTGACCCGGAAAAATCTGTGATCTTCATCCAATCGCATGTTCCGGCGCATGCCGAACTGCATTTGCTGTTCTCCATGATTACGCCGTTGGGCTGGCTGGAGCGGGTTCCGACCTATAAAGAGCAGCGGGAGAATATCAAGGACAAAGACCTGGGGACATACGGGTTTCTCGGCTATCCCGTGCTTCAGGCGGCGGACATTCTGATTTACAAAGGGGACTTCGTTCCCGTGGGCGAGGATCAGGTGGCGCACGTGGAGCTGACGCGGGAAGTGGCGAGAAGGTTCAACGGATTTTACGGGACAACGAAGGAAGTTTTTCCCGAGCCGCAGTCTCTGCTCACGCCCGCGCCAAAGCTGCCCGGAACCGACGGGCGGAAAATGTCGAAATCGTACGGCAACGCGATCCTGCTGACGGATCCCGAGCCAGTGGTGCGGCAGAAGCTGAAGACCATGGTGACTGATCCGGCGCGCGTGCGGCGCTCGGATCCGGGCAATCCGGATGTGTGTCCGGTGGGCGATCTGCACAAGATTTTCTCGAGCAAAGAGACCATGGCGAAGGTGAATGAAGGCTGCCGGTCGGCCGGCATCGGCTGCATCGAGTGTAAGGGCTGGGTGGCGGACGCGCTGGTGACCCTGCTCAATCCGATGCAGGAGCGGCGCAGGAAATTCGAAGAGAATCCGCGGCTGGCCTGGGATATTCTGGAAGCGGGCTCGGAACGGGCGCGCGCGGTGGCCGCGGAAACGATGAAGGACGTACGCGCGGCAATGGGCATGTCGCTGGAGTTTGAGGGGACGTCAGGTGAGTCAAAGTCCCCATCCTAGCCGCAAAGACCGCGGCTAGGATGGGGCACCCGCAGCGTGGCTGAACTGCAGCGTGGTTCGGGATGACACAATCGACTTTTAGATATGGCCGAAGAAACAAAAATCGTTCCCGCTCGTGACGCGGCTGTTTCACCTGCAATCATGGCGGGAGCCGCTCCGTCTCACGCGTCTAAAGATGCACCCAAGAAAGAAGAAAGCGACTTCCCTTTTGCGGTCGCGGTGAGCGACGTCTACGAAGGGCCGCTGGATCTGCTGCTCGATCTGATTCGCAAGCAGGATATTGATATTTACGATATTCCCATCGCCAAGATCACGGCGCAGTATCTGGCGTATGTGGAAAAAATTCGCGAACTGGATGTGAACGTTGCGGCCGAGTTCATTTACATGGCGGCGGTGCTGATTCACATCAAATCGAAGATGCTGCTGCCCCGCGATCCGGAAGCGCCGGCGGAAGAACTGGAAGATCCGCGGAGCGAACTGGTCAACCGGCTGCTGGAGCACGAAAAGTTCAAGTCGGCGGCGCAAATGCTTTTGCAGAAGCAGCAGATCGAAGACGCGGTGCTCTCCAATCCGTCCTTGAAAGAATTCATGGAGGCGGAAGGCGCCGAGCCGGAAATCGCGGCCGACGTGATTGACCTGGTCAAAACGTTTCAGCAGGTGCTGGAGCGGGTGCGCACGCGTCCGGTGCTCAACGTGGACGAAGAAACGGTCACGGTGGGGCAGATGATTGATTATCTGCGGCGGCGGCTGTCGCTCGAAGAGCGGCCCATCCGGCTGAAACAGCTTTTGCTGCGCTTGCAGTCCCGGCCCGCGCTGGTGTGCATGTTCCTGGCGCTGCTCGAATTGGTGCGGCTGCAGGCGATCCAGGTGCGGCAGGAGCGGCTGTTTGGCGAGATCGCCGTCCGCAAGCACATGCATTTTGAGGAAATCATGAAGGAACAGTCGGCGGTAAGAGACGACTGGAGGTAGAGCGGTAGTCAGTAGTCAGTAGTCAGTAGTCAGTAGTCAGTAAGACCGTGAGTGTTTGCTGACTCCTGACTCCTGACTCCTGACTACCAGCTCCTCACTTATGTCTTTAAAAGCCCATCTCGAAGCCATCATCTACGCGGCGGAGACGCCGATCACGCTGGAGCAGATGACCGAACTGGTCAAGGAGTCGGTCGCCGCCCAAGGCGTGGCCGACGAGGCGGCGATCAAGTCTCGCGTGCGCTCCAGCGTGGAGGAACTTGTCGCCGAATACGGATCCCCGGATCACGGCATCGAGATTCGCGAAGTCGCCGGCGGATACCGCATGTCCACCAAGCCGGAGCAGCACGAAGTGGTGCGGGCCTTCGCCAAGAGCATGAAGCCGCCGATCCGGCTCTCGCTGCCGGCTCTCGAAACGCTGGCGGTCATCGCCTACAAGCAGCCGGTCACCGTGCCTGAAATCAGCGACATTCGCGGCGTGGATTCCGGCGGCGTGATCGGAACTCTGCTCGATCGCAAGCTGGTTACGACGGCGGGGCGCAAGCAGGTGATCGGGCGGCCGATCCTTTATAGGACGACGAAGGAATTCCTGATGCGCTTCGGGCTGAAGGATGTCAGCGAGCTGCCCAGCATGGAAGAGTTCGAAAAGCTGGTGGCGGAATCGTTCCAGGCGGAAATGCTTCCGGCGGAGGGAGTATTGTCGGAACCCGAGGTTGCCCAGCCTGCGGCGAGCGAGGCGTCCGAGGCGCCGTCCACGAGCGGCGAGGCGGCGAGCGAAGTCATGCCCGAGGCGGAAAAGGCGGGCTGAGGCTCCGCACCTCAGGGGCTAAAGCCCGACAGATTCTTGCACGCTAGCGGCCCGGCTGAAGCCGGACCCTTTCAAAGCAGCTTTTCCAGCAGCCGCGAAGTTCAATTCATCATGCCCCTTGAGCGCCTGCAAAAAATCATCGCCGCAGCCGGCATCGCTTCCCGCCGCAAGGCCGAAGAACTGATCTCCTCCGGCCACGTGCAGGTGAACGGGAAGGTGGTCACGGAACTTGGCACGAAAGCCGATCCTGAAACTGATCACGTTCGCGTCAACGGGAAACTTCTGCACGGACCGCAGCGGCACATCTACTTACTGCTCAACAAGCCCAAAGGCTATGTCACGACGATGAGCGACCCGGAAAAACGCCCCACCGTCATAGACTTGATTCGTGGTGTGAAGGGTCGCGTGTATCCCGTGGGGCGGCTGGACTATGCCAGCGAAGGTCTGCTGCTGCTGACCAATGACGGCGAACTGGCGCATCGTCTGATGAAGGCCGCATCGCATGTCGCCAAAACCTATGTCGTGAAAGTAGCAGGGACGCCCAACGAAGAGGCAATTGCGAAGCTGCGGGCCGGCGTTTCCATCGCGACCGACGACGGCAAGCGGGTCAGGACCGGGCCCGCGGGCGTGCGCGTGGTGAAGGAAGCGGCGAATCCGTGGTACGAAATCACGCTGATCGAAGGCCGCAATCGCCAGATTCGCCGCATGTTTGAAGCGGTGGGCCATCACGTGGAAAAAATCAAGCGCGTTCGTTATGGACCGCTCACGCTCGACGTTCCTCCCGGAAAATTCCGCTCACTCACGCTCAAAGAAGTCGAACGGCTGAAATCCGTCAGCGGGGCGCGCGTGACCGGCGGCAAGCCGCCCGCGTCATGATCTGCCTAGATGGCTCGGATGATCGCGCGCGGATCATCCAGCGATCAAGTCACGCAACACAAGAAGCCGAGCCCGCTGCGGATTCCGCTATAACGCCGGCAGCCTGGCGCCACCGTACAAGCCCGCGTCAGTCCCCAGAATTGCAGGCGTGATGATGGTCTGGCGCCCCGTGCCCTTCCTTGATTTTGCGGCGGCCAGAGGATCGGAAGGCGCGGTCGCCACGTAGATGACTGAGCGCTCGCGCGCTTCCTTGAACATACTGGGCGCGAAAGCATCCCACGCGCTGACGACTCCGCCGCCGACGACGTACATATTCACGTTGAGGACATTCACCAGATCGGCGAGCAGCATACCCAGGACCTGTCCGAAGCGTTGAAAGATGCGTTGAGCCGGTTCGTCGCCGCTCATGGCGAGGTCATAAATCGCCTTGGCGCTGAACTCCGCGCCCGATGCCGCGGCCTTCGCCAGCGCAGGCGCGTTCCCCGCCTCGATCGCCTCCCGGGCCATGCGCACGATAGCGGTCGCGGAAGCATAGCGTTCGGCGCAGCCATGATTGCCGCAGCCGCAAGGGACGCCGTCGGGTTCGATGGTGACGTGGCCGAACTCGCCCGCCATTCCGTTCATGCCGTGGAAAATCTTGCCGTCGAGTATGATGGCGCCGCCAATGCCGGTGCCCAGCGTGATCATGGCCATGTCGTTCACATCGCGGGCCGCGCCCAGCCACTTCTCGCCCAGAGCGGCCACGTTCGCGTCGTTTTCCAATAAAACGCGCGCTCCCAGACGCCGCTCGATTTCACCGTGCACGGGGAATTCGTCCCAGCCGGGCAGGTTCGCCGATTTGCGCAGCATTCCGGTTTCCATGTCAATGATTCCGGGAAAACCGACGCCCACGCCCAGAAAGCGGCCACTGGCGCGGTATTGAGCCGTCAAGCGCAGAATGGCGTCGCACATTTCGCCGATCACGTGGCCCGGGCCCAGGGCGCCCTTGGTGCTGAGAGCGACTTTCTCGAGCATCTGGCCCTCGGTGCTGATGGCTGCAATGCGCAGGTTGGTACCGCCGAGATCTACTCCAATGGAAAAGTCAGGCATGGAGAGAAGGGTAACACGCGAAAAGGCGGACACGCGCATTTTCGATTTTCGATTGCCGATTGGAGAAGCGGCGCAATCGGAAATCGGCAATCGACAATCGGAAATTTACTTCTGACACTTCAAACAGTAATGGCTGCTGCGCCCGGCGATCACGACGCGCTTGATCTCGGTCTTGCAGACCAGGCAGGGCTCGCCCTCGCGGCCGTAGACGCGATGCTGGAGCTGGAAGAATCCTTCTTCTCCGTCCGCGTCCACATAGTCGGAAATGGAGGAACCGCCCAGGGCAATCGCTTCCTGCAGGACTTCCTTCACCGATACGTAGAGCTTGCCGAGCTGCTCGCGCGTAATGGTCGAGGCGCGGCGGCGCGGGCGAATGCCGGCGCGGAACAAAGATTCATCGGCGTAAATGTTTCCCACCCCGCGCAGAAGTTTCTGGTTCAGCAGCGCGCTCTTGATGGGAGTCTTGCGCCCGCGAAACAGCGCGAGGAAGCGGTCCAGATCCACTTCGAGCGGCTCCACGCCGCCCGCGTCGAAATCAGCGGCTCGGGCGATGCTCAGGCGGCCGAAGCGGCGCGGATCCACAAAGCGCAGTTCCCGGCCCGAAGACAGCCGGAGAATGGCGTGGGTGTGCTTTTCGACTTCGGCCTGCGGTTCGCACACTTGCAGGCGGCCGGTCATGCCCAAATGCACGATCCACTGAGCCTTGGCCTGTGTGGGGCGGGCACTCTTGCCCGCCTCTGCCTGCGCTCCCGATAAAGCCTGCGTTGACGGCATCTCAGAGTTCTTCGTCTTCCGATGTCTCGACCGGCCTTTCGCGGGCAAGGCCCGCTGCCCTGAGCTTGCCGAAGGGAGTGCCCGCGCCACATGATCCTGTTCCAGGTCGAAAACGATGTGCTTGCCCATGCGGCGGACGGCCGCGATGCGGCTGTGTTCGAGCGTCCCGGCGATCTCCGACGCCGAAGATTTCAGCGGCTCTTTCTTCTCGCCCAGCCGGAGGGATTCCACGACGTCTCCGGTGACGCGCCTGGCCAGGCCGCGGGCGATGGTTTCGACTTCGGGAAGTTCGGGCATGGATCGGGGCGGAACATCATAACCACCAAAGATACAAAGGTCCACGAAGGGACTCGAAGCCCTTCGTGCTCCTTCGTGTCCTTAGTGGTAAAAACAAAGGCTATTTCTTCAAAAACGTCCCCTTCTCCAACTCGGCAAAGGCCTGCCGCAGCTGTTCCTGCGTGTTCATCACGATGGGACCGTACCACGCGACCGGCTCTTCCAGCGGCTTACCCGAAACCAGAAGGAAACGAATCCCGTCGTCGCCCGCCTGCACGGCAACTTCATCGCCGCGGTCGAACAGCACCAGCGAGCGATTCCCAGCATCCACCGGCGGGTGAGTGTCGAGCCATCCCACGCTCTCGGTCGGCACCGCCAGCGGGCCAGAGGCATTGCAGAACCTTCCGTCTCCGGCAAAAACATAGGCAAAGGCGTGGCGCGTGGTCGCCACCGGCAGAGTCTTCCGTTTGCCCGGTGCCACCGACACATCGAGGTAGGTCGGGTCGGCGGCGATGCCGTCCACCGGGCCCTTCTTCCCCCAGAATTTTCCGCAGACAATGCGGACGTGCGTGCCGTCGTCGTCGGTCACCTCGGGAATGTCGCCGGTCTTCACTTCCTGGTAACGCGGCGCCGTCATCTTGAGCGCGGCCGGAAGGTTCGCCCACAACTGGAAGCCGTGCATGCGCCCCGTCTGGTCGCCCTTGGGCATTTCCTGGTGGATGATGCCGCTGCCTGCCGTCATCCATTGCACGTCGCCGGAGCCGATGACTCCGGCGTTTCCCATGCTGTCGCCATGCTCGACCGTTCCGGCCAGGACATAAGTGACGGTTTCGATGCCACGGTGGGGATGCCACGGGAAACCCGCCAGGTAATCATCGGGAACGTCGTTCCGAAAGTCGTCGAGGAGAAGAAAAGGATCAAAGTCGGTCGTATTGCCGAAGCCGAACGCGCGGCGCAGGTGCACACCCGCGCCTTCCAAGGTCGGCTTTGATAACACCACTCGTTTAACGGGACGGAGAGACATGGATCGTTCCTTTCTGCGTCAATGAAGACGCGCGCTGGATGCGCCCGCAGACGGGTGTCACTTAATCGTTGGGTAAACCTGGAAAGCTCACCCCGAAGTGTAAGCATAA
Organism: Candidatus Sulfotelmatobacter sp.; assembly: GCA_052326105.1. GTDB lineage: Bacteria > Acidobacteriota > Terriglobia > Terriglobales > Acidobacteriaceae > Sulfotelmatobacter. Next base: position 224 of record JBKQRC010000081.1, on the reverse strand, counting down.
CCGCTCTCAGACTGAACTGCAATTCCGATTCAGACCGGCACCGTGCCGATCGGAAGTGCGGCGCCCCCACTTTTCCATTGACAACCCATAGCTGGCATTCTAGTATATGGCAATGCCATATATTGAATCGCAATTCTCCGATCGCGAACTGAAGAAGGGCAGCGCCGAGCTGCTGATACTCTCCCTGGTGGAAGCCCGGCCGCGGCACGGCTATGAAATCAGCA
>JBKQRC010000080.1:0-3230 GCA_052326105.1 Candidatus Sulfotelmatobacter sp. | reverse complement strand
ATTTCATCGCTTTTACTCTTTTTGTTCTTAATTGGAGGCGGCGATTGCCCTCCAAAAATGTTGGAAGCTATCTTCGACCCAGGTTTCGAGCGCAGGCTTGCCCTTCAGCGACCAAATCAGGAGCGTTCCCATGAACGCCTGCTGGAGTTGAAGCGCAATCTTCTCTTTTTTCAAGCGAGGGTCAATCTCTCCGCGTTTCTGCCCGGCGGCCACCACTCGGGCCACCATCTTGCGGCCCTCGCAGAGGTTGTAGTCGACAAAGGCGCGAACACTTCGGCTGGCGAGAAAAGACGAAATTAGGGTGCGGGCGAGGTCGGGACTGCGGCCGGGTTCTTCAGCGACGCGGAGAAACAAACGGTGCAACACCGCGTAAATGGTTTGTTTGCCGGATTCGGCGAGCGTCACGGCTTCGCTTACCTTGCCCAGCTGGATTTCAGCCATCACGCCGAGCACTTCATCCTTGGTCTCGAAATAGTTGAAGAAGGTTCCCTTGCCGACGTCCGCGGCTTCGGTGATGTCTTCCACCGTAACGTTGGAAAAGCCGCGCTCGGCAAAAAGCTGGAGCGCGCAACGGAACAAGCGGAGCCGCGTTTCGGCGGCGCGGCGTTGGCGGCGTCCCATGTGTTGCAAATGAGGGAGGTTCTCGGAAGCGAGAGTGTCGGCCAGGCCAGCGGTCTGAGATGGATGACCTTTACTCATATAAGACTGTTAACCATATACGACCAACAGTCATAATTATTGCGCTGAGGTGGAGGTCTGTCAAGGGCCGGCATCGTGAGAGCGGACCCTGGCGCCCGCCGGACAGCCGCCGGGACGGCGGCGCTACAGCCGGGAGGTAGACCGTCGGGCAACGGGCAGGAGTGGTGAGAACTTCGCGGCCAGAGCACTCATAAGTTCACGGAGCTGACGATTTTCTCCGCAGCGGCGATTTCCACTTGTAAAATAATGGCCATGGGCCTCTATAGGAACGATATTCTTATGCGCTGCAAGGCGATTTCCTCAGCTTGCAGCTTGATCTGTTTGGTGCTTGCGCTGGCGCTGGTGACGGGATGCGGCGGCAGCGGTTCGTCGGGCGGCGGTGGCGGAGGAGGCAATCCGCCGGCAACGCCCACCGGAGTAACGGCAAGTGCGGGGAATGCCCAGGTGGGTCTTTCCTGGAACGCGAGCAGCGGCGCGACCAGTTATCACGTGAAGCGTGGGACAACCAGCGGCGGACCGTACACGCAGGTCGGCGCGCCGACGACTCCCAGCTATACCGATACCAGCGTGACCAACGGCACTCCTTATTACTACGTAGTTTCCGCGGTGAACTCGTCGGGGGAGAGCGCGAATTCGAGTCAGGTGAGCGCCACTCCGGCCGGAACGAATTCGGTTACGGTCACGGTGAATGTGCTGAGCAATCGCCATCCGATCAGCCCGTACGTTTATGGCGGCGCGGGTCCACAGGACGTGGCGTCCATCACGGACAGCGGGTTGACGGTGGTGCGCTGGGGCGGGAATGGGGCGTCCACTTACAACTGGCAACTCGGAACTTACAATGCCGACGCCGATTATTATTTCGAGGATTTTGGCTTTACCACGATCGGGGACAGCGACTCAGCCAAGTACATCACGGACGTTAAACAGGCCGGCAGCAAACCGCTGATGACCATGGTGATGCTGCCGTGGGTGGCGCAGCAGGCGGAAGTGGCGTCCCCTGCAAACGGACACTGGAGCTTTTCGGTTAATAAATATGGCGCGCAATGCAGCGTCGACCAGTACAACAACGACGCCGGGAATGGCGTGAAGTCCGATTGTGCTACGAATATTACCGGAAACGATCCCAACGAGGCTTATTTCCCGCTGCTCGATGACCACAGTGACACGTGCCCGTCAGGAACAACCTGCTATTACCGAAGCGATTGGGCTGCGGCGCTGGCCACGGCATTTGGCTCGGCGCCTCACTTTTACGACATGGATAACGAGATCGACATCTGGGGCGGCACGCACCGCGATATCCATCCCAATCCTTCCGGCTACGACGAACTGGCTAATATTTATCTGACGGAAGCAGTCAATCTCAAGACCTGGGACGCGTCGGCGATCCGCCTCGGCCCGGTGAGTTGCTGCTGGTGGTTTTATTGGAACGGAGCCAATGGCAGCGACAAGAACGCGCACGGGGGCGTGGATTTTCTGCCGTGGTGGCTCAATGAAGTTTATTGGCAGGATCAGATCGCAGGCGCGCGTTCGCTCGACATATTCGACATTCACGCCTATCCGGATGGGCCAGATACTACGGGCTGGACGCAAGCACAGTTGCAGGCGCTGGCGGTGAGCATCTATCGCGATTATTGGGACCCGACGCTGGTAAGTCCGTCCGGCACCATCAACCAGCCATATACAACTAATATCCAGCCCAATAAGACGATCGCATTCCGTATTCCGCGGATGCGGGCGATCTTAAACGCCACTTATCCGGAGACGCCGTTGGCCTTTACGGAATGGAGCGCGGCGTTCGCCGGCGAATCCGATTTTTCAACGGCGCTGGGCGATGCCGACGCGTACGGCATCCTTGGGCGCGAGCGGGTCTATCTGGCGTCGCGCTGGGGGGCTCCCACTTCAACCAATCCGAATTATCAGGCGTTGAAACTGTTCACCAACTACGACGGGGCGCACCATGGCTTCGGAACGACGTCGGTTGCAGACACGAACACCGGCGATCCGAATTTGTTCAGCAGTTACGCGGCGCTGAATTCGGCGGGCACGGTGATGACGGCATTGGTGCTCAACAAAGATCCTGCGAACAACGCGCAGGTCACGTTCGCGCTGAACGGGTTCACACCCAGCACGGTGGTGAGTTACACACTGTCGCAATCGTCTCCCACAAAGATTGTGGCTTCGTCTTCGGGCTCGTGGTCGTCGTCGATGAGCTTTGCGCCCTACACGGCGACGCTGCTGGTCATCAGCGGAAGCCTGGCGAACCCTCCCGCTTCGGACTGGGACTTGAATCCTGATACGGTCATGGTGTCGGCCAGCGCCACGGTGATTCTGCAACCGAAGATCACGAGCGGAACGGCAAATGTGACGTTGTCTTCGGCGTCCTTTGATAGTTTCGAAGGGACTACCGCATGCGGCGGAACGATTACCCTAACCAATCCCACGATTACTCCCACTCAGCCGGGCACGATCACGGTGAATGCCGGCAGTGCGCCTGGCTTCTGCCACTTTACGGTGACGGGAAGCGACGGGAC
>JBKQRC010000079.1:0-44539 GCA_052326105.1 Candidatus Sulfotelmatobacter sp. | reverse complement strand
AGTGGGGACAGATCGGCATGCGGCTTTGTTCGCATTTCTCGCAGTGCATGGTGCCGCCGTAGCGGAAGCTGCGTTCCTGTCCCACCGTCAGCATCGGCACGACCATCGGCGGATCGACGTGCGGGAATACAAGACGTTCAGTGACGTATTTGTGAAGCTGGACGAAGTTCCAAGGATGGTGCGTCGTCTGGCTCACGCGGTCGGCGAGACGCCGCAGTAACTCCGGGATTTCGGCGAACTCGTTCGGCGCAGGTCCGCCACGGTCGTATGACACGCCGTAGGCAATCTGACCGCTGCCGTCTTCGCCTACCAACCACGGCAGCGGAAGCAGCAGGTCGTAGAGTTCATCGGCTTCTTGCTTAGTGAGAAAAGACGGAATATGCTCGTATGCTTTCCGTGCAGGCGCTTTTCTCTTGCGTGCAGCGGTTTTGTTGGGAGTCGTAGCGGTGGACTGCGACTCTGTGGTTGCTTCTATGCCTGCCGCAGCCGAAACGTTTTCGGCGGCGACACCATTTGGCGATTTAGTCTTCTGTCGTGGTTTTGCCATTTTATTTTCTCCTACGAACTCTCTGATGTCGGGCGCAGATCGAATGGGACAAAATCGTTAGTAACCACACTTCACCAGATGCCGCACTGGGCACGGCTTTTACGCACATAGCTAATTTGAGGTCTTTCGACGTGCAGTTATTCTTCGGAGCGGTAGCACTGAGCTTGAACGCGGGTGGGGTGTGTCCGCCGCTCGCCACTCAACGATGTAACTCGACGAAAACCAAGCCTCTGTTCTGCAGAGTTACTCGCGTAACCACACTTCAGCGCCATCAAAGATAAGTAGCATCGCCTTGATGTGTGGAATCTAAGTTAGTAGGAGATGAAACCATGAAAGCCAAGACAGCAAAGAAGCCGACGTTAGTGATCCACATTGGAGAAAGATTGTCGTTGGACAATCGCGGTCTGTGCTATGCCGAGCTGGAATTCCACGCCAACACGGACAAGACCAACATGACCACCAAGATGTCCGAGTCCACTTGTCCCAAGTGCATCGAGATTCGCAAGAAGCGCGTTGCACAGGCTGTTGAGACTCGTGCCATCAACAGAAAGTTTCGTGCAATGGTCGCGGAAGGGAAAATATGACAGTCAAGGAGTTGAGAGAAGGAGAAGTTATGACAGAAGCAGGGAAATGGCTGGACGAACTGGACAACGCTGTTGATGGAGATGATGAACTTCTGGATGCGGCGCAAGAAGGTCGGGACGATGCTGCCGTGGAAAAGATTGCGGTTGAAGACGGCACGATCTACCGCTTCGCCGATGACAGCTATATGTATTCCGGCGGCAACGGACGCTACGAGATTGACAAAGCGGACTTGCTGGAATACTTCGACTAGGGAAAACACATGACACTCAAAGAGTTAGAGAATCGCAGAAAGGCTTATCGGCGCTGGATGGCGGTTCCCACTTTGTGTTTAGGGGGAGATATGCAATATTGCCAAAGAATGCGTGCCTACTGCACGGAAGAGACGATTATCACGGAACCATGCGGCGCACCAGCAACCATCAAAGAACGCGGACGCTGGTATTGCGAAGCCTGTTGGGAGCGCTGTTTTGGGGAGACGGCGAGTCCGCTTCAGAAGCTTAAGAACCAGATCAACTCGGACAGGATTTTGCCATGATTGATATTGGGGAAAGCGGCAGGCAAATTCGGGACGGTGTTTCCGACTCAATTTCCTATCATTTGTGAGTTAAGACTACGCCGCTTGCGCCGCCAGCTTCAGCCGATCCTTTTGCAACAGTCCCATGTAGCGCTTGACGGATTCGAGATCGCGCCAGCCACCTAACGCCATGATGTCCAGTAGCGCAGTCGATGCACACACAGCTTTACTCACGCCGCGACTCTTCCTGTGCCGCCGCAATGCGGACACGCGGTGGTCGGCGGCGTGAACGGGATCACATTTGACTTGTTCTTTAGCTGTGAACTTTCGGTCTTGAAGTGATCGATCCCGCGTCCCATCTTGCTTCCCTTGGCGGTGTGCTTGTCAAAGACCTTGTCGTCAATGGCCGGCTTCGGCACGTCATCCCTGTCCAGAGCGGCGGTCTCTTCCGGCGTAGGCGGCTTGTAGGTGGGATTCTCCCGATAAAATAATTCCGCTTCGTCGGCGGCGCGGCACTTCTGTGCGCGGCAACAAATTTGCATAGCTTCAAGCACGCAAAGCAAGTCTGAGTGGTTTTTGCATTTATCGTCCACGCATTGCAAGGTTGGACGATGGTCTTTAGACTTGCACATGTCCGCCAATTGCTTCAATTCCAGCACATGAGTCTTCACAGACAGGTCAGCTATGCCTACGTCCTCACTGGCGAAGTTGCCTAACGCCTTCCACACGTCGTATCCAGCAAAGTAAAGCTGGCGTATCCAGTAGCCGCCTGTGTTCTCGTCCCCGTCCCGCACGGCTTTCTGTGCCGCGCTTCGCGCTACGTCAACCTTCTCGCCACACGGCGTGTGGTGCCAAGGTGCGGGACTGTATTGGCGGTGTTTGCTCCCATCATGCTTCGATCCCGGCGTCGGCATGCCTATCGCATTGCACGTGTCTCGTATCCAGCGGCGTGCCTTCGATGGCGTCATCCCTAGCTTTTCATCACAGAACTTCTCCCACTCATTGCGGTGGTAGCCGAGTATGTCCCCGTTTTTCTTCAACTTGGCGAATCGTTGGCGTAGTTCCAGCAAGTCTTCAGCTGTGAGTTTTGCCAATCGGACTCCGTCAATGACCTTCCGTGCCAACTCTTCATTCGTGATCGAACCATCCGTCTTGGATGGTTCGGCGGTTGTTTCTACAGCCTCGTTTTGTGTCGCCTTTATCTTTTTTGCCATATTCTTTGGCCTCCACCACCTAAATACTCGGAATCTCAGGATTCGGAGATTTGGTGGAAAATCGAGAGAAGAGGCAGGAATCTGGCCGGACGGCAGGCATACGCGAAATTCCACTGAAATCCTCAGAATCCAGTAATAGGAAGGAGATTGACCGGGGCGGGAGTCGCGGCAATGAGTGTAAAAAGTTAGAGTCAGTCAGTATGGAAACGCAGTTTTACACGGTGGCGGAGGCTGCCAAAATTCTCAAGGTTAGCAGAGACACAATTACGCGCTTGTTTGCGGATGAGCCGGGAGTGGTGGATTTGGGATCACCGGAACGGTTGCACAAGCGCAGGTATCGCGTCCTGCGGATTCCCCATGCAGTTTTCAACCGCGTCATCCACAAGCTCCGCGTGCAGTGACAGGTTCCTCCGAGATGCGGATTGCGTCTTATTGCAAGAACCGTATGACTCGCTATTTCCAGATCGCCTCGACCTTTTCCTGAAGGACAGCGCGATTCGGCTTGAGGTATCGAAGCGTGGACGCCAAGTCCGTGTGTCCCATCCAATCCTGAACCGTGCGCAAGTCCACGCCTGACCACAGCGACCGTGTGCAAAACGTGGCACGGAACCGATGCAACCATACTTCGGATTCGTCAATCCCGGCACGCTTTGCGACCGCCTTCGCCATGTCCAAGAAGTTCAACTTCGGCTGTCCATTCTTGGTGGGGAACAGCAAGCCGCCTTTGCCGCGCTTCACAAGCGTCGCCTTCAGCTTCGACATCAGCGCTTTGGGAACGGGAATGGTGCGTTCCTTGTAAGCCTTCGGCGTCCATCCGTATTCAGGATTGTGCTTGACGCTGACCGTGCAATTGCTGAAGTCCAAGCATTTGTCCGTGGCGTAGATGACTTCCTGTTCGCGCATCCCCGTCATCTGGAAGAACTCGAACAACAGCCGTTCAGACTCACCGCAAGCGCGGAAGAATTTGTCCAGCGTCTCCTGTTCATAGATTTCAGGTTCTTCTTCGACGTACTGAGGCCAGTCATGCGGCTTGATCTTCGGCTTTACGTCGTAATGCTTCAGGAATGACATCACATTCGAAAACTTGTTCCAACAGCTACGTGCCGCCTGTTCTTTCTCTTCCCGCAACCATGCGGCGAAGCGGATCAGGTCGCCGCGACTGATTTCCTTGATCGGCTTGTTGCCGATGCACTCGAAGAAGTAGCGCAGCGCGATGTCGTAGGCTTGGTAGGTTTTCTTCTTGCGGCCGTCTTTGATCTCAGCAAGGTACTGATCTATCGCCGCGTCCAGCATCAACGCCTTTGGCTGTTTCTTGGTAGGTTTCGGCGTCCATCCGCCTAATAGTTGGACTGACCTGTTGAGTCTGGCGCGTTCCGCATCTTTTAATGAAACTTCGCCGACCGTTTCCCATGTCGAACCGTAACGAAGGACGAAGACCGTCCCCGGTTCGTAGAATTTCTTGGTTGCCTTGCGGTACTTGCGTGTCCCTGATTCCCTGACGTAAAGACTGACCTTCATCGGTATCTCCCGAAGGCTAATACCGAGAAGAAGGCCCAGAGCTGGAATTCAAAACGTAGCCGAATCCGTAGCCGATAGGCCTTACGCCTTTAAGTCCTTTGGAATGAGAACTGGCGGAGAGAGTGGGATTCGAACCCACGTTACCCTTTCGAGTAAACACGCTTTCCAAGCGTGCGCCTTCAGCCACTCGGCCATCTCTCCGGCAAGACAATCGGGAAGAAAAAACTTCCAGGGAAATTTCGACTCAGCACTCTACCACGTGAAATCTCTGCCTTGAGTCTTAGCTTTGACTCGGATAAACGTTCCTTAAGAAGCTTTTATCCTCTAACCGGTTGGGACGCGGTTCTTCGCTTCTTTTCAATTCTATGGGGGAAGTCGCGCAAACCGCAACTTGCAACTGCAAAGGAAAGGATTCAACCGGTACGGCTTCGGCTAGTCGGCCACTTAGGAGGGTTTCTCGGAAGAACTTGCCGGGTCCGGCGTCGAGCTCGAAACAGAAGCTGCCCCTGACGCTCCCGCAGCCGCCGCTGCTGCCTTCGCAGCGTTGCCGTTTGCGGGGGAGACCGGCAAGGGCGGGACCTTGGTGTGGTCCACCACGTGATGGTTCAGACAATAGAGAGCCAGTTCCAGACGGTCGGCCACGCCGAGTTTGTCGTACACCTTGCGCAGATAGTTCTTTACCACCTGCTCGGTCGTACCCACGCGCAGTGCGATCTCTTTGTTCTTCATGCCCTGGGTCACGCAGGAAACGATCAGCGTTTCCTTGGGCGTGAGTTGCACTTTCGGACGCGCCCCAGACGGGCGATTGTTCTGGTTGCGGTAGGCCTCCATAACCCAATGCACTGCCTGGTTCTCGAGCCAGGTTTCTCCTGCCGCCACCTTGCGCAGGCAGTCAACCAGCAGTTCCGGTTCCACTTCCCGCGACACGATTCCGTGCGCGCCCCGGCGGAATAATTCCAGGGTCAATTCTTCATCGGCGTTCGGTGTTACCACCACGATTCGCATATGCGGGTTCTGGCGGATAAGATCGGCCACCGCTTCCACCGGATTCGGCGCCAGCGCCCCTTCGAAAATCACAACGTCCGAGGAGAACTTCTTCACCGCCGATTGCGCTTGCGCCAGCGTCTCCGCCTGCCCGACCACGCGAATGTCATCTTCCAGCGCGAAAACCTTGCGCAGACCGGCGCGGAAGATGGCCTGCGTATCGGCCACGATTACTCGCACAAAGTGGCCCTTCGCGCTGTCGTCACCTGCTCCGAGATTTTCTTCCACGCTAACCGGAATGCTTGCCATCGAAGTCCCTTGCGCCTATGCCCGCTCGAAGCGGTATTCGTCAATGACCACGCCCACACCGCGCCGGCCCCGATCCTCAAAGCTGCGCACCACCCGGCCCCGGCAGTCAACCTGCACGTCCCGCCGCGCGCCTACTACTTCGGCCGGCAACACGATGGTGAAATCCACCATCGAGCCCACGGGCACATCATTGTCCATCGCCAGCAACACGCCGTTGGCCGAGATGTTTTCTGTCTCTGCCGCGTACGCCCCGCCCGGCGCCTTGACCGATGCCGACAAATGCAGCGGAAACCGCGGCGCACTTTGCAAATCTTCGAACTGCTTCGCGTTCACCGCTTCCTCCGTCATCGGATTCCCGCCTGCTTCCCCTTCCACGCCTGGCCTCTCTTACCTCACCAAAACCATCTGACACTCATCTAACTTAAGGGCAGCCTACACCCACGAATCTGGGTTGCAAAGTTACCGAAGTCATGGAACAAATGGGGCTAACTTCTTTTCTTTGAATGGATTAGCGTGGATTCGCGAAGGCAGGATTGGGCCTGAAATTGTCCCCCCGGAACCGCAAATTCAGGGTGAAAACAGGGCGAATTCGTCTAATTGGCGGACTGGGATGGGTTGGCTGGAGGTCAGGTGACTGAGTGCCAAGTGCGGAACGCCGACGGCTTAGAACTTTGTCACTTCCGTGAAGTTAAACTCCTTCACCTTCATGGCCGGCACCACCATGTCGAACGATTCTTCGCCGCAGGAGCGGACCGGTTCGCTCATCGCTTCCACATTCGACAGCATGTGGATCAGGTTCTCGTTGAAGCGGAAATTCCGAATCCCACCCCGTACTCGCCCGCCTTCCACCAGAAACGTGCCGTCGCGCGTCATTCCCGTCACCATCTTCTCGTAGGGGTCGACCTCGCGGATGTACCACAGCCGCGTCACCAGCACGCCGCGTTCGGTCGAGGCGATCATCTGGTCTATGCTCTGCGGATTGCCCGGCCCGGCGAACACGATGTTCACGGGCATCTCTCCGATTTCGTTGGGCAGCGGAAACCCGTGCCCGGTGGCTTCGATCGGCCCCGCTTTGTCCCGGTACTCTGAGCGCTTCATTCGCTCCGCCGTGGCCCGGGCGAAGACCACGCGCTTTACCACTCCGTTTTCGATCAGGCCGACCCGTTGCCGCCGCACGCCTTCTCCGTCAAACGGCGACCCAGTCTGCAGCGGATGCCCCACGTCGTCGGCGATGGTGATGTTGTCGCCGAAAAGCTTCGCGCCCATCCGCCCCGTGAGAAACGAGCGCTGGTCCAGAATGGCCATGCCCGAATAATCCCAGAACATGAATCCCACGATGTCGAGCACGGCCGCTGGCTCCAGAATCACCGTGTATTTTCCCGCCGGAATCTCCCGCGGGCGCGCCGAGTCCACGGCTTTCTTCGCCGCGGTTTCGGCCAGCGCCAGGGGATCGAGATTCCCCACATCCGGCGAATTCACCTTTTGCCAGCCGGACGAATCCGATGCGAGCATGGTGATGGAGATTTCGGCCAGGGTCTGCGTGTGCCAGTCGCTCAACCCGCGCGAGTTGAAGATGCCCTCGCACGATTCCGCGCTCGAGAAAACGCCCGCCGTGGTGAGTTTGTGCCGTTGCGCCACGCCGACGATCTTCTTCACGCCCTCCGCCCGCAGTTCGGGAGTAATGCCGGCGGTCCGTTCAAAGTATCGCGAGGGAACAACTCGTGTGGAGACGGGCGACTCGCCCGTCCTGCCTGCACTGGAACTGCCCGCAGCCTCCCGCGCATCCGGCATCGGCAAAAGGTCCGGATCAGGATGCTGCACTCTCGCCAGTTTCTCAGACGCCGCAACCACGCGCCGCAGGCTGTCACTGTCGAACTTGTTGGTCGAAGCCCGCGCCGTCCGCCCGCCAAAAACCGTGCGCACCGACACGGTGGAATTCTCCTCGGCCACGTTCTGATGAATGGTGTTGTTGGCGAAGCGAGTCAGCGCAAACCGCCCCCCGGAGAACAGCACCTCGACCTCATCCGCAGTCGAGAGCTTCTGGATGCGGTCGAAAATCTCGCCGGCTTGGTTCTGGGTAAGCATTTAGCGATACGCGCTCCCCACCTTGATGCCCCGAAACCGTGATGGCGCCGCGCCGTGTCCCGTCCCCATCACCTGCTGCGGCTGGCCTTTACCGCAATTCGGCGTGCCCCATAATGTCCATTCTTCGCGCGAGCAGATCGAGTCCAGTGAATTCCAGAACTCGGTCGTGATCCCCGAATACGACGGATTCTTCACCATGCGCACGCGCTTTCCATTCTTGATTTCCCATCCGATCTCGCAGCCGAACTGAAAGTTATAGCGCTTGTCGTCAATCGACCACGAACGGTTGGTCTGCATGAGAATTCCGTGATCCGTTCCCGCAATCAGCTGCTCCAGCGAAAGCGGCTTCTCCCCCGGCAGCAGGCTGATGTTGGTCATGCGGATCATGGGCAGCCGGTTCCATCCCTCGGCCCGCAGCGTTCCGCCCGAGCGGTTCTCGCCGATCGTGTGCGCGGTCTCCCGCGAGCTGAGATATCCGGTGAACAAGCCGTTCGTGATAATCGGCGTGCATTGTGCCGGCACGCCTTCGTCGTCAAAGCCGAATGTTCCCAGCCCCGGACCATGCTCCTCGCGGGCATCGGCCACCACATTCACCAACTCGCTTCCGTAGCGTAAAGTACGCAACTTGTCGAGCGTGAGGAACGAGGTTCCCGCAAAATTCGCCTCCATCCCCAGCACGCGATCCAGTTCAATCGGATGCCCGATCGATTCGTGAATCTGCAGGCCCAGCTGCGAACTGTCCAGAATCAGGTCAAACTTCCCTTCCGGACACTGATCCGCCGCATGCAGCGAAACCGCTTCCTCGGCAATCCGCCGGGCGTTTTCTACCAATTTCAGCTCGTCAATCAGTTCATATCCTTTGTTCTGCCACTGCCCGCCGTAGGAATTCGGATACGACCGCTTCTGAATCTCGTTCCCGGCAAAGGCATAGGCCGCATATCCCGCGCCGGTCGAGAGCTTAGTCTGATGAATGTCGGTCCCCTCCGACGACAGGAACCACTGCTCTTCGCGATTGAAATTCAGATTCATTTCCGCCAGCGTGATCCCGGCAACGGCACGCAACTCGGCATCAATCTTCAGTAGCAGTTCGATGTTCTGCTCGACCGATACGCCGAAAGGATCAATCCGGTAAGGCGTAGTCCACTCCGCGACCACGGGCTTTTCCGGGGCGAGCTTTATGTCGTCCTGTTTGACGCGCGCCGAAGCTCGCGCAATCTCGACCGCTCGCGCGGCGGTGGCCTCGACGGCAGCGCGCTCCAACTCTGCGGAAGCGGCGAATCCCCAGGCCCCATCGGCAATCACGCGCACGCTCATGCCCACGGATTCTGCGTCGGATGCGCTGCCGACCTTGCCGTTCTTCGTGGCCAGCGCCCGGCTGCGCTGCGCGACAATGCGCGCGTCTGCGTAGCTCGCTCCCCGCCCCGCGGCCACGTCCAAAGCCCAGTTTGAAACCTGCTTCATGGAAGTGTCTCAATCTAACACACCTGCTCCCGACCCGGTTCACACTTCCCTGGCGCCGTGATCCTCGAAAAGCGGTTATTCACACGCACGCGCCACTGTGACTGCCGTCACTGCCCGTGGTTCACTCAGGCACTCCAATATTCATGAGGATTCAGCCACTACGTCAGCGGCTCACCCCGCCGTCGAAGGAGCCTAATAATGAGTATTCGCAACTCGGATGACCGAACTACTTCGCTTATCGACAAAGACAACGGCAGCGCCGCTCTGAGCGACGCGCAGGCCAGCAAAAAGGCCGATCTCGCCGGCCCCGGCATCGGGGATTACGAGGAACTGGAGAAGATCCTGCCTCACGATTACCACCCGTTGTTGACTGCCAAAGAAACCCAGAAAGCGCTCTTCCACCTGAAGCGTTATATCGAAGACAATCTATGCAAAGAACTCGGACTGATGATGGTCGAGGTGCCCTTGATCGTGGACGTGGAAAGCGGCGTTAACGACATGCTCGACCGCGACGGTTCCCGCACCCCCATCCAGTTCCATATTTCCAACGACCGTGGCAAGCACCCCATGGACGCGCAGGTCGTGCAGGCTGCAACCAAATGGAAAAGGATGGCCCTGAAGCAGTTCGACTGCCACCCCGGCGAAGGCATCTGCACCGACATGCGCGCCGTGCGCAAGGACTATTTCCTCGATCACGATCATTCGGCGTACGTGGATCAGTGGGACTGGGAACGCGTGATGACTGCCGAGCAGCGCAATCTGGATTTCCTCAAGTCCATCGTGCGCAAGATTTGGAAAGTGCTGGTCGGCGCGGAAAAATATGCCCTGGAGAAGTTCCCCGAATTGCGCCAGCCTCGCTATCCCAATTTGCCCGAGGAACTCACTTTCATACATGCCGAAGAGCTTCTGGCGATGTATCCCGATCTGCCCCGCAAACGGCGCGAGACTATCATTCTTCAGAAGCATCCCGCCATCTTTATCATCGGCATCGGCTGGCCGCTCAAGGACGGCTATCCGCATGAGATGCGCGCCGCCGACTACGACGACTGGATCACCGACACCAGCAAGGAAACCTCGCGCGATACCCACGGACTAAACGGCGACATCCTGGTCTGGAATTCGGTCACTCAGCGCCGCCACGAACTCAGTTCCATGGGCATCCGTGTCAATGCGGAAACGCTTCGCCAGCAGCTTGAGATGTCGAAGCTGCTCGACAACCTCAAGTTCCCCTATCATCAGGCCATCGTTAAGAACCAGATTCCGCTCTCCATCGGCGGCGGCATCGGACAGTCCCGCACCATGATGCTCCTGCTGCGCAAAGCCCACCTCGGCGAAGTCAGCGTCACCGTGTGGCCGAAGGTGTTGAAGGAAATGTGCGCGAAGAAGAATATCGTCGTGCTGGAATAGCTCTACAGCGGACCTCGGACGTCAGACCTCAGCCCCAGACAGAGGGTATGGGCTGACGCCAGATGTCTGAGGTCCGAAGTCTGAAGTCTCCTATGGCGCGTCGTGCGCTACGTCCAGCGCCTTTTTCACTGCCAGCAACTCTTTCAGCACGCCCCGCAGCTTGGTGGACTCCAGCGCATTTGCGCCATCCGACTTCGCTTCTTTCGGATTGTCGTGGACTTCCAGGAACACTCCATCCACGCCCGCCGCGACCGCAGCCCGTGCCAGCACGGGAATGAATTCCGGCTCCCCGCCGCTCACAGCCGGTTCTTCGTCGTCCGGCCTCGCCTGCAACGAGGGCAACTGCACCGAGTGCGTCGCGTCAAACACGACCGGCGCGAATTTGCGCATGATGGCCAGCGACCGCATGTCCACGACCAGATTGTTGTAGCCGAAGCTGGATCCGCGCTCGGTGACGAAAATCTGCGAATTGCCTGCCTGGCGGCACTTCTCGACCGCGTGGCGCATATCCCACGGAGCCACGAACTGGCCCTTCTTAATATTGACCGCACGTCCACTCAGTGCCGCAGCCACCACCAGGTCGGTCTGCCGGCTCAAGAACGCGGGAATTTGCAGCACGTCCACCACTTCGGCAACCTTCCCCACGTCCGCGGTCTCATGCACGTCGGTGAGCACGGGAATGCGGATCTCGTCCTTAATTTTTTTCAGGATGCGCAGCCCCTCCTTCAGCCCCGGTCCGCGAAAGCTGCGGATGGACGTGCGGTTCGCCTTGTCGTAGCTGGCCTTGAAGATGAACGGAAAATCGAGTGACCGCGCCACTCCCTTGATAATCTCCGCCATGCGGATGGCATGCTCTTCGCTCTCGATCACGCACGGCCCGGCAATGAGGAACAGATCCCCGGAACCGATGTGGACATCAGCGACTTGGAAAGTTAGTTTCAAGTTTCTAGTTTCCGGTTTCCAGTTACTGGCCAGCCGCGAGGCAGATCCACTCGAAACTGGAAACCAGAAACTGGAAACTGTTTCTACCGCCTCGCCACTCTCTCCGGCCGATGGAACATTTCCACCTCGGCCGTTTCTTTCTCGGCCTTCCGTTTCAACCCGTATTCGTACGCCGCGCCCACGAAGGTGCGGAACAACGGATGCGGCTCCAACGGCTTCGATTTGAATTCAGGATGGAACTGGCACCCGATGAAATGCGGATGATCGGGCAGTTCGACCATTTCCACATACGTTCCATCCGGCGTAGACCCGGAGATGCGCAGCCCCGCCGCCACCATCGGCTCTTCATACTCACGGTTGAATTCGTAACGATGCCGGTGGCGCTCGCTGATCTCGAGCGTCCCATAAATCCGGTGCGCCAGCGTGTTGGGCTCGATCTTGCAGGTCCACGCTCCCAGCCGCATCGTGCCGCCCAACTCTTCCACCCCGCGCAACTCACGCAGTTTGTAAATCACGCGATGCGGCGTCGCCGGATCGAACTCGCTTGAATTGGCGCCTGCCAGGCCTACCACGTTGCGGGCAAACTCGATGCACGCCGTTTGCATGCCCAGGCAAATGCCGAAGTAGGGAACTTTTTTCTCGCGCGCGTAGCGGATTGCGGTCAGCATCCCTTCGATGCCACGCTTGCCAAATCCTCCCGGCACCAGAATGCCATCGTAACCTTCGAGTTGCGCCTCATAGCTGTTGTCGCCGGTCTCCAGTCCCTCGGCCTCGATCCAATTCACCTGCAGCTTCAAGTTATGCGCCAGCGCTCCGTGTACCAGCGCTTCCTTCAGCGATTTGTACGAGTCTTCGTACTCCACGTACTTGCCGACAATGCCGATCGTGACCGTATCTTTCGGGTTGTAGACGCGGTGGACAATGTCCTCCCACTTCGACAGATCGCGGTCCTTCGCTTCCATGTGCAGGGACTTCAGCACCAGCGTGTCCACACCCTCATTGGCGAACACCAGCGGCACTTCATAGATCGAAGCGACGTCCTTCGCAGTAATGACCGCTTCTTCGCTGACGTTGCAAAACAAGGCAATCTTCGACTTGAGCTCCTTCGCGAGAAAACGATCGGTGCGGCACAGCAGGATGTCCGGCTGAATTCCGATGCTGAGCAGTTCTTTCACGGAGTGCTGGGTCGGCTTGGTCTTGAGCTCCTGCGCCGCCGCGATGAACGGAACCAGCGTGACGTGCACAAACAGCGTATGCTCGCGGCCCAGTTCCTGCCGCATTTGCCGGATCGCTTCCAGGAATGGCAGCGACTCGATGTCGCCCACCGTCCCGCCGATCTCGACAATCACGACGTCCACGTCCTGCGCCACCTTCTTCATGGCCGCTTTGATTTCGTTGGTGACGTGCGGAATCACCTGCACCGTTTTTCCCAGATAATCGCCGCGCCGTTCCTTGGCGATGATCTGCTCGTAGATTCGCCCCGTGGTCCAATTGTTGTCGCGGGAGAGTTTGGCGTGCGTGAAGCGCTCATAGTGGCCCAGATCCAGGTCGGTCTCGGCGCCGTCATCGGTGACGAAGACCTCGCCATGCTGGAACGGCGACATCGTCCCCGGGTCCACATTCAGGTAGGGATCGAGTTTGGTCAGACTCACCTTCATCCCCCGGCTCTCCAGCAGGCAGCCGATGGAGGCCGCGGCCAATCCCTTGCCCAAAGAAGACACAACTCCGCCCGTCACAAAGATGTACTTCGCTGGCATCTCTTCCTCGCTCTAAATTGTCTTTGGAAATTTGTGCAGGTGTCGTGCACGATCAATTATGGCAGAAAAGGCCTGTGGAAAGGGAACAATAAATCGTCGCATTGACGCAGCAATCCCACATGCGCGACAATGTTTTTCGGGTTCTTCCGAACCCGGGGTGAAGTATCCCCTAAAGTGGGCCTGTGGCGCAGCTGGGAGCGCGCTTCCATGGCATGGAAGAGGTCGTCGGTTCGATCCCGACCAGGTCCACCAAGTCCCTCAACAGATTCTATGCCCTCACGCCGAAGCAACACTGCCCGGTCTTTGTGCGGGCTGCGAGCGCTTCAGCCCCGAGTTCCTGGGATCTCTGTTGACGCGAACGAGAGTTCAGAGTAGCGTCAAAGGTAAGGAGCAGTTCCTCTCCTCTTTCAGATCCTCTGAACTAAGTCAGTTCATCTGAAGTACCCCACTCTTAGTCGGCCCTATGACAGGAGGTTCATCGTGTTCGATCCCAAAGCAATCAAACGCCCGAAGGCCAAGGTTCTCGTCTCCGCGCAAAACACTTCCCGGCCGACCCTAGTCATCTCTGAGCCGGTCACCTCACAGGATCAGATCAGAGAGCGGGCCTATCAGATTTACCAAAGCCGTGGCCGTCAGGACGGCCAGGCTCAGCAGGACTGGCTTGCGGCCGAGCAGCAACTCCTGAACGGGCACAAGTAGGGAGAGACCGTCACCTCCAACTTGTTCAGCTCCAGGAAGCACCGGAGGTCCCCATGAATTGCGTACGATGCGACCATCTCATGCGTGTCTTTGCATCGAGGCTCGAAGGGTACGTCCAAGCCCGCACTGCCGCCTTTTATCGGGTCAGCACTAAACTTGCCGCCAGGAAACAGGTGGATATGGAGCGCGCCAGAACCGACCTTGAGGAGCACCGGTTGGCATGCCACCGCGCAGCCGGCTGAAGGACTTTCGAGCGCCTTATGGCCGGATTTCAATTGGCGTTCCATCCGGCACCGCCCGCCAAATCTCGTCGATCTCCTGGTCGGTGACCGCGATGCACCCATCCGTCCAATCCCGCAACCGGTGCGCTGGCCCGACGTAGCCATAGCCATTGGGCAATCCATGCACGAACACGTCTCCGCCCGGCGAGACTCCCAGCCTGCCGGCCGCGGCGCGATCGCGCGCGTTGGGATAGGAAATATGGATGGATTTGTAAAACTGGCTATGCGCGTTGCGTGAGTTGAGTACGTAGACGCCCTCGGGAGTCTTGTGATCGCCTTGCCGCATCTTCGGCCCGATGGGATCTCCGCCCAACGCAACCTTATAAGTTCGAATGACCTTCCCCTGGCTCAGCAGTTCGAGCGTCCGCTCTTTCTTCAGCACCACCACCCGGTCCGCGCGCAGCGGTTTGACTGGCGTCTGGGCCCAGCCCAGGCCGCACAACAGCCCAATCCCCACGCCAGTAAGAACTCGGATGCGCATGGCGAGGATTATATCCGGGACAATTCCGGGGAGTGCTAGGCTGATGGAGTGAAGTTCCTGAATCGCAGAAAGCTCATGTGGCGACAGCCGCCCCGGCTGTCCGGCCTGGGCGCAGGCCGGCGGCTCGGCACGACGCCCCTCCAAGCGGCAGCGGTCTTAACCCTATTGCTGTCCGCATCTCTGCATGCCTCAACCGCCATCTGGACCGTCCGGGCACAGCCGGCCCGTCTGGTCAATGGCGCTCCGGTCTTGTTTCAGGTGAAGGCCCCGACGAAGCTTGACTCTCTCTCCGGCACTTGGCTTACCCATCAGCTTACGTTCAGTTACGAGGCGTCCACCAGAACCTGGTTTGCCCTCGCCGGCGTCAGTCTTGAAACCCCTCCCGGCAAATACACGGTCGAACTCTCCGGCGTCCGCTCTGCGACCAAGACGCAGATGACCTTCTCCCGCCAGTTCACGGTTGCCCGCGCCACCTATCCCAAGATCAAGGTCGAGCTCACTGTCGAGAAGAAATTCACTGAGCCCACCCCGGAACAACAGGAAAAAATCGCTGAAGGCGTGAAGATCAAGCAGGACTACCTGGGTCGCGTAACGCCGGAGCGCGAGTGGGACGGCAAATTCACCGCTCCCGCCGATGCTCCCATCTCCGATGTTTTCGGCTCACAGCGAATCTTCAATGGCAAAGCGCAAAGCCCGCATCTCGGCCTCGATTTCCGCGTCCCCGCCGGAACTCCGGTCACTGCCATGAATGACGGGACCGTGCTGCTGGCGCGCCCCTTGTACTTCGAGGGCAATTTCGTTGTGCTCGATCACGGCCAGGGACTGCTCACTCTCTACCTGCATCTTTCCGAATTCAAAGTGAAGGAAGGAGACGTGGTGAAGCGCGGCGACGTTCTCGGCCTCAGCGGGGGCACCGGGCGCGCCACCGGCCCACATCTCCACGTCTCCGTTCGCTGGCAGGGTACTTATCTCGATCCCGTGAGGCTGATGCAATTGTCCCTGCCGTAGAGCGATTGGGACGTGTGGAGCGATTGGGCAGTTGCTCCCTCTCCTGTATTGTCATCCCGAACGAAGGGAGGGACCTGCTTTTCGCACGGCTCGACTGACCTTCAGCCCGCCGCGGCTTCGCCCGGCCCAACTTGCTCAATGGCTCTAGTCGCAACCCCATCCCGATAGCTCACCGTCTTACCCGAAATCGCCGGGACTCTCTCGCCCGGCACCAGAATCCCTACCAGATTCAGCGGATCGGCTGCCGACAGCGTCATCGTCTCTCCGCTCAGCGGCAGGCTTCGCGTCGCGCGCACCGACTCGACCGCCACGGGCAGCGCAAATTGCTCGCCCAGAAATCCATCCACAAAGCGCCCGCCGCGAATTTCTCCGCGATCTTCCAGCCGCCGGAATCCCATCAGCAATTCGCGCCACGGAGGCAAGTTCGATTCCCGCGCCAGCACATCGCGCATCACAATTCCATACCGCCGCAGCAGCATCCAGCATGCCGCTTCGACCGCGCGCGGCCGCTCCACCGCTACATCGGCATGCAGCAGGGCCCAGCGCCCTGTGCTGTGCCGCGGACGCGTGCTGCGCCCGCTTCCCTGTCCTGCTCGCCGCTTGGGATCAATCAACGCGCGCAGATTGTCGAAACCATCGGCCGTGACCAGTCCCGCCGCCACCAACTCCCACAACGCGGTCTCGATCTCGGCCTTCAACTTTCCGGTCCCGCGCACCACGTCCGCAAAGAAAGAAGCGCCGCGCTGCCGCAGAAACTCGAGCACCAATTTTGCTCCGTGACTGAGCCCACGCGGATCTTCCGGGCCGGGGTGCCCCACCCTTGTCGCGTGGTCCGCGACAGGGTGGGGATTTTGACCTACGGCCATCCAGTCCGCTTCTTCCCGCACGAAAAATGTAATCGGAGCTACGCTGGTCGGAATCACCCGCCGCTGCCGGTGAACGATTCCCGCTTCCGCAGAACCATTCCCGCTCGCCGACTCCACGGTTGCAGGATGCGGCGAGAGCCGTCCCCACCCCACTGCGCCGGTCAGGCAAAGCTGGTCAAGCCACTTCGGATCGTAATCCACAATCCGCCGCGCCAGCACCTGGCGCTCCCAGGCATTCGCCGGAATCTCAAATCCCTGCAACTGCTGCAACACTTCCAGCGTGCCGCGCTCACCGGCGACCTGCGTTCCCGGAGCCACATGCTGCCATCGCATCAGCCAGCGCATGAACTGCGCCGCGGTAACCGGCTCAATCTGCTTGCGCAGCATGCCGACCGTGAGCCGATGAATCCGCGCCAGCAGCCGCCGTTCGCACCACTCCGTCTCGTGTGGTTGTGGCTGTGCCTCTGTGGGGCCGGATCTCTGATCCGGCCACGTCGAGCGAAGCTCGACAGTTTCGCGTGGGCGCAGGCGACTCGCCCGCGCACTCTGATCCGTGAACTTCCCGCGCAGAACTGTCCCACTGGCCTCCATCCGCAGCAGCGCCTTCTCAACCTCGGAAGCCGGAAACCCTAGCATCTCCCCCAGCCCAGATGCCGTCACCGGCCCCAGATGCGACATCCAGCCAGTCACCAGCGTGAGCAAAGCATCGTCGCGAGAAACCTCGGTCCTCTCGACATCCGCCACCGCCTGCACAAACTCCGCCGAAGGAAACAGGACCGCAAAACTCCGCGCCCGCTCTGCCGCCACCCAGTAGCGCCGCCCTTCAACGGAGGCAATCCCCGCCCGCCCCTCGTTCATCAGCCTCTCGAGATAGCCCTCCCAGCCGGCATTACTTATGTGGGGACAGCCGCCCCCGGCTGTCCAGTTCAGCGAAGCTGAACTCTCCTGGCTCAGATCAGGGATTGTTTCCAGCCCCGTAGCCGCAAATCGAGCTTCGCTCGACTGGACAGCCGAGGGCGGCTGTCCCCACATAACCTGTCCCCACATTGCAGGTGAAATTTCCTCCGGCAACGCCACCAGCGTGTGCATCACGTCGTGCAGTTCATCCGCGTCCCGCACGTCCGGCCAGGCTTCTTCCCGCACCTGCTGAATCGCCCCTGGATCGAGCTTCCCCACTTCCTCCAGCACCGACTCGGGCAGCATCCGCCGCATTTCCACCGCGCGCGCCCGACGTTCCTCCAGCGGCGCATCGTCCAGAAACGCGTACGGATTCGCGTTCAGGATTTCGTGCGAGAACTGCGACGGCACCGGCGTATCCACCGCGATCGTCCGGATCTGTCCCGAGGCCATTCCGCGCAGCAGCGTCTTCAGACCCTCCAGATCCATCGCCTCGGTGAGCACATCTTTCATTACCTCTTTCACCAATGGATGGTCCGGAATCTGACGGTCGCCTTCGATATTTTCAAAGCAGGCTGCCGCATCCGGAAACACTGACGCGAGCAGATCGTCCGAGCGAATCCGCTGAATCTGCGGCGGGACCTTCTTTCCATTCTGAAAACGCAGCAGCGCCAATGCCCGGTTGGCGTCCCAGCGCCAGCGCGTGCCGAACATCGGAGAATCCAGCGCCGCCTGCTCCAGAATCGGCTGCACCGTATCCGCCTGCAGAAAATGAAACACATCCCCCAGCGGAAAGCTGTGCTGCTCGGCCAGCGCGATGTTCAGCCCGTTGTCGGTCGCCGCTGCCTGCAGCTCAAAATTGAATCCGCGGCAGAACCGCTTGCGCAGCGCCAGTCCCCACGCCTTGTTGATCCGCCCGCCAAACGGCGCATGGATCACCAACTGCATTCCGCCGCCCTCATCGAAGAAGCGCTCGGCAATCACCGTAGTCTCGGTAGGCACCGCGCCCAGCACGGCCCGCCCCTGCAGGATGTATTCAATCGCCTGCTCCGCGCCCGAATCGTCCAGACCGCATTCTTCCTTCAGCCAACTCACAGCCGCAGCCACCTCCGGCTGCGTCGCCGAGAATCCCACCGGCGAAGTGCGCGGCAGCATCTCACTGATTTTTTCCCGCACCTCGCCCACATGCGCCGACAGTTCCTGGGTCCGCGCCGGAGCTTCGCCCCGCCAGAACGGAATCCCCGGCGGCTGGCCGTGGGCATTTTCTACCAGCAGGCGGCCTGACTTGAGTTCAATCCGCTTAATGCGCCACGAGGTGTTCCCCAACAGCATGACTTCGCCGGCCATGCTCTCGGTGGCGAAATCCTCGTCCACCGTTCCCACCACAAGCCCGTCCGGCTCCGCCACCACCGCAAACAATGCCGTCTCCGGAATCGCTCCCCCGCTCGTGATGGCCGCCAGCCGCGCTCCCCGCCGCGCACGCAGTTTTCCGTTGACTCGATCACGATGCAGATACGCCCCATACCGCCCGCGGCGGGCCGCAATCCCTTCCGACAGCATCTCCAGAATCGCGTCAAAGGTCTCGCGCGTGAGATTGCGATAGGGATACGCCCGCCGCGCCAGCGCGAACATCTCATCCTCGCCCCATCCTTCATCTTGTGGCGCGGGCACTCCTGCCCGCGGGCCCTCGCCACTCCCTGCCGCGCACGCCGCCACAATCTGCTGCGCCAGCACATCCAGCGGAGCCTCCGGAATGATGAGCCGGTCCAGATCTCCATGCTTGATCGCCCGCGCCAGTGCCGCGCACTCCATCAGATCGTCGCGCGTGGTCGCAAAGAACCGTCCCTTCGGAACCGCCCCGCGCCAGTGCCCCGAGCGCCCCACGCGCTGCAGCGCCACGGCGATTGCCCGCGGCGAATTGATCTGCACCACCAGATCCACCGTGCCGATATCGATTCCCAGCTCGAGCGAGGCCGTCGCCACCAGCGCTCGCACCTGCCCTTCCTTGAGCTTCTTCTCGGCCGCAAGGCGCAGCTTGCGCGACAAGCTGCCGTGGTGCGCCGCGACATTCTCCTCGCCCATGCGCTCGCCCAATTCATGCGACATGCGTTCGACCATCCGCCGTGTGTTGACAAAGACCAGTGTGGAACGATGCTGCCCCACCAGCGCCACCAGTCGGTCGTAAATGGCGTCCCACATTTCGTTTGAAGCAACCGGGCCCAGCGGCATGGGCGGCACTTCGATAGCAAGATCGAGTTTTCTCCTGTGCCCGATGTTGACGATCACCGGATCCGCCCGCCCGCTTCCGGTCAGAAAGTGCGCGACTTCCTCAATCGGTTTCTGCGTCGCCGACAAACCGATACGCACCAGCCGGGACTCACCCCCACCCGTTGTCATTCCGAGGAGCGAACGCAACGAGGAACCTGCTGTCAGCGCCTCCAACCGCTCCAGCGACAGCGCCAGATGCGCTCCGCGCTTGTCATCGGCAACCGCATGAATCTCGTCTACAATCACCGTCTCCACATCGCGCAGGATGGCCCGGCTCTTTTCGGCCGTGAGCAGAATGTAGAGCGACTCTGGCGTAGTGACCAGAATGTGCGGAGGCCGCTTCAGCATCGCCCGCCGCTCGGGTTGCAGCGTGTCGCCGGTGCGCACCGCGGTGCGAATCTCCGGCATCAGCAGACCGCGCTCGCCGGCCAGCGCCAGAATCTCTCCCAGCGGCACTTCAAGATTTTTCTGGATGTCGTTGCCCAGCGCCTTGAGCGGGGAAATGTAGAGAACTTGAGTGCGGTCGCGCAAATCGCCCGCCAGCGCCTTGCGCACCAGACGGTCAATGCAAGCCAGAAATGCGGCGAGCGTTTTCCCTGACCCCGTAGGCGCCGAAATCAGCGTCGTCCGCCCGGCAAGAATGTGCGGCCAGCCCTGCTCCTGGGGTTCGGTCGGCGTGCCGAAGCGCCGCACAAACCACTCCGCAACGAGAGGATGGGCCCAGGCCAGCGAGGCAGGAAGGGACTGCATTGGGGTATTCTAGCCCGAAAATGTATTTTCGCCAATCCTTCGCCCTCGCAGCAAATCTAAGGGGAGAGCTCTCAGAAACGGTCAACTGACCCGAAGTGGACCCAGATCTGTCATCTGAGGGGTTTGCTGATCCAGTGGTCGGTGAAGGTCGAGTGCATGTAAGACTCGACTTTAGGCATGTGGCAGGTGGTACAGTTCTTCGTGCTTACGGGGCAGGCCGCGCCTGGGTGATCGGCGTTTGCTTTTGCGCCGGGCTGATTGACGTGACATTGCAGACAGCGTGAATCATAGGCTGCAGGATCGTGCTCCAGAGGCTGATGGGGATCGTGGCAGGCAACGCAGGTGAGCCGAGCGTCTGGTTTGCTCCAACACTTGCTGTTTTCCAGCCGGTAAGGCGCAAAGCGGACGTTCAACACTCCAAGTCCCAGGTTCGTCACAACATCTTCCCAGGTGCGGTGGCACGCGCCGCAGAAATCCACGGACTCGACCGGATCCAAGCGGCTGGGATTCATGATCAGTTGCGCGCCCTCCTCCTGCTGTCCCGAATTCATGGCGGCCACATGACTGGCGCCCGGTCCGTGGCAGGCTTCGCAGGTGACGCCCGGCACAGCGCCCTTTACATCAAGTTGATTGTTGGTCACCGCAGCGGTTGTGTGACAGGCAAAACATGCGCGGCTCTCTGCCGGCGGCATGCGACGCCCTGCGGCATCTTCGGGGCTGCGGGGCGTGGCAGGAGATTGCCCGGGAGTGATATTCAGATCTTGGGAAGACGTAAAAAAAGTCAGATGGCTTTCGTAGTAGCTGCCGTTTTTCTCGTAGACATAAGTTTGTCCCATGTGACCGACGCCAAACGCCCACAGCAGGTCGGTGGAGAGACGCGCCGCGCCATCGCTGGCGCTGACCGTTAGAACGCTCTTCTCGCCTTTGGTTACGATCTGCTCACGGTAGGGACCAAGACGAAAGGAGAGATGGTCATGCTGGTGAAGGATCTCCGCGTCGGCGGCGCGAACGGCGGCGCGGGCCATGGCGTGTTTTTGCTGGGTCGCAACCTTGGACGCATGACACCTCGCGCACGTTGCCGTGCCCACGTAACTATTTCGTGTGGCGTCCCCTTTGGTGGGCCACCAGCCGGGCGATTGAACCCGTGATACGGTGAGCATGGGCATGCTGACGGGAGCAGAAGTTTGAGCCAGGGACGCGGAGGCGACGACACAGATTGCGAGCGCGGACGCGAATTGGAGGCCGACACCGACCGCCAAGGTGGACGCGGCCCGGGTTGAAGCGCCCCTGGTTAGCGTGCCCCTGGTTAACGCCGAAAAACACGCTGCGGGAAACCGGTAGTGCTGAGGATTCTTAGCGGCATCAGCTCGCACAGGCATACCTAAGACTTAGGTCGGATTTTTGGCCGTCGAGCCGGCTGCTATTGTCTCGTCAATCCCTGTTCGCGTCAATGCGAGGATCGCTCATCATGAGGAAAGGGGCCGCGTCATACTGCGCGGGAATGGTGTGCTGTCCACTCCATTATCTCTTGTCCTTGGAGTTGGAGTTGGACTTGGAGTTCGACTTCGATTGATCATTACCGGATCCGCACGATGGGCACGGGTGAGCGGCAAAAAAGAGCCAGCGCGCCCAATTGTACTGGGCCTCGTAGGAGTGCTCAACACCCGGTTCCCAAATGAATTGGACTTCAGTATTCTGACCCCCGGTTGCCGTTCCAAACCCTGTCGCATCTGCCAGTCCGCTCGCTGTGCTGGTGTACTGGAAACTCGTGGCTGTGGACTCCGTGACGATCCAAGTCCCGTTGTATTGAGAGGGAGTCATCCCCGTAATGATGGCCACACCTCCTACGCCGGGATTCGACGTGCTAGTAATCGTGACCGTCGTACCCGGCGCCGTGCTCGATTCGCTCGCAGCCGTGATTGGGGCGCTGCGAAAACCACCAGGGGGCGGTACGGTGCTCACCGCAATGTTACCCGTCAGGTCAGACGGCATTACCGGAACATTCGGAGGTTCTGGATAGGGCGGAGTGGACGCATCATTGGCGTAGTTGGACCCGATCTGATTCTCTGGCGTAACAGTCGTACAGAGAGTCGCCGTGGTTTGAAACACAGCATTCTGATCGGTAAGATTATCGGCCGTCGTGCCCGTCCAATAGTTGAACGTGTTATCGACCGTGTCCAGCGTGAAAATGACGCCCGAATAATTGGTCGTACCGTTGCTGCCAGCCAGGGCGGAGCCGTTGCAGGGCGGCAATTCCTCATCCTCCGTGCCGTGCCACTCCTGAACGGAAATGGGCGCGAGCACATTGCCTGGCAAGGGCAGCGGCAGGGAAATGTTTGTCCCTTGTACGTTGTACATTGGGCCGGAAGCAGGAGCGATGGCGGCTACCAGATTGGAGAGTTCGACGCCCACGCGCTCGGTCATTTGCGCGCCCGAGGAGAAACCGGTGACGTACACCATGTGCGGACTCGCGGTGAAGTTACCGTATTGAGAATTCTGATTCGTAAGCAGACTTTTGATCAGAGATCCCAGAAAACCGATATCGTCGGGGCACT
This sequence comes from Candidatus Sulfotelmatobacter sp., assembly GCA_052326105.1. GTDB lineage: Bacteria > Acidobacteriota > Terriglobia > Terriglobales > Acidobacteriaceae > Sulfotelmatobacter. The sequence goes on along the minus strand of JBKQRC010000079.1, from coordinate 21,411 downwards.
CTCCATCCGCCGAACCACAACCCTCCGCGTAGGGAAATGCTCCGCCGTTCGATCCGTAGGGGTCGCACAATGCCGTTCCGTCCATGCAATACGAGTTCCAATTCCACTGGTTCGAGCTCGAATTATAGGTGGAGGCGGGTTTGACCAGAATAAAGCCGTAATAGTCGGCGACGGCCGACCAGCCCGAGTCCAACTGAATGACGGGAAGTGGATTGGAACCAGTCGCGGTGGTGATCTGCGTTCCGTGGAGCATGATGACGATGGCCGGGTTCGGAGGGAGCGCGGTTGGCACAAAGACCTCGAAGGCACGATCCACGTTATTCCAGACGTAATTGGTTGCGCACCCGAAGTCTGATGGACAAACATCGATGGTTGTTCCCGTGCTCCAGGTCTGGGTCACTGGGGCCGAGGTGCTGGGGGCGAAGGAATTGCTGGTGCCGTCATATTCCGCCGTAATGGTTTCGGAGGCGCCCGATGCGTCGTCGTTCGTGAGGGCAAAGTTGGCTACACCGTTCGAAAGAGGCGCATCTCCAACCTTCGAGGTTCCAGTGTAAAACCCAACCGAACCGGTGACTGGAATCCCGTTGTTGGATGACACAGTGGCCGCAAACGTCACCGCCTGCCCAACATTTGCTGGATTCTCCAAAGAAACCAGAGTGGTCGTCGTCGGGGCGACGCCGGACGAACTTCCTCCTCCGCAACCCACCAAAACCACCGGCAGCCATATAACGGGTATGAACATCAGCCCACGTCTCAGCCGAAACATTCGACCTCGATTCCTTCCCGGAAATGCAGTTCCCCTTGATTCGAGGGGTTCGAGGACTTCTTGCCGCTCTCCAGGAGCTGAAGTAAACCAGCCGCATTATAAAAGCTGGAAGTCCGCCAGGCGCATCGACGGCATTGTATGCCGCTGCTGCCGATTGTTGGCGTTAAATCCCGATCCCTGACTGACCAGCTTCCTCTGGTGTGCTGCCCCCCGCAGCGCGCAGGATCAGCTCCGGACATAGCGCACGACTGCTAGAATTCATGCGATGCGAAAACTCTCCGCCCAATCTCGCGCCCGTAAGATCAAACTCCTGCTCTTTGACGTTGACGGCGTCCTCACCGACGGCAAACTCTTCATCTTTCCCGCCCCCGCGGGGACGCAGCAAAGCGTTCTCGATCAAAGAGAAAAAGAACAGTGTGCCCAGCACGGCGGCCAGGGAGGCTTCGGCTTCCACAGCCAGAGCATGATCGAAGCCAAGGGCTTCCACGCTCACGACGGTACCTCCATCTCGCTCGCCCGGCTGGCTGGCATTAAGACTGGGCTCATCACCAAGCGCATTTCGGAAACCGTGGCCCTGCGCGCACGCGATCTGAAGCTCGAGTACGTGCGTCAGGGAATTCAAGACAAGCGCACGTCTTTCGAGGAGATTGTGAAAGAGGCAGGCCTCAAACCGGAAGAAGCCGCTTTCGTCGGCGACGACGTCATTGACCTTCCTGCCATGCGCGCCGGCGGCCTCGCCATCGCCGTCAAGAACGCCCGCGGCGAAGTTAAGCGGGAGGCTCATTACATCACGCCCCACGCCGGCGGCGACGGCGCTCTCCGCGACGCCGTCGAATTCATCCTCAAGGCGCAGGGCAAGTGGAAGAAAGTCGTAGAGGCCTATATCGGAGAGAGAAGCGCCTCAGTGCAGTAAAAATGAAAAGCAAATGAAAACCGCAGAGGACGCCGAGCACGCAGAGGAAGAACTATCTAAAACCTCTGCGTACTCGGCGTCCTCTGCGGTGATGGTTTGATTTTGAGCTGGCAGCTCAAAAGAAAAAACCCACCGGACGCTTGCTTGGGGCGTGCTCGGGTCAGCATCCGATGGGCTACCGTTTCTCCTTACTCACCCTGTTGTTTTCAGGAGTATGTACAGGCATTAAACCCTAGAACCTTCGGAAGTTTCGTCTAATTTTGTAAAACTTTGTAATTCTTGTGCTGTACATACAACAAAACACCGCAGGAAGGAAAACCTCGCGCCCCCTAGTTCGGCAATGCGGGAACCTTCGTCGCCACTAACTCCGCGAAACGCTTATCTTTGCGCAGTTCGGCGAACTCCGTGTCCTTGTACACGTTGTTGAAGTCCTTGTATCCCTCTTCCATCGCCCTCCTTAGATACTCCAGCGACCGGTCCGAGAAGCCCATCTTGGCGTATAGCCTTGCTACCGTGTAGTCGTAGCGCGCGCGATCCTCGGGGCTGGGCAGCTGCGCCTGCACTCCACCGCGCGAAGTCCGCTCGAAAACATCAGGATCGAGTTCCAGAGCGTGTTCGTAAGAGGCCACCGCGGGATCGAATTCCTTCCGGGCAAACTGCGCCGCTCCCAGGTTGCTGAAGAACGCCGCCGAATTCGCGTCCAGTTCGATGGCTTTGTGATACTGCTTGATGGCGGTGCCGTACTTTCTCTCTTCGTAATACACCACACCCAGATTGTTGTAGGCGTCGGCATATTCACGGTTCGCTTTGATCGATTGTTCGAAAGACTTTCTCGCTTCCCGGTAGCGCGGCATCATCAACTCGGTAATCCCCATCTTGTTCAGCAGCCTAAACGAGTTTGGCTCCTTGGCCAGCGCAGCGCGATAGTAGTCGAGCGCGTCCAGGTAAAGCTTCTGCGCGTGCAACGCGTCCGCTCGCGCCTCCAGATCGGCCACAGTCGCATCCGGCGCCGGAGGGTCAACCGTCCGGATCAGCGGCGGCCTGACCTGAACTTGTTCTGAGTGGGAAACCTGCCCCCACGACGAGGCAGACAGGGCAACAACACAAATCGCGACAAGCGATACGGGAATCAGGGACACTCTCGGGCAGGACAACATGGGACACCCCCAAGAACACGCCAGCTGAGCTCATTCTGGCACAGTTTGGGCTGCCCGGCGAAGATTTTGCAGTGGGGTCCTAGGCGTCCGGGCCATAGGTGTTGGGCGTCAGGTGTCAGGTGTCAGTTGTCAGGCCACTCGCAAATCGCACAGTCTAAGGCCTAAGACCTAACCGCTAAGACCTGCGACGTAAGACCGGCCGTCAATGCGGTGCCGCCTGCCCGGGGTCCGGTGGTTTAGGCGGCGGAGCCGTACCTTTGTCATCTTTGAAGATTCCGGCAAGCTTGCCTAAGAAGCCCTTCTTTTTGTTGGGATCCTGTTGCTGCGACGCGTCTTGCCCGTTCGCCGCCTGGGGATTCGGCGGCAGCACCTTCTCGCCTCCCAATAAGCGGGAGAAGAATCCCCTCACTCCCGCCTGCTCGTCGCAGGTTTCGCGCGGCTCGGTCCCGGCCACGAAAGCGGTAACATAATCATCCGGGCAAGCCGGCGTGGCCAGCCGATTCGTGGCCTTGTCCAATTCGACATCCACGACGCCCGACGGTTGCGCGAACTCCCGCATGTCGGCATATTGCGGCAACGCCGCCGCCTTCTTCATAAACTCGGCCCAGATGGGTCCGGCGGTCATGGCTCCGGTCAATCGCAGATCGCTGTAGTCGTCATAGCCGACCCACACAATGCAGAGCAGGTTTGAGGTATATCCCGCGAACCAGCCATCGTGCGAACTGCCCGTCTTCCCCGCGGCCGGCGGCGTGAACCCACGCCCCCGCACGGCCGAAAATCCCAGACCGTTGTTGATGACGCCTTCCATCATGTTGGTCATGACGTAGGCCACGCGCGGATCGAGCACCGTCCGCTGGTCCGTGCTGTAATTCGCCAGCACGTCGCCGGTGGCGTTGCGCACCGACCTCACCAGGATCGGCGACAGCCGCACGCCAGTGTTCGCGAACGACGTGTACGCCCCAGCCATATCCAGCGGCGAAGCGTCATACGATCCCAGCGCCATGGCCGGCGTCGCCTTCACCGAAGCGATCCCCGCCAGCCGCGCCAGATCCGCCACCTTGTCGTAGCCCACTTCTTCCGCCACTTTCACCGTTGCGTTGTTCAGCGACATGGCCAGCGCATAGCGCAGCGTGACCTCGCCGTGGTATTCCTCTTTATAGTTGCGCGGCTCGTAGATCTGGTCGCCGTACGCGAAGCTCGAGGGCTCGTCGGTGACGGTCGAGGCCGGCGTGAGCACCGTCTGCGCGCCGTCCAGTGCCGTATTCACCGCTGCCGCATACACAAACGGCTTGAAAATGGATCCCGTTGGCCGCTTTGCCACCGCGTGATTCAACTGGCTCCAGCCGTAGTCTCTTCCTCCCACCAGCGCCAGCACCGCCCCGGTGTGCGGATCGAGCGCCACCAGCGCCACCTGCGCTTGCGGACCAGGCTCCACTTGCGTCTCGATCTTTTTCCCCACTTTCACTTTCTTGGTCCGCAGCTTCTTCACTTGCTCGTCCACCAGCTTGATGCCCATTTCCACCGATTGCGCCGCCGCCTTTTGCAAATCAGGATCAAGCGTCGTGTAGATGCGGTAAGACTGGTCGTTCAGTTCGTGCTCATTGAACTTGCTGATGACCGTATCGCGCACCATGTCGACAAAATACGGCGCGTCGCTCGCCTCCACATTCGGGGGTGCCAGCTTGAGCGGCGCCGCTTTGGCTTTGTCGGCTTGTTCGCGCGTGATGGCGTGCGTCTCGACCATCGACTCCAGCACCACATTGCGGCGCTCCAGCGCGCGCTCCGGATGCCGGTAGGGCGACAGGTAGCTGGGCCGCTGAATCAATCCTGCCAGCAGCGCCGCTTCCGGCAGTGTGATGTCCTTCAAGTCCTTGTTAAAGTATGCCTTCGACGCCTCTGCGAACCCGCTGATGGCGAACGAGCCTCTCTGCCCCAGGTCCACCCAGTTCGCATAAAACTCGAAAATCTGTTGCTTGCTGAACTTCTGCTCCAGTTCTTCGGCAATCAGCATCTCCGTCAGCTTGCGCTTGATCGTCTTTTCCGGAGTCAGGAAGAATCCGCGCGAAAGCTGCATGGTGATGGTGGACCCGCCCTGCTCGTGCCGTCCCCGCACCACGTCAATCCAGGCCGCTTCGGCCATGCGCAGAAAATTCACCCCGCTGTGTTCGAAAAAGCGCCGGTCCTCGATGGCCAGCACGGCCTGCGCCATCAGCGGCGGAATGTCGTTGTACTTCACCAGTTGCCGCTTCGACCGCTGCTCTGCGTCGAACAGCGCCGTCACCAGTTGCGGCTCCAGTTCATAGGCCGAAAGCTCACTTCCCTTACTGGTGATGCGGTCTACCTGCCCGTCCTGAATGCTGATGCGCGCCGGTTCCGGACTGTGATACGACTCGGGCCCGGGCGTGATTTCGATTCCGTCGCCAGCCAGCCGGAAACTGCCCAGCTTCGACTGCCCGTCTTTGTCGGAATACCCGGCCCGGCGCAACTCCGCCGCAATCTCCGGCGCGTCAATCTGTTCCCCAGTACGCACCATGCGCGGCAAGGCATAAATCTTTGCCGAGTTGCCGAACACCGGCGTGCGGAAGCGCCGCTCGATGATCCGGTCGTACTTGATGTAGTAGTAGGAAAACAGGACGGTAAACGACACGGCCAGAATCAGAAACGCCACCAGCGCTGCCCGCAGCACCGGATCGCGTGGCAGCCCGCGGATTCTTTTACCCTCCGCTCCGCCGCTTCCCCTCGGGATTCTGATCTTGATGGTCACGTTCTAGCGTTTTCGGCGGCCTCAACAGTCCAGCGCTATGACGAGAGTGAAAAGGTCTACCCCCTGGCGCGGTCCATGTGGGGACGGCCGCCCTCGGCCGTCCGGTCGAGCGAAGCTCGACAGTTCGACCGACGCCAGCGACAAACCGGCCCACATCACCACGACGGGACACCATTTATTGTACCCCCCGCCACACAAACAAAAAGAGACCCGCAGTTCATGCGGGTCTCCAGGGTGTCAACAGGAGTGCTCAGCCGCTGGTAGTGGACGGCTTATTGCGGGTCCGTCACCACCCAGAATCCTGGTGTCACCAATGTCAGGGGGCTGACCGGCTGAGTCAGAGCTCCGCCGGTTCCCACATCCACAGGCGCCAGTTGCGTGATAATCGTGTTGGTGCTCTGGTTGAGATAGCTGGCGTAAGTAAACAAGAATTGGCCACTCTGATCAAACTGCCCCCACGTACCCTCTGCGTTCGGAAGGCTGAAGGGCGATAACGTGTCTAGCGTCAGCGTTCCCGTGCTCGTGATGGCGTACCCTTCGATTGGGTTGAATGCGGTCCCGATATCGTTAAAGCTCAAGGAATATACCAGCGTCCCACCCGAGTTCGATTGCACCGCGATGCTGTAGGGCGAGTAGGATGTGACGAACGGTGATCCTGAAACGGGCGCGATCGCACCGGCATTTGCGCCCGACTGCGTAATGCCGAATACATAGAGATGATCGTCGTCAGGCACGCCGTCGTATGCCGAGCTTCCGCTGGTGCCGATCAGGAACTGCCCGGTGGGTTCGCCCTTCACCTGCCACATCGGATAACTGAACGGACTGCCCGGCACAGCCGTGAGTGTTCCGCTGCTCCCGATGGCATACGCCGCTATCTTCGTGCCTGTGTGCGTGCTGAATGTTCCGTCGATCACGTAGAGGTACTTTCCTAACCCGTCCGTGGCCAGGTTCATGGGCGTGAACGCAGGCGAGAGCCCCGCCGGACCGGCAAAGGGAGACCCACCAGCAGCGGTCAGGATTCCGCCAGCGCCAATCTGATACACATAGATTTGATTCTGAGCGGCATCCGAAATGAATAGCAGCGAGCCTGCCGGATCGGTGATCATGTTGTTCTGCCCGACTCCCCCTAAGTATTGACCGAGGAAGGGCGCCGAATATGGGCTTCCGCCAATCGCGGCGAGGGCTCCGCTGGAGTTGATCGTCCAGCCGTAGAGCTGAAACGTGCTTCCGAACCCAGCGTAGAGATATTGGCTCTGCGCCACCACCATGCCAACCCCGCCGCTGTTTGTCGGCACTGCCGGCGCCGTGTACCCGGAAATCGCTCCAAACGTTCCCGCCGTCGTATTCAGAACGTATCCATCAATCGTGCCGTTTTCATCCACCGCGTAGGCAAAGGCCGCAGCCTTGCTGCCGCCACCGCCGCCGCCGCCACCACCGCCTCCGCCGCCAATGGTGCCACCACCTCCCGGCGTGCAGGCTGTCCCGCCGAACGCCACCTGCGGGCATCCCGGCGCACCGCCGGCGCAGCTTGCCAGCAGCAGAATCGCCAGCATCATCAGCAAACTAAGTAGCAATCGAAACAGAATCTTCATGTACTGCCTCCACCTGAGCTTTCGCGGACGTCCTGCTGTGTGCGTCAGGAGATGAACGTGAGTTCCAGATTTCCCGCCGCGTCGTTGCCCGCCCATTCCGGCGCCAGAACGAAATTGCGAGACACTCTTTCCCCATCGCGATACTAGGACGCCAGTAACGTGATGACAACGTTACGAATGTCATTGTCCGTTGCGAAAGGCTTTTGGGTTTTTGGGTGGCGCAACGCTGTTCGACCACGCTCAGAGCAGGCTCCTCAGCGCTGGAATGAGGGGCCCGCTGATGATCCTGGGCTTTTAACAGGCTGCGGACCAACTCAACGTCGTACCTGATTTTGGGTGGCGCAGGCCTTCCAGTCCTGCGATAGAACTGGCAGAAGAAATGGGCTTTAGCCCAGAGCTACTTCGGCCGCTGAAGCCGCTACCGAAAGTAGGTCTCTTGCCGCGGCGCTGAAGGCCTGCGGGTGCCCCATCCTCGCCGCGTTCTTTGCGGCAAGGGCGGGGATTTTGTGTTTCAGCGCCGGATTAGCTGAGCGGCACGGAGCCGCCGCCGTCCCCATTTTTTCGCAGCGCCAGACCGCCGATCCCATTCTTCTCTTCTCACCATTCCGAAAGTAACTGCCGTGAATTGTTCCCTGGCCCGGCCTGGAGCTCGCTTCTCACGATCTGCACTTTCCCCTGTATTCATGCGGCTCCGCGCCCCTTCCGCCATGCCTTTTAAGCCACCTGGTGACCATCGGACGTGAACATTCGTTCCTTGCCTCCAAAATTGGGAACTGCCAACATGCAAATTGAAATCTCGCGGAGGATTCTTCCAGTGAAACGTACACGAATTCTAGTCACACTTCTCGCTGCCCTTGCGCTCGTGTCGAGCAGCTGCGGAACCGGAGATAAGATTGGCTCCGTCTCCATCACAGCCTCCGGCCAGACCGGTACGGTGAACCTCGCCGGCCTGGGGGGCACTCTGCAACTTCAGGTGATGGCGAACTACACCAGCGGCAAGCAGGTTGACGAAACCAATTTTGCCACCTACACGATTACGCCTGAAGGCACACAGTGGGACCAGGTAACCCCTCTGCCCACGCCTCCGTATGGCGTAGAACTCAATAAAACGGGAATGCTCACAGCTACTGCCGATCAAAACGGCAACGGGGTTTGCACCTGGGCGAACGCAAATACGTCAAGCACCCAGCTTAGTACACCCTCCTACTTCTTCACGGGGGACTACATGGTGATCGCCACCTACCGTGGTTTCACATCGAATCCCATCTACATCCCGGTTGCATCCGGCGTGAGCGGCCAGACCGGACAAGAGGGCATCTGCGGCCCGGCGGCCACTGGAAAGTAGAACTCCCGGGTGCTGAAGAACTTCTAAATCTTTCTGATTCACAGTGCAGCCCACTCCGCGGGCTGCACTTCCCTTTTGGGGCTTCGCCCGGCGCCCCCCCAACCTCAGCTCGCGGAAGATGCCTGTCATCCCGAGCGAAGCGAGGGACCCAGGTTCTGGCTTGCACCACCAGTATCGCCGCCCCAGGCAAACCCCCAGATCCCTCGCTGCGCTCGGGACGACCGTAAATAATGGGCTACAGTAAGCGAGTAATGGGCTACGGCGACCGTGAGAATCCTCTAGCCTCTCTCCAGCGCAGCGGCGAAGGCGTCCAGCGAGAGCGACCGCAGCAGGTTCCGCCGCATACCCCGCTCCACTTCGGCGAGCCGGTCAGAGGCTGACGTAATCCAGTCGAAGTCGGCGGATTCCGCCATTCGTTTCAGCTCAGGGGAAATGTCGGTATTGCGGATCGCCTCCGGCGCCCCGGAGCTGATGAACATCAGATCGCGCAACAGAGAGTACAACGTCCGGATCAGCTGCTCGGTCTTATCCCGCCCTTCCGCCCCGGCGCGGTACGACTCGGTGATCTTGAACAGCTCGCTGTGTTCTCCTCCCCGCAGCGCGGAGTTGAGCAGGGCGAGGGCATGGTCGCGCGCCGCCGTGTAAGCCGCCAGGTCAAAACTGCGGGCCCGCCCCACTGCGCCTTCCGACAAGCGGGCCACCAGCGCGCGCTGCGCCTCCTTCCATTCCGGCCGGTGCTCGACCAGGTAGCGCTCGGTCTCCTCCGCAGGCAATGCGCCCAGGGTAAACACCATCGCCCGCGAGCGGATCGTGGGCAGCAACTCGCCCGGGTTTTCCGTGAGCAGAAAAATGGTCGCGAATTCGGGCGGCTCTTCCAGCACCTTGAGCAGCGAGTTCGCCGCTTCTTTCATGAACGCCGAATCGGTGAAGATGTAAACCCGTTCCCGGCCCTCTCCCGGCCGGTAATAAATCGTCTCGATGACGCGCCGCACCTGGTCCACCTTGATCATCATTTGCGGCGGGTCGGGGGGAACAATGAGCACGTCCGGATGCGTCTGCACGAAGATGCGCGTTTCTTTTTTGTCGGCCTCGCGCAGATTCTCGCGCGCCTCGACCGCTTCGGCAAAGCGGGCTTCGAGATCGGCGGCCTGCGCGATGCGCGTGCAGTTCGCGCACTTGCCGCAGAAGTCCGGCAGGCCGCCGCACTCAATCGGATTCAGGCAGTTCAACGCCTGCGCCAGCATCAGCGCCAGCGTGTACTTCCCCGCTCCCCGTGCGCCCGACAGCACGATCGCGTGGGGCAGCCTTTCCCGCGCCAGCATGTCGCGCAGGCGATGGACGGTTTCAGCATTGCCGTGAAAATCAGAGAAGGGCATGGGCTACGGTCAAGGCAAAATCTACCACAGAGGCACAGAGGAAAACAATTCCAGGAATGATTTTCAAGGTCCTCTCTGTGACTCGGTGGAGAAATGACTTCCTACAACTTCAACTTTCGTCGAACGATCTCCACAATCCGGGCATGTGTCTGTCCCGGCGCCCCCCGCGCGTCCACCATCACTACGCGTCCCGGCTCCCGCCGGGCCAGCGCCAGGTATCCTTCGTGCACGCGGGCAAAGAACGCCCGCGTCTCCTGCTCGAAGCGATTTTCGTCATGGGTTCGGGTCACGCTCTTCGACACACGCCGGTTGCGGCGCCGCGCCCGGCCCAGGCTGGCCGCCGGGTTCGAATCGAGTAAGAGAGTCAAGTCCGGCTGCACGTTCCGGCACAGCACGCGGTGTAACTCGCGCACGGGCTCGCTGCCCAGCTTCCGCCCGCTGCCCTGATAAGCCTCCGTCGAATCCGTAAACCGGTCGCAGAGCACGATGCTCCCTGCGGCCAGCGCTGGCTCGATCACCTCGGCAATATGCTGCGCCCGCGAGGCAAACATCAGCGCCATCTCCGCTAGTGGAGAAAGCCCGGCCGTGCCTGAGTCCAGAAGTACTTTGCGGATTCTTTCTCCCATCGCTGTGCCACCAGGTTCGCGCGTCTCCACCACTTTATGCCCACCCGCGCGCAGCGCCGCCGCGAGCCTGCGCATCTGCGTGCTCTTGCCCGTTCCGTCGAGCCCTTCCAGGGTAATGAATTTCCCGCGCCGGGACATCTGCCGCATCATATCAGCGCAGCCTCCCTGTACGCTCGCCCGCGCCGGCCGCTATAGTCTTACTTCTGCCGCGCGAGGTGGGATTTAAAATCATCACAACAGGAGAGCCGGAAATGAGACTCTCGAAGGTCTTGGGAGTTGTCTGCTTAACAGTCTCAGCAGTTGCCAGTTCGTACGCACCTGGTGCGCGATGAGTCGAAGCCCGACTTGCTGAGCGATATTCTGCAAGCGAAGCAGGTTCGTCTGGGACCGGGTCCTCTGACCCGGGTCGGGTCGTGTGGGACCGGGTCCTCTGACCCGGTCATGCGGTGCGAAGCGCCGCGGGCTTTTGGCCTGCGGTACAATCACAACCGTCCATGACTCGCCCCGCCTGCGCCGCAATCGCCCTATTTGTTTTTTTTCACGCCACCACTCCCGCTCAAACCTCCATCCTCGGCTTCTCCCCCGCATCCGCTGCCCGCGAAGCCGGGATCGAGAACAAGTTCAAATCCATCCCCACCCCCGACGAAGAACGCCGTCAGCACCGCATCTTCACCGCCGAGCCGCACGTTGCCGGATCGAAGCGCAACAACGAACTCGCGGAATACATTCGCGACGAGTGGAAGAAGCAGGGACTCGAAGACGTCGTCATCCGCCGCTACGACGTCTACGGTACGAATCCCAAGAGCGCATCGCTTGAAATGATCGCGCCCACGCGTTATCAGGCCGTTCTGCGTGAAGCGCCGCTCGACGCCGATCCCGACTCGAAAAATCCTGCCATTAGCGGCGCCTGGCTCGGCATGTCGATTTCCGGCGAAGTCACGGCGCCCGTGGTCTACGCGCACAGCGGTAATCCCGAAGACTACGAGCTGCTGCGCCAGAACCGCATCAGTGTGAAGGGCAAGGTCGTGCTCGTTCGTTATTCGAATCCCTACAGCTATCGCGGATTCAAAGCGCTCACCGCGCAGCGCGAAGGCGCGGCCGCGATCCTTATCTACAGCGATCCCGCCGAAGATGGCTACCAGAAAGGCAAAGTCGATCCCGACGGTCCCTGGGGCCCGGAATACAAAATCCAGCGCGGCGCTATTACTTACGACTTCATGGTTCCCGGCGATCCGCAAACGCCGGGATGGGCATCGGTGCCGGGTGCGAAGCGCATTCCCATCGAGCAGGCTTTGTCCGCGCCGAAAATCATGGCGCTGCCGCTCTCCTGGCACGACGCCAAGCCGCTGCTCGAAAACATGGACGGCCCCGTCGCGCCACAAGACTGGCAAGGCGGCCTGCCGATTCAGTATCACCTCGGCGGCGAGCGCGTGAAAGTTCACTTGAAAATCGAGATGGAAAACGGCATCCAGCCCTACTATGTCGTCGAAGGCCGCATCCGGGGCGCCGAGTTGCCCGACGAGTGGGTCGTGCTCGGCAATCATCGCGATGCCTGGGTTTTCGGCGGTGTCGATCCCTCCAGCGGCACCGCCTCGATGATGGAAATGACCCGCGCCCTCGGGCAGCTTGCCAAACAAGGCATGCGCCCGCGCCGCACCATCATCGTCTGCAGTTGGGACGGTGAAGAAGTCGGACTCACCGGTTCCACCGAGTGGGGAGAGCAATTCGCCGGCGAACTGCGCGCCAAAGCCGTCGCCTACATCAACGTCGACGAGGCCACTTCAGGCCCAAACTTTCACGGGCAAGCCGTCGCCTCGCTCGCCCCCATGCTGGTCGAAACCAGCCGCACACTCGAGGATCCGTCCGGCCAGAGCCTCTTCGACGCATGGAAGGCGACCGTTGCGCACGAGAAGAAAGAAGGCAGGCAATCCGGCCAGATGAACGATTCCGGTGTAGCGAACGAATCTCTCGCCGACACCCGCATCGGCAGTGGCTCCGATCACACAGTTTTCTTGAATTTCGTCGGCATGCCCGTCATCGGCCTGGAGTTCGACGGCGACTACGGCGTCTACCACTCCGGATACGACGACTTCTACTGGATGAATCACTTCGGCGATCCCGGCTACCGCTACCACACGCTCATGTCGCAGTTGTGGGGAGTCACCGCGCTACGCCTCGCCAACGCCGACCTGCTCCCCTTCGATTTCGCCAGCTACGCCGCGAACATCCGCCAGTTCGTGGATGAGCTCGCGAGGAACAATGAGAAGACCGTGTGGGGACAGCCGCCCCCGGCTGTCCAGCCGGGCGAAGCCCGGCAGCCGCTCGACCTTCAGCCCGTCCTCAAAGCCATTGACGCGTTCGAAGCCGCCGGCAAGCGCCTGAACCAATCGCTGACCCGCACACTGGCCTCCGGCCCCGTCGATCCCAAACTCGCCGCAACTCTGAATCACGGAATGATGCAAGTCGAGCGCAACTGGCTGAATCCCAACGGCATCCCCGGCCGCCCCTGGTTCAAACACATTCTCTACGGCGCCCGCTTCACCTATGCCCACCTGGAATTGCCCGGCCTGACCGAAGCCGTCGAAAAGCAGGACTGGCCCACCGCGAAGCAGCAAGCGGAAATCCTCCAGCGTGCCCTGCAGAACAACACGCAGCTAGTCAATCAACTGAATCAGGATCTGGAGCATTGAACGACGGGGGCGCCCCATCCTTGTCGCGTTCTCTGCGACAGGTTGGGGATCTTGTCTTGCGGGTGCCCCACCCTTGTCGCGTTCTTTGCGACAGGGTGGGGATTTTGAATTGGAACCCCGCGCGCCGTCCCATCACTGCGCCACCACCGCCACGTAAGAAATCAGCTTCGGAATCGTGACCTGCACCTGCCCGCCCACGTAGGTGAACGACACCGGCGTGTCTTGCGCATAATCGAGAGAGAAAAGCATCACCGATCCGGGAGCCTTAGCCAGTGGAAAGGCGGCGACGACCGCGTCCTGTTCTTGAAATCCCTGCGAGTAGTTATGGTTGATCAAATGGGCGACGGTGCGGCCGTCGCTCAACTGGGTGAGATTCGTGGCGATGTTCGCAACCGACACCGTAACTGTGCCGCTCAGATCCTGGGTGTTGTGATAGAGCGCAGCATGGGCCGGCGATTCATAAAACGCCGCTGTCTGCTCGAACAGCGGCATCAAGCCGAGCTGCTGGGCGGTCGGGTCGCCGATCGTATCGAGGAGATGCATGTTCAAATAGACCGTGGCAGCCAGCGCTTCCGGCACATACATGCGCCAATAGTCCTGCTGTTCTGACGATGGAAGAGAAAGATACCGGGTCATGACTCCAGTCGGCCAGTCAATGAACGCGGCGACGGGAACGACACGGCCATCGATCCGCGCCGAACGCTGTTTGATGCTCAGGAAGGCTTGCAGCAGCGACTGGGTGCCGTCGAGATGACCCTCCGGGGTGAGCGGGCAATAGTCGGCGGAAGCGCCGCCCGGGCCATCGGGATTGCCATCCCAGAGCCCGTTCATTTGAAAATCGACAAAAGGAAAGACGCCGTTCGCGGTGATATAGATCTCGCGGCCATATTTCTGGCGCGCATAGTTGCGCAGCGTCAGAACCATGTTTTGCCAGTAGACCAGGCTGGTGTAGGTTCCGGTAAACGTTCCGTTTTGCGGTTCGGGATGGCCGCTGTACATACTCCCCCACTCCGCCGCCAGCGGATCCGACGAGTTCAACGGATCCGTCTGCCAGCCATTCCTGGCCAGATAGCCGCGATAATCGAAGGTGCGTCCCCACTGATCTGCGGACACAGAGCAGTTGAGTTTGTCCGCGGCCGTGACGCCGAATTGCGTCTGCCAGTCTGACGCGCTCAGGTTGGGATGCTTCGCGCACAGGAATCCGCCAAAGTCGGCGACATCGGCATCGTCGAAACCCTCATTGCCGTTGCCATAGGTGGCGCCTTCATAGCTCTCGTCTGCTTCATCGAAAAAAAGTCCGTCGACTCCGCCATCGATCTGTAGCTCCCCGATGCCGATGATGTATTGCCGGTACGTGGGTGAGGCCATGCTTCCGCGGTAGAAATTGAGCGGAGCGTGGACCACGGGCTGCCCTTGCGCGTTGCAGGAGACCACGGCGTTGAATTGTGACGGCGCGGGGAATTCGTCCTGAAAAAGAACGGTAGCGGTGCTCCCGCCGATGAAGGTAATTCCGGCGGCCTGGGCCTGCGCGGGATAACTAAAGTTATAGTCGGAAGATTGTGTCCCCCCCAGGTCCCAGCGTTGCCAGGCACGGGGGACGATGTTGGCCAGCATCTCGAGCACTTGCGGATCAGCCGGCAAGTTCTGGCCCTCCTGGCTGAACCCGAAGACGGTCAAGCCCGACGGATCGCGCGTGCCATAGACTGCCGGATCAATCTGAATCTGGGAATAGATCCCGCCCCCGCCGGCCGGGTTGCTCGCCGCCGGCGTAGCACACACCGATTGCGGCTGTTGTGGCGGCGTGGTTGACGTTGGCGATGACGCTCCGCCGCACGCGACGAGAAAAACAATCAGGAAACACCAACTGCATCGCCTAAGCAACAACATTGAGTCGCCCTTCGATCGCCTTCGCTGCGGGTACCCTGCTGCCGCGTCGTGCGACAGGAGTTCGCAGCTTTCTGCGGAGACAGCGTGGAGTGTTGACTCTCCCGAGGTCCGAGGTCCAAGGTCCAGCGTCTGAGGTCCGCAGTCAGCTTCCGGGTGCCCCATCCTTGTCTCCGCGCTTTTTGCGGAGACAGGGTGGGGATTTACTTCACCCTCCCGCCACTCTCATCTCCCGCTCCATCACCTTGCGCAGCGCAGCGTTGATGCGGGTCTGGTAGCGGCGGCCGTCTTTCTTGAACCACGCAATCACGTCGGCGTCGAGACGCAGCGTGACCGGCTTCTTCAGCGGCCGGTAAAAATCGGCAATCTTCATGGTGTGCAACTTCGACTCCGCCACCGGCGCTGAAAAGGTAAAGAAACCGCGCTTCCCCGCCTTCCGTCTGCGGCTGGCGCTCCGGGCGCGAACCGACAGCGGCTTGGGTCTTCTTGAGTGGATGTTAGGTCTACGATCTTTCTTCCGGCTCTTCATAACCCCTTCTTCTTATTGCATTTAGATGAATCACACAAAAATGTATGTACAACATTATACATCGGAGTGTTCCTTCAGGAACACTGTGGAAATCTACCTTGCTACCCTGCAAGATCTTCATTCGCAATCACTTCCGGCTCCTCATCGTCCTCCATGAAAGCAAACACCTCCTGCGGCGCCGGGTTTTGCCATACCGGAGCGAACGATTGCCGGTGCAGCGGCGTTGCACCGTGCTCGCGCAGCGCAGCCAGATGTTGAGGCGTGCAATATCCCTTGTGCGAGGCTAGACCGTAGGCAGGAAACGCCACGTCCAATTCCCGCATCATGCGGTCGCGCTCCACCTTGGCCAGGATGGACGCCGCCGCGATTGAGGCCGAGAGTGCATCGCCATGAATGATGGCATCCTGCGGCTGCTCGCAGTCCAGACGCACGGCATCCACCAGCAGGTGATCAGCAGCGGGCACAAGCTGCATCACCGCATCGTGCATCGCCACCCGCGACGCCTGGTAGATGTTGATCTCGTCAATGCGAGCCGCGTCCACCGCGGCGATGGCCCAGGCGATAGCGTGCTTGCGGATGCGCTCGGCCAGCACTTCCCGCCGTTCCGCCGGAAGGAGCTTCGAATCGCGCAGACCCCGCACCCGGTACGCTGGATCAAGAATCACGGCCGCCGCCACGACCGGACCAAATAGCGATCCGCGGCCCACTTCGTCGACACCCGCTACGAGCCGCGCTCCCGCTTGCCAGGCCGTCTTCTCATAGCGCAGCGTGCAGCGCAGCTTCTTCAGCAGGCGCAGCTTGGCCGCCGAAGCAGAGAGCGTCCGCACCGGCGGCGATTGAACTGCAGATGGAGCCACAGATGGCACGGGAGTCGCAAACATCTTCGTCGAGACCCACGAATCGCGCAAGAGGGTTTGCTCTCGAACCTGTGCAAAAGCCCGTCGGCTTGCTCGTCCCCCACCGCGGTAATGCCGCTTAGTAACCAGCTTTCAGTTACTCGGGTACATTGTCCGGCCGGACATGCACTGTTAGCTTGGACACAGCAACGTGTGTCCGGCAAGCGAGGCAGTTTTGGAGCGTAGCCACCACAAGCCGCCAGAAAACAGTCTGCCTACAGTAAAGCTGGTGCACGCGGCGTTGCCCGTACGCTGGAGCCTCATGGCCCAGGAGGGGCGCGGCCCGATAGAGCCGGCTTGTACGTATGACATTCATCCGCACGGCGCACGGCTCGTCAGTGTGCGCGCGGTGAACCTTGGCGATCTGGTGCTGGTGGAACGCGGTCGGAACAAGGCGATCTGCCAGGTGGTTTGGACCGCGGATCCCGCCTCTGCTTTGCGCGGACAATTCACGGTGCAGTGCGTCGAGGGCAGGACGCGCTGGGACGACGAACTGCGGCAGATGGAAGAGCAATATCAACCCGTCATCCTGGATGAAGCGCGGGGCAAAGCAGGTCGCGGGTTCGGCCTGCAGGAGAGGAACCGCCGGCGCCGGCCGCGATTTTACGTCGAAGGCCAGGCCGAGGTGATTGACGGCGTGCAGCGCGTGGAAGGCGAGGTGCAGCAGATTTCCGAATTTGGCGCGCGCATCTCGGCCATGGAGCTATTCAGCCCGGGAACAGATTTCCGGCTGATGTTGAATGTGTTTGACGTCAGCCTGGCCCTCAAAGCCCAGGTGAAGTATCTGGTGGATAATCTCGGCATGGGTGTGGAGTTCCAGGAAATCCGGCGCGGCGACCGGCCTTTGCTCAGCTATGTGCTGAACAGACTCAAGACGAGAAGAGTAGAGGAGTTTGCCCAGGTGGAAGTCGTGCGGGAGCCGCTGGTCGCGGTGGCTGGATAACGCCGGCTTGGACGGTCCCAACACCGAGCCTCTCTCGGCCCGACCCGGCCCCACACAAGTTCCTTCTACGCCTTTTCCACGTCGCGCAGGCGGGCGGCTTTGCCCCTCAGGTGGCGCAGGTAGTAGAGCTTGGCGCGGCGGACTTTCGACGAGCGCACCAGGTCAACCTTGTCAATCACTTTGGAGTGAATCGGGAAGATGCGTTCCACGCCCTGCCCGAAGCTGATCTTGCGCACGGTGAAGCTGGCCTGAGGTCCGTTGTCGCGCTTGATCACCACGCCTTCGAAGGCCTGCAGACGTTCTTTGTCGCCCTCTTTAATCTTCACGTGGACGCGTACGGTGTCTCCGGGACGAAATTCGGGGATGTCGGTGCGCCGGGTCTTGGCCAGCAGTTTTTCGATAATCAGGTTGGACATGGTCGTTTATCCTTCGTGGTTCGCTTTCTGAAATTCCATTGCGTCTGTCATTCTGAGCGCAGCGAAGAACCTATGCGTTTTGCTTGCGGCGAGGAGTGCATAGGTCCTTCGCTTCGCTCAGGATGACAGTTTCGCAGGAGCCTGGTGTCAATCTGAATTCTGAAATCGTGCTCGGTCACGACGCCGCTGATTCACTTAGTCGCCATCTCGCTTGATCCTGGCCAGGATTTTCCCGTCTTCGTCGCTGAGCGGCACACCCTCGAGCAAGTCCGGGCGGTTGCGCAGCGTTTTTCCCAGAGCCCGCTCGCGGCGCCAGCGCCGGATTTCCTGGTGGTTGCCGTTGATCAGAACCTCCGGCACCGGCATCCCGCGAAACTCAGCCGGCCGCGTGTAATGCGGATAATCCAGCAGTCCGCCGGAACCACAGGTCGAATCCGGCCCTGCGTTTTCCGTAACCTCGACTGCTTTCCCCTGCGCGGTAAACGATTCCTGCCGCGTCGACGCCTCGTTGCCCACAGCGCCGGGCAGCAGGCGCGTCACCGCTTCGATCACCACGGCCGCAGCGAGTTCGCCACCGCTTAAGACGTAGTCGCCGATGGACAACTCGCGGTCCGCAAGAAACTCAGCTACGCGTTCATCCACGCCCTCGTAGCGGCCGCAGATCAGCACCATGCGATCGAGCGCAGCCAGCTCCGCTGCAACTTGCTGCGTGAAGCGCTCGCCCTGCGCCGAAAGCAGTATGACGCTCTGGCGCGCGTCGCCGGACAAACGCCGCCCGCGGGAAGCGAGCCCGAGCGGCTCCAAACATTCAAAGATCGGTTCCGGCTTCAGCACCATGCCTTCGCCGCCGCCGAATGGGCGGTCATCCACAGTGCGGTGCCGGTCGTGCGTGAACTGCCGCAGATCGTGGACTTCAATCTCCGCCAGGCCCATCTCGCGAGCCCTGCGGGTAATGCCGTGCTCCAGAGGTCCGCGAAAGAAGTCCGGAAAAATCGTGACAATGTCGGCCTTCATGGGGCGAACCCGAAAACCAAAAACCTTTCACCGCAGAGGACGCGGAGGACGCGGAGAAACTTTTCTCTTCTTCGTCGCTACCGCGTCTTCTTCTTTCTGCTGCTTCTTTTCTTCTGCCGTCACCGGAGCATTGACTTCCAACATGCCCTCCGGCAGGTTCATGCGCACTTGCCGGCGTGCCATGCTGACGTCTTCCAGATACGCCTCGGCGAAGGGTACATCGAACTTTTTCCCGGTATCATCGGCGACAATCAGCAGCGGAGCTTCACCGGCTCCAAACTGAACGTCCTCGATGCAGCCGATTTCGCGTCCATGATCGAACACCTGGCAGCCGATCAGGTCGCTGACGTACGTCCATCCCGGCTCAAGTTTCGCCCGCTCCTGGCGCAGGACCTGCAGTTCAGCCCCGATCAGGACTTCGGCTTCTGAGATCGTATCCACGCCGCGGAATTTCAGAACCAGCAGCCCTTTGTGCGGCCACAGGTCTTCGATCTCCAGTTCGCGGCGGTCCTGCTGCTGGCCGAGAGCGATCAGCTTCATGCCTTCGGCAAATCGGTCCGGCACGTCGCTGTGGACCTCAACCGCGACCTCGCCCCGGCGGCCCTGGGTTTTCACCAGACGAGCCAGCGTAATAAACTCGCCGTTTGTTTCAGGACTCAACGTCGGCGGTCGCCCTCAGCGGCCAAAGCCGCCGAAATCTGCTGCTCCTGCGGCGCGGCTGAAGCCGCACCCTGATACGAATCCCTTCCGACGCGCTGGCCGGACAAACTGCTCGGAACTACTCGATGATTTCGAGCGTGTAGCGCTTGTGGGCGCGATAGCCGGCGGCGCTCAGCAACGCGCGAAATGCGCGAGCCGTACGGCCCTGGCGTCCGATGACCTTGCCTACGTCGCTTTCGGCGACTTCCAGTTCGATCACGCCATCGTCGAACTGCTCGACGAAGACTTCCCCGGGTGCGTCCACCAGCGACTTCGCAATCAGCTCGATCAGAACGCGCACGTCTGCGGAGGGCTCAGTCATAAGTGTCTGTTCTCATTGTGGAATGAAAGTCCGCGCCCACCCTTTCCCAAAGAGCGCGAAAGGATGGGGCACCCACATTGGGTCTCAGGCGGCGGAGCCCGCGGGCGCCGGAGCCAGAGCCTTCGAGACCAGCTTGCTTACTCGCTCCGACATTTGCGCGCCCTTTGACACCCAGTACTCGACGCGATCGCGCTTCAGTTCGACACTGGCGGGGTTGGTGCGGGGGTTGTAGGTCCCGACCACTTCCACCGGACGGCCGTTGCGCGCGCGCGCTTTCTCAATCACCACAATGCGATAGTGCGGTTGTTTGCGCGCACCTACGCGCGCCAGACGAATCATTAACACGAGACGGTTATCCTTGTTCCGGAAGAGTCCGGCGAGATCAAGACAAACTCTTATTATGCCGGAGCTTAGGCGGAATGGCAAGGGTCAGTCGCGGTGGGAGCGACACTTTGGAAGGACAATCCTGCACCGTTCCCGCCGGGCCAGACATCGAACCTGTACCAAAATCCTCGTCGAGTGGGAGGGACGGCTGAGACTCGTCTCACTAAATGTCGCGCACCCGCGGCTAACGCTCTACAAAGGAACCCCCATCAATACTGGAATCTTCAAGCAGCCGGTAGCTGGCCCCGTTCGGTTGCGCACGCTGAATCTGGACGGCGACCGCCAAGCCGATTTGAGCGTGCACGGCGGCCCTTTCAAAGCGGTCTACGGTTACCCGTCGGAGCATTATGCCTTCTGGCGCCGCGAGCTTCCGGGCATGAGCCTGCCTTGGGGTATGTTCGGGGAGAACTTCACGACTGAAGGTCTGGCGGAGAACGATCTGCACATCGGTGATCGTCTTCAGATCGGCACCGCGGTCGTGATGGTGCGCCAGCCCCGCACTCCGTGTTACAAACTGGCGGCGAAGTTTCAGCGCGACGATATGCTGGAACGATTTCTGCGCAGCGGCCGCAGCGGGTTCTACTTTTCTGTGGAGCAGGAGGGCACGGTGCAAGCCGGCGACTCGTTCGAATTCCTGAGCCAGGAACCACAGGCGGTCACCATCGCAGAAATGAACCACCTCTTCCTCGAGGAGAAATACAGCCGCACCCTTTTGGAGAAAGCCATCGCCACTGCTGCGCTGCCCGAAGACTGGCGCGAATACTTCTTGCAACGACTGGCAGGGGCGGGAGCGAACGCGAGCTGACCGTCGACGCATCCGTGCCGCTGCGCGTATGCCGTACAATGCAGCCTACGCATGATCCTCGACGCCCTGCATCGTCTCGCCAACCACAGCCAGTCGCTGGGCCGCGCTGAAGCTCGCGCCGTGATGGCCGAGGTCCTCAGCGGCAAGTGTACCGATGCACAGATTGCCGCGCTGCTCATTGCGCTACGAATGAAAGGCGAAACCGTTGAGGAGATTGTGGGCTTCGCTGAGGCCATCCGCGCCGCGGCGGCCCCGTTACCGATTGAGCGGGCTGGATCTGGGGAAGATAA